>NZ_VSRL01000224.1 GCF_012184385.1 Lentzea indica
GCCCTGCTGGACGGCGTCGACCTGGTGGCCGTCGCCTGCCCACTGCCTCCTTCGCTCGCGCGGCGCCTCACTGCCCGCGCCCGCCAACGCCGCGCCGTGCTCATCGCCTTCGGTTCCTGGCCCTCGCCCGACGTGGAGCTGACCGCGGAGTCCGTGCGCTGGAACCCCCTCGACGACGGCGCGGAGACGTTGCGGCGCCAGCAGATCAGCGTGCGCAGCGGTGGCCGCGGCTCGGCGGGACGGCCGCAGCACGTGTTGCTGACGTTCGGCGAAGAGGAAATCGAGCTCCCGCTGGTGGCCGGCGAACCGGCCGGGTCCGACGAGCCGGCTGATGCCGGTCCGGACCGGGTCGACGAGCTGGCCGCCAGGCGGGCTACAACGCGAGAGCAGCCCGCGTGAAGGACACTCGTCTGCTCGCGGTCTGGTGCCCGGACTGGCCCGTCGTCGCAGCTTGCACCGCCACCGGCACCGGCCAGCACGTGCCGGTGGCGGTCGTCGACGGCAACGAGATCGTGTCCACCTCGGCCGTGGCGCGCACTGAGGGCATCCGCAGGGCCATGCGCAAACGCATGGCCGAGTCGATGTGCCCGGAGCTCATCACCTTCGAGCACGACCCGCAGCGCGATGCCAGGTTCTTCGAGCCGGTCGCGGAGGCCGTCGAGGAGCTCGCGCCCGGCATCGAGGTCGTGCAGCCCGGCTTGGTCGCGGTGCCGGCGCAGGGGCCGATCGGCTACTTCAAGTCCGCGGAGCAGGCGGCGGAACGCATCGTTGACCACATCGCGACACGAACCGGCACAGAAGCCCAGGTGGGCGTGGCAGACAGCCTTTTCGCGGCCACGAAAGCCGCGCACCGCAACGTGATCGTGCCGCTGAACCGGACCGCGGAGTTCCTCAGACCCCTGGGCGTGCACGAGCTCGACGCGCCGGAACTGGTCGATCTGCTGCGAAGGCTCGGCCTGAAGACGCTCGGCGCGTTCGCGGACGTGCCGGAGAACGCGGTGGCGTCGAGGTTCGGAGGGCCGGCCACGAGACAGCACCGCCTGGCACGCGGCCTTCCCGAACGTCCGCTCGACAAGCGCAGGCCCGCCCCCGAACTGGCCGTCACGGAGACCTTCGACGAGCCGGTCGAACGCATCGACGCGGCCGCGTTCGCCGCGAAGATCCTCTCGGAACGGCTCCACGAGAACCTCACCACCAGAAGTCTCGCCTGCACGCGGCTCGGCATCCACGCCCGCACCGAGAACGACGAGGAGCTGCACCGGGTGTGGCGGGCCGCGGAACCGTTGACACCACGGGGAATCGCGGACCGGGTGCGCTGGCAGCTCGACGGCTGGCTCACCCGCGAACGTCTCACCTCCGGCATCAGGACGCTCACCCTCGAACCGGTCGAGGTCGTCAACGGAACCGCGCTGCAGCTCGGCTTGTGGGGCCATGACGACGAACGCGCGGTGCGAGCACTCCTGCACGTCCAGGGGTTGCTCGGCTCGGACAGCGTTCTCACGCCGGTGCTCGACGGCGGCAGAGGGCCGAAGGAGCAGGTCAGGCTCGTGCCGTGGGGTGACGAGCGGGTGGCGGCGCAAAACCCGGACCACCCGTGGCCAGGCCGGCTCACCAGGGCACCCGCGACGCTCGCCGACGACCCCGCCGACCTGAGGGACGCGGACGGCAACGAGATCGGCGTGACCGGCCGCCTCGAACTCACCGCGAAGCCCCAAAAGCTCGCGGTCAACGGAAGAACGCAGGAAGTGATCGCGTGGGCCGGGCCGTGGCCGGTCGACGAGCGGTGGTGGGCGCAGGACCCGCATCGGGCAGCGCGCATCCAGGTGCAGACGAACGACCAGGCGTTCCTGCTGATCCGCAGGAACAAAAGATGGTTTCTGGAAGGGGTGTACGACTGATGTTCGACGACCAGGAGTGGGACCTGCTGGACATCCTGATCCCGTTGCCGCGCAAGGCACCTGATGGGCTGGAATAACCCGCCGGTCCGCTGGAGGGAGCTGGAACGCGCCCTCTCCGGCAAGCCCGTCGAGCAGAAACCCGACGGCGGTGACGGTCCCGGGTGGTCACGGCACCGCGACAGGTACGCCGCGCCGCCGGGTTTCGAGCTGCGCGTGGACGAGCTCGCGGTCACCCGCAAGCGCGTGCCGTACGCGGAGCTGCACTGCCACTCCAACTTCAGCTGGCTCGACGGCGCGAGCCACCCCGAGGAGCTCGTCGAGGAGGCACAACGGCTCAAGCTCGACGCCATCGCGATCACCGACCACGACGGCATGTACGGCGTGGTGCGCTTCGCCGAGGCCGCCAAGGAACTCGGGATGCACACGGTGTTCGGTGCCGAGCTCAGCATCGGGCTCGGCAAGCCCGCGAACGGCGAACCGGATCCCGAGGGCGATCACCTTCTTCTCCTTGCGCGCCAACAGGAGGGGTACCACCGGTTGTGTCGCACGCTCACCACCGGTCATCTCGACGACGATGCGGAGAAGGGCAAACCCGTCTACGACGTCGAGCAGATCGTGGCCGACACCGCAGGTGAGGTCGTGGTGCTGACGGGCTGCCGCAAGGGAACCGTCCGCAGAGCGCTCACCAGGGAGGGCCCGGAGGCGGCCTTCCAGGAGATCGTCAGGCTCACCGAGCTGTTCGGCAAAGGCCGCGTCTACGTCGAGCTGACCGACCACGGACTGCCAGAGGACAGCAGGCGCAACGACATCCTCAACGCGATGGCGCAGAAGCTCAAACTCCCTGTCGTGGCAACGAACGCCGTGCACTACGCGACGCCGAGCCGTGGCAGGCTCGCCGCCGCGATGGCCGCCGTGCGTGCGCGAAGCAGCCTCGACGACATGGCAGGATGGCTGCCGCCGTCACCCGCCGCGTTCCTGCGCAGCGGCGAGGAGATGTGGCACCGGTTCCGCCGTTTCCCCGGCGCCGTGCACAACGCCGCGTTGCTCGGCATGCAGCTGGCGTTCGACCTGCGGCTGGTCGCGCCGCAGCTACCGCCGTTCGACGTGCCGCCGGGCCACACCGAGAGCAGCTGGCTGCGCCAGCTCACCCACGAGGGTGCGCGCCGGCGGTACGAGGACGACAACGAGAAAGCGTTCCGGCAGATCGAGCACGAGCTGAAGATCATCGAACAGCTCGGCTTCCCCGGCTACTTCCTCGTCGTGCACGACATCGTGAACTTCTGCATGGAGAACGACATCCTCTGCCAGGGCAGGGGCAGCGCCGCCAACTCCGCGGTGTGCTTCGCGCTCGGCATCACCAACGTCGACGCGGTCCGCTTCGACCTGCTCTTCGAACGCTTCCTCGCCCCCGCCCGCGACGGACCTCCCGACATCGACGTCGACATCGAGTCCGACCGGCGCGAGGAGGTCATCCAGCACGTCTACGAGAAGTACGGCCGCCGGCACGCGGCGCAGGTCGCGAACGTCATCACCTACCGCGCCCGTTCCGCCGTGCGTGACATGGCCCGCGCGCTCGGTCACTCGCCGGGCCAGCAGGACGCGTGGAGCAAGCAGATAGACAGGTGGGGGCCGCTCAGCGTCACCACCGACGACTGCGACATCCCGCGCGACGTGCTGGAGCTGTCCGCGCAGCTGGAGAACTTCCCGCGCCACCTCGGCATCCACTCCGGCGGCATGGTGATCTGCCACCGCGCCGTCAGCGAGGTGTGCCCGGTGGAGAAGGCACGCATGGACAAGCGCACGGTTCTGCAGTGGGACAAGGACGACTGTGCGTCCATCGGCCTGGTGAAGTTCGACCTGCTCGGCCTCGGCATGCTCTCCGCGCTGCACTACGCCATCGACCTCGTGCGCGACCACGAAGGCGTCGACGTCGACATGGGAAAGGTCGACCTGGAGGACCAGCGCGTCTACGAGATGCTGCAGAAGGCGGACTCCGTCGGCGTCTTCCAGGTCGAGAGCCGCGCGCAGATGGCAACGCTGCCGCGCCTGAAGCCGCGCGAGTTCTACGACCTCGTCGTCGAGGTCGCGCTGATCAGGCCTGGCCCGATCCAGGGCGGCTCGGTGCACCCGTACATCCGGCGCCGCAACAAGGTCGAGGAGTGGGACTACGACCACCCGTTGCTGGAGAACGCGCTGAAGAAGACCTACGGTGTGCCGCTGTTCCAGGAACAGCTCATGCAGATCGCGGTGGACGTGGCCGGCTTCACCGCCGCGGAGGCCGACGAACTGCGCCGCGCGATGGGCGCCAAACGTTCGACCGCCCGCATGGAACGCCTGCGCGACCGCTTCTACGAGGGCTGCCACCGCAACGGCATCGACGACGAGCTCGCCGGTCGCATCTACGCGAAGCTGCTGGCGTTCGCCAACTTCGGCTTCCCGGAGAGCCACGCCCTGTCCTTCGCGCACCTGGTGTTCGTGAGCGCGTGGTTCAAGCTCTACTACCCGGCGGCGTTCTGCGCTGCCCTGCTCCGGGCCCAGCCGATGGGCTTCTACTCCCCGCAGTCCCTGGTGATCGACGCCCGCCGCCACGGCGTGACGGTCCTCGGCCCGTGTGTGAACGCGTCACTCCCACACGCAGGCCTGGAGCCTTTCGAGGGCGTCAACGCCGTTCGGATCGGGTTGGAGGCCGTGCGCGGCATCGGCACCGCGGACGCCGAGCGAATCGTTGCGGCACAACCGTTCCGCGACATGGAGGACTTCGGCACGCGCGTGCAGCTCATCACCGCCCAGGTGGAAGCCCTGGCCACCGCGGGCGCTTCGCGTGCTTCGGCCTCCAACGCCGCGAGGCGCTGTGGGCAGCCGGTGCGGTGGCCGCCATCCGGCCAGATCGCCTGCCGGGCACCACGGTCGGCGTCGACGCCCCTTCGTTGCCAGGCATGGACGACGTCGAACTGGCGGTGGCGGACGTCTGGGCCACGGGCCTGTCCCCTGACAGCTTCCCGACCCAGTTCGTCCGGTCCACATTGGACTCGATGGGCGCGTTGCCCACCTCCGCGCTCGCTTCGGTGGAACCCGGAACGCGAGTGCTGATCGGCGGTGCGGTGACGCATCGGCAACGGCCGGCGACGGCGGGCGGGGTCACGTTCCTCAACATCGAGGACGAGACCGGGATGGTGAACGTCGTGTGCTCGCCTGGGTTGTGGGCGCGGTATCGGCGGGTGGCGCGCAGCAGCGGCGCGATGCTCGTGCGAGGCGTGGTCGAGTCAGCGGAAGGCGTGGTCAGCCTGATGGCCGACCGCCTGCAGCACCTCGACCTGCGCATCCCGTCCCGGTCCCGCGACTTCCGCTGAGCTCACGGCGACCGGTCACAGGTTCTGACCGTTGCGCGGCGGTGCATGCAAACGGCGCACGACGGGTGGCCGGAGCAGGCGGACCCAGGCCTGGGTCGTGGTCTCCTTGTTCGACACTTCCGCCCGCCGGTAGGCCTTGGCGTGGCTGAGTTCGCTGTGCCGGATGACCTCGTCGAAGAACCAGGCGGAGCCGATGACCGCGAGTACTGCCGAGGAGTTCGCCAGCGCACTTCTGAGGACCTCTGCGTCGAGCAACCGGGACGTGTGGTTGATCGCGGATCCGGTCACACCGTGCTGGTCGTAGTTGATCTCACCCGCGTGCAGGGCGAGCCGCAACCGTATCCGCTCTCGCGGCGGGTGGATCCGGTTGTGCCGCTTCAACGCCTCGACGAGCGCGTTCGGGAGGTGGTCGACGAACAACGTCTTGCGCACGTCCGCAGAGGCGAGCACGAGCACGCCGTCTCCTCTGTCCTCGCGACGGCATGACGACCAGGGGATGCCGGCGGCGTCGAAGGCGGCTTGCATCGCCTTGTACATGCCGTGCCGAATCCTCACCTGGTTGATGTTGTTCCGGTTGTGCTGCCCGAAACCCTCGATGTCCGCGGCCACGATCGTGCAGTGCGCCGTGGTCAGCGTCAGGCGCTCGTCCCCGGCTACGACCAGCAGTTCGCTCGGCTCGGGTTCGGGACTGCTCATCATCGTTCCTCCCGGCTACGGCCTCGGGCATCGAAGGTGTTGCGGCAGCGTCGTTCCGCCGACCGGCAACCCGGTGGCGCACGGTTTCGACTCACATGGCGTAGTCGGTAGACCTCGGATGCCATCGCGGTTTGACTTGGCGAGTCACACCGACGATGAGGGGACTTTCCACCTCGGCGCTGCGGTAACCACGCGAGTTGTGGTTACAGTAACCCGAAGTGCGTCCGGTTCAGCGTTTGGTTGCTCAAACGGTCGATACACCCGTGCAGTTCACCTGACCAGATGCCGCCGAAAGGAGAGGTCGTGCCCCTGCCGACGTCACCCGTCGTCGCAGCGTGGGAGCTCGCGCTCCGGCTTCGGCAGCAACGCGACCAGACGGGCACAGAGGTCAGGGTCATCACCCAGGCGCTGGGCTTCTCACGCAACTACTGGTCTGCCGTCGAGAACGAGCGCAAGATCCTCTCCGAGGAGAGTTTGATCAAGCTTGTGGAGCTGCTCGAGTTCGACGCGGAGGAGCGACAGGAGCTGCTCGAGCTCCGCGCGGCAGCCAAGGAGCGCGGCTGGTGGATGCGGTACGGGAACCTGCTCGACAGCGATCTCCAGCGGCTGATCGGCCTGGAAGCCAGCGCCGAGACCGTTCGGTGCTACGAGAGCCTGCTCATCCCGGGCCTGCTTCAGACGGCCGATTACGCCAGGGCCATCATGACTCCCGATGCCACCATTCGAAAAGTCGAGGTCGACCAGCGCGTTGAAGTCCGCCTTCGCCGGCAGCGGAGACTCGTCGACGAATCTCCGCTGAGGTTGGTCGCCATAGTCAGTGAGGCGGCCCTCCGGCAACAAATCGGTGGACCTGCCGTTCTTCGTCATCAGCTGGAGCAGCTGGCGCGAAGCATCGAAGGGCGCGAGGACCGGCTTGAAGTCCGGGTCATTCCTTTCACGGCCACTGCTTGCGGACTGTTCGGAGCCGCGACCGTCCACCTGATCGAATTTCCCAATCCCAGGTTACCGACCGTGGTGTGGCAGGAAACCGTTACCACGAGAGGCGTCATCGATGATGCCGGTCAGGTGCGGGACATCATGCTCACCTATCAGGACGCGCTCAAACACACGCTGAGCGCACCGAAGTCGTTGGAACTGATTCATCAGCGCATCAAGGAGCTGGATTGATCGACCAGAAGGTCTCAGCGTCCCCCCGTGGTCGGAGTGGCTGGTTCACGAGCAGCTATTCCAACGCTTCGGGCAGTTGTGTCGAAGTCAATCTCGGCACTTGCGACGTCCTGGTTCGCGACAGCAAGGATCGACGTGACGGCCAGCCCGTGCTGAGGATTTCCGTGAAAGCCTGGCATTCATTCCTGGAACAGCTTTCCTGAACGTCCCGCCGCGCCGCTCCGGTGGCCGGCGGCTGAGTTCGCAATCCGCACCTCTGGTCGTATCGGCGTAGTAGGGGGTCTGACATCGGCCTACCGGAACAGCTCGTCTTTGAGTCATCATGGAGTTGCCTGCTCTGACCGGGTCACGGCGTGAGGGGATCGACAGATGAGTCCGTCCGGTAGTCAACCTGGCATCGAATCAAAACTGATCGACGTGGACAGGGTTCCCTTTACCAAGTTGCGCGAGCTCGACGGTGAAACCCTCCGTGACTCCGTGCGACACGTGGTCGAACGCGCCAGCCTCGTGCGGGTCATCCGCAGATCCAGCAACAGCGGCGGTGGTGAGCGGATCGACTGATGGCATGACACCCGGTACCGCGTTCCACCAGATGCCCTGGAGCGATTTCGACGCCCTGGCACGCCTGGAGGGCGACATGTCCATGGTGCGGCGGCTGCGTCGAGCTGAGCGCAGCCGCCGCAAGCTGTTGCTGCACGGGCTGTCGGAGACCTCGGCGAAGTCGCTTGAGCTGTTCGGGCCGATGCCGCCGCTGGAGGCGGTCCTGGAGCTGCTCGCACGGGTCGAGGACGCGTCACCGCAGGCGTTCGACCGGCTGCTCGCGCACCCCTACACCGGGAGCTGGGCCGGCTACACGACCCGCTTGTTGCGCGACGGCATCGACGGGGTGTGCCCGTTGTGGGTTCATCTCGGCCACCTGCACGCCATCGCGGCGGCTGCGGCGATCAGGGCCGGTCTGAGCTTCGAGATCGCTGTCCCGGTGTGGGGAGAGCACGCGGTACTGCCGTCGCTCGGAGTGGCTCGGCTGCGTTCCCCGGAGCCGTTCTCGGTGGCCGAAGTGCGTGGTGGCGGTGGGACCTACACGGTCGCGAACGAAGTCGGCGTGGTGCGGCTGCCGGATTCTCCTGGTGCCGACGGTCCCGGCTGGTGGGGTGTCCGGCAGTGCGGCGTGACTGCGGGGCGGAATCGGTTTTCGGTGAGTCTGGACGACCTCGATCCGTATCGCGGACTCTACGAGCCGGTGCCACCGCAGCGGTTGGACAGCGCCGAGCTCGGCGCGTGGCGCTGGCTGCTCACCGAGGCGTGGCAGCTGCTCGTCGAGGCCGTGCCCGATCTCGCTCGCTCCCTCGCGGTCGGGCTGGACTCGTTGGTGCCCAAGCCTCGCGTGCCGTTCCGGAGTCTGAGCGCGTCGACGGGCGAGGCCTTCGGCAGTGCCGTCGTGGGACGCCCGCCGGACGGTGCGGAACTGGCGGCCACGCTCCTCCACGAGTTCCAGCACATCGTGCTCGGCGGCATCCTGCACCTGGTCCAGCTGTACGACGACGATCCGCGGGAACGGATCTACGTCTCGTGGCGGGACGACCCGAGGCCACTTCGTGGTGCGCTCCAGGGTGTCTACGCGTTCTGCGGAGTGACCGCGTTCTGGCGAGCTCTTGCCACCACTCGGACCGGCGTGCTCGCCCGGCGAGCGATGTTCGAGTTCGCCTACTGGCGTGCCCAGACGTGGCACACCCTGGTGGTGCTGCGCGACGACGAAACGCTGACCGACGCGGGGCGGCGGTTCCTGGACGGCGTCGGCGACGTCCTCGGATCGTGGCAGCACGAGCCGGTTCCCGATGACATCGCGGAACTGGCTGACGCGGCCATCGCCGATCACCGGGCCGGCTGGCGGATCCGCCACCTGCGGCCGGATCCCGCGGTCGTGAGGGAACTGGCGAACGCCTGGCTGACCGGGCGTTCCCGGCCACCCGTCACGCCGGTGCAGACGGATCTGCCGCCGACACCGGTTCCGGACGGGCCGTGGTCGCACAGCCGCGCCGACCTGGTCAGGCTCGGCCTGACGGGGGCCGATCTGCACGACCTGTGGCAGACCGTCCCCGATGCGACCCCGGCCGACTTCGCTTACGCCAGCGGGAGATTCGCTGACGCGGTGAGGAACTACCGCGCGGAGCTGCGAGCGGATCCGGACCGGCCGGCATCGCTGGTCGGGCTCGGTCTCGCGCTCGCGGCGACTGGACCAGGCCCGGCCTCAAGGGGCATTGCTGCACTGTCCCGAACTGGTACGCGCGGTGCACCGGGTGCTCCAGCACACCGCGCATCAGGTGCCGACCCCGGAGAGCCTGGCCTCATGGATCGGCCAGGTCGTCTCCGGACCATTGGCTCCTACATGAGCATCGGGTCGATGTCGCAGTCCGCACGCGCACCCTTGATGGCGGCGATGGTTCCGGGGTGGGCCTCCCCGAGGACCTTGCGGTACCTGTCCAGGATCGGGCCGCGGTAGGGCTCGGCCTCCTCCGTCCGTCCTGTCGCACGGAGGTCGAGACCAAGGTTGATCGCTGCCGCCAGCGTCGTGGGATGGTTGATCCCCAGCACGCGCTCGGCGCGTTCGACCGCATCCTGATCCAGTGTCACCGCCATCGCGGTCTCGCCGATGGCCGCCAGGTCGCTGGCCAGGTTGATGGTGGCGATGACCGCGTAGGGGTGGTTCGGGCCGATGCCTGAGCGGTAATGCTCCAGTGCTCGCTCGTCCAGCACGCGTGCGTCGGCCGCCTCGCCTCGCAACCGCAACGTGACCGCGAGGTCGACCGTGGCGGCGATCGTGTGCGGGTGATGCTCTCCGAGGCTTCGGCGATACTTTTCGAACGTCTCCTCACCGAGGGCCTTCGCCGCAGCGAGATCACCCGAGTGCCGCAGGTCGATCGAGTTCGCCAGTGCGCACGCCATCGTGGTGGGGTGGTCGGCGCCGTACGCCACCGTGAACCGTTCGAGAGCTGCGGTCGACAGATCGAGCGCGGTCGGGTGCTCACCGTCTTTGCGCCTCGCGACCGACAGGTAGAACCCCTGCGCCACGGTGTCGGGGTGGTCTTCGCCGAACCGCGCCCGGTAAAGCTCGGTCAGCTTCTCCTGTTCGATCCGGGCACGCGTGTACTCGCCGGCTTCGCGCCGATCGATGATCAGGGCGGCGTTGGTGCTGAGCGTCCTGGTGTGGTCGGGGCCGAGAACCTCGATGCGTCGCCGCAGCGTGCTCTCGTCGAGCTCGGCGGCTGCTCGGTACTCCCCGGAGAGTCGGAGACTGAGGGCGTGCTGGTAGGCCGCGTAAAGCGCCTCCGGGTCGTCCTCACCGAACAACCGCTTGGACTTGTGGTAGATCTCGTCGCTCAGCTTCGACGCCTGGGCGAAGTCGCCCTTCGCGCGCAGGTCGATCACGATGTTCGTCTGCAGCGCAAGGGTTTCCTCACTGTCCTCTCCGGACACCTGGATGCGGCGCTGCAGGGTGAGCTGGTTGACCCTGGCGGCTTCCTCGTAGCGGCCCAGACCCCACAGGTAGAAGCCGAGCCGTTGGGCCACGTCGAGGGTGTGCGCATGAGTCGGGCCCAGCTGCTGTTCGAATTTCTTGCGCGCGTATTCGGCGAACCTGGCGGCTTCGTCGTGGTCACCCCACGCGAAGAGGAAACGCATCAGGTTGATCGCGAGCTGACGGACCCAGCCGTCCTCGCAGTCGATGAGGTCAGCCGCGTAGGCATGCGGCAGCAGTTCACGGTAGCGCGGCCAGTGGCGGGCCGACTCGGGGTCGTTCGGGTCGAGGCTGGCGAGCAGCTGGTGCGCGCCGTGCCGCATCTGGGCCTGCAACTGCGGTGCCATCACGCGTTTGCGGAGGACCAACTGGACCAGTCGGTGGAGCTGGAGGGTGTTGTTGCCGTGGTCGATCTTCGCCAGGCCGTAGCGGTTGATGTCGCGGATCGCCCTCGCCAGCTTGATCGGATCACGCAGTGCCGCGTCCAGTTCTGGAGAGATCGACACCCGGCTGACGCCGGTGAACAGGTCTCGGGAGATCGGCTCCGAGGAGAAGAACGCACAGATGTGCAGCATCTGGTGAGCGGCCGGGTTGCGCGTCTTCAGCTCGTCGAACGAGACGTTCCACGCTGCGGCGACCGACACCTCGTAGTCCGGCGGTGCGGAGGTGTCGAGGATCTCCGCCACCGACTCGTCGAACAGGCGGAGGTACTCGGCCACCGGCATGCCCGTCATCGCTCGCCAGGCGGCTGCCTGCTCGACCGCCAGCGGGAGGTCTCCGAGCTTCTCGGCGAGCTGGTTCGCATCGTCGACATCGATCTCCGGGCCGCGCTTGCCCAGCAGTTCGATGCTCTCGTCGCGTTTGAACACCGCCAGCTCGAGTGGCCTCGCCACTCCTGCCCAGTCCGGATTGCGTGAGGTGATGAGCACTTCACCAGGGCCGTTGGTGGGGAAGAACGGAAGAACCTCCTCCGGGCTCTCCGCCGCGTCGAAAACGAGGAGCCACCGCCGGAACGGCCTGCCGAGGCGCAACGCCTCGCGGACCGCCGGTACCGCCGTGTTCGCCTCGGACGCACCCGGCAGTCCCAGTTGCCTGGCCAGCTCGGTGAGGCTGGCTTTGATCTGGGTTGTGCGGGCGGCTTCGATCCACCAGATGAGGTCGTAGTCCTGCACGTGGCGATAGATGTACTCGGTCGCCATCTGCGTCTTGCCGATACCGCCCATGCCGTGCAACGCCGAGGGCAGCACCGCGGTGGTGCCGCCGGCGGTGAGGCGTTTGCCCAGTTGTTCGAGCAGTTCCTCACGCCCGGTGAAGTTGGGGTTCTTGGGCGGAACATTCCCCCAAATGGGTGGCGGATCGTCCTGGTTCCGTTTGCGAAACGCCTGGAGGCCAGACGAAGTGGTATAGGCCGAAGAGGTAGCGGACGAATCATGAATGTTCGTGGCGCTGGGCCGAGCCGCGTAGGCGTCCGGTGCGGAAGTAGTCGCAGAGTCGCTGGGCCGCTCGGCCAATTCGGGCATGTCTTCGCTCGCAGTCCTGGTAGCGGGCTTCTTGATTGATTCAGAAGCCGGCGAAAGGGAAGGATGGTGCGGCACCGCGTTGCGCAGCCGGTCCGCACGAGAGAGATATGGGCCGGAGAGGGCTTTCATGACGGCGCTCTCAAGCTCGACATCAGCTGGATCTGCGCTGGTCGGGGGGTCCGGGGTGCTGTGCGGATCGGCTATCGCATCTCGGAGGTGCCCGAGGACCGGAATCCGCTCGGAGAACTCGGCGGCGGCAGCCCGAACAACGCCGGCGGTCTCAGACCGTCGCGCGCCGCTGAGTAGCAGTTCACGAACTGCCTCCGGGAAGACAAAGGCACCTGGGTCCCGAGTGGACTCCTCGACCCCGGGATGCGCAGGGTACAACAACCCGCTCAGAAGCAATTCCCCCAGGTGTTCGACTCCTGCTTCCGGTACGAATCGTTGCCGAATCAATTGGGCGACGTCCAAGTGCGCTGGAACCGCTGCCAGCAGCGTTGCCAGCCGGAACGCGAGCGGCGACGCCTGACTCCGGAATTGGCGAATGTGATCCTGCGGCGACAAAGGGCCGGCTTCGGCCGCCGGCGTGTCGCGGCTGGCCAGCAGGACGGTGCCGGTGACCGCGCCGCGGCTCTCGCCGGTGACCAGGCCGCTCCACCAGCGCAGCCACCGCGGCCGCATCTCGATCACCGGCACTGGCACGGTCCCGGGGCGCGTCAGCGCGGTGGGATCAGCCTCCAGCCAGGCGTCGGGCAGGTCGAACGACCAGCGGCTGTTGGGCCTCACCGCCCCGTGGACGTTCAGCTCGGCCCGATGCGGCCGCACCCTGCAGCGCCCCCAGAGCCATTGAGGCAACAGGTGGACGACGCCCACCGACATCGTGTGACCCCATCGCGCCAGCATCGGCAGCAGCACGTCCGGCAGCCAGGTGTCGCCGACACCGTCGGTCACCAGCAGGACGACCCGCCTGCCGGAGGAGTCCACGATCTCGGCGGGATCCCGTGGGGGTGCGTCCGCGGTACCGCCCCGCAGCATCGGTGCCGTCGACCCGTCGGCCTGCCGGACGACGTCGAGCAGGCGGATCTGGATCGTGCGGAACGCTCCGAGGCGGGTCAGCATTTCGGCGAACGCGACGATCTGTGACCGCCACAGGACCATCAGCGGGCTGCGGTCGACGACGAGCGTCAGGTCGAGCCACCGCTCCGTTCTCGACCGGGTCACCGGCCACCAGCGGCCGGTTTGCGCCATGTGATCCGCTGTTGCCTGCTCGTCCAGGACCACCGCGTCGTCACGCCACGAGCGCACCTCGCGTTTGAGCGGTCGCAGCGCCCGGAAGCACTCCAGCGAATCGATCAGCGGGACGTCGCCGGTGCGATCCCCGTTGCCGAGCAGTGGATGCTCCTCGGGCGTCGCTGCGAACTCGCGTCGTGGCGGCTCGCCGAGCGGTACCGAGACGGCGGGCTCGGATTCCTCGACGGGCGAAGCTTCACGCGCGGCCGGCTCACGGCTCGGGCCGGTGTCGAGGGGTGATCGATCGGCGACTTCCGGCTCCAGGTCCTCCGGCTCGGTGCCCGCGGGACGGGCGGGCCGGATGGCAGAGGCCAGCCAGACGATGTCTCCCAGCTCGGCCCAGTCGAGGCCGTCGATCACGGGTGCGGTTCTGTCGGGCACCGAAGTCTCGGCGGTCTGCGGCCCGCCTCGTCTGCCAGGCGAGCCGGGAACGCCGGTGGGCGTGCCCATGTCACCGGCCCGTCGTCAGCCGACGCCACAACGCGTCGATCAGCCGCGGCCAGGCAACGCCGTCCGGTTTGTAGGCGCCCGAAGTCGCCAAGAACACCGCGTCGAGCAGTCTGTCGGCCGGAAGCCCGTTTTCCGCACGGCTTTTCTCGACGAACTCCCGCACCAGGCGGTCGCGATGCTCGCCTTCGGTGTCCAACAGGTGGTTGGCCACCATTGCGGCCAGTTGTTCAACGTTCGGATCCTTGATTTCCAGCTGCAGCGCACGCCGGAGAAATGCGGGTGGGAATTCCCGTTCACCGTTGCTCGTCATGATGACGATCGGGAACGCGTAACACCTGACCCGGCCGCCGGCAACGGTCGCCGTCCCGTTCGGGTCGGCGGTGTGCACGCTCACCTCCGGCGACCAATGACGAATTCGAGCCAATTCGTCGATGAGGAACTCGCCGTCCTCAAAAATGCTCAGGAGGTTGTTCGGCAGATCGGCCTCGCTCTTGTCCAGCTCGTCGATCAGCAAAACGCGCGGCAGTTTCCTCGGCAGAAACGCGGTGCCCAGCGGGCCCAGTCTGATGAAATCCCCGATCGGGGGTTCCTCCGCGTTGTCGTCGGCTCGCTGCTGACTGGTCGCGGCCGCCTGCACTCGACCTATGGCGTCGTAGCCGTACAAGCCGGACGTCAGGGTCGTGTGGGTGGTGATGGGCCACCTCAGCACCCGCCCGAGCCGGAGCTCGCGTGCGATGCGGTACGCGAGCGCGGACTTGCCGACGCCCGGTTTGCCGGTCAGCAGCAGGGGCCGGCGCAGGTACAGGCTCGCGTTGACCATGTCGAGCTCGCGGGGATCGACGTGCTGCTCGGTCAGGTGGAACTCCGAACCGAGTCTGCGGCTCGCCTCGCCGTCG
>NZ_VSRL01000225.1 GCF_012184385.1 Lentzea indica
CGTCGGCGAACCGGGCGCCCAGCCGGTGCCCGGCGTCGACAGCGAGCGCGGTCTTGCCGGCACCGGGCGCGCCGTTGATCACCGCGATCTGCAGCCGTGACGACGACGAGGCGTCGCCGGCGAACCCGTCCAGGACCCGCCGCTCGGCCTCCCGGCCGGTGAGCTCGATGAGCACCGGCGGCAGCGAGCAGGACGGCACGACTGGTGTCTCCGGCCTGTCCTGCGCCGCCGAGACCCGGCTCGCGCGGGCGAGCGCGGTGAACTCCGCGGCCTCCTCGTCCCGCAGCCCGAGCCCGCGCACGAGCAGCTGCACGGTCCGGAACTGAGGGCTGAGCGTGCGGCCGCGTTCCATGTCGCTGATCGCCCGCGTGCTCAATCCCGTGTGCTCCGCCAGTTCTTCCTGTGTCAGCGGAACACGTGACCGGTAGAAGCGGAGAAAGTCCCCGAACGCCGTTGTGCTCACTCTCGCGTCCCCTCGTCGCTCAAGTGCAGTATGCGTATAAAGAGACGCACGGCGCGGTGTGTCGTTGCTGGCAAGAGCACTTCTGCCGGTGGTTCTGCCGGTTGTTCAGCAAGGTGAACAGCTTTGTCCGTCACTAATTTCGAAAGCGTGTCCCTCGCTTCACCAATGCGGACGACCGGCGAAGTTCCGCACAAAATGATTCGTCTTGCAAAAAGCCGCTGGGTTGTCGGTCCGCTGTGGCTGGCCGCGCTCGTGGGGCTGCTGATCTCGTGGTCCGGCCACTATCCGATCGACCTGGACGTGTACCGCCTCGGCGGCCGCGCCTGGCTGGACGGGACCGGGCTGTACACCGGTTTCACCGGGCCGCCGCTCGACCCGGATCTCCCTTTCACCTACCCGCCGATCGCGGCGGTGCTGTTCAGCGGGCTGAGCATCGTGCCGCAGTGGTTGCAGAACCCGCTCGTGGTGGCGCTCGGCTTCGTCGCGCTGACCGCGGTGTGCGTCGCGGTGACCGGCAAGGTGCGCCCCGGTCTCGGGTGGACGCTCGGCCCGGTGGCCGCGATCGTCGCGCCGGCGCTGGACCCGGTGTGGATGACGTACGGCTACGGCCAGGTCAACCTGTTCCTGCTGGCCATGGTGGTGATCGACTGCCTGCTGGTGACGGACCGGCGCTGGCGTGGTGTCCTGGTCGGTGTCGCGGCGGCGATCAAGCTGACGCCCGCGATCTTCGTGCTCTACTTCCTGGTCAAACGCGACCGGCGGGCCGCGATCACCTCGATGGTCACGTTCGCGGGCCTGGTGGTGGCGGGTTTCCTCGCCACGCCGAGGGACTCGGTGCAGTACTGGTTCCACTCACTGCTGAACCCCGACCGGATCGGCGACATGTCGTTGTCGACGAACCAGTCGATCCGGGGCCTCCTGCGCGGCCTGGGCCTCGAACAGGGCACCGAAACGCTGCTGTGGGTGTCGCTGGCCGCTGTGGTGGTGGCCGTCGCGGTGTTCGTGGCACGGCGCACGCACGACGACCTCGTCGCGCTGTCGTCGTCGCCACCGCCGGACTGCTGGCGTCGCCTGTGTCCTGGTTGCACCACTGGGTGTGGTGTGTGCCCGTGCTGGTGTTCCTCGCCGTGCGCGGCAACGCGTGGCCAGCGTCCGTCGCTGTGTTCCTGGTGTTCGTGACGCGGCTGCACAAGTACGACACCTACGTCTGGCTGGCGACAGCGGCGCTGGGCGTGCTCGCGGTGCGCGCGGCCGGGAACCACCGCGTGAGCAGGACGGTCTCCACCGCGAGCGCTCCGTACATGGCCAGCGCCGCGACGACTCCGTTGAGGGGTTCGGAGGACAACCAGATCACCGCACCCACAACCACACCCGCGAAGAGTCCGGACGCCATCCCGATGGCGAGAGATCTCCACGCCTCGGTGACACTCCACAACGAGGTCACCACCGCGACACCCGTCAGCGCCATGACGACCAGCGGTCTCAACCACGTCAGCTCGGCACCGAAGCGCAACCAGAGGTAGGCGCCGCCGGCCGCCACACCCACGGTGAACAGTCCGCGCAGCAACGTGAGCACAGTGGTTCGGACATTCTTCTTCGGCCACCAGCGCAGGAGCGCGCACGCCGCCGCGACTCCCGCACCGAGCACCACGAGGAGGTGGCCCGGCCAGCTGAACCGTGCGTCCGTTGCCACCGTGAGGGTGATCCAGCCCAGTGCGGCCGCCACCATGCTCGGGACCGGCGCCAGGAAGCCGACCAGGATCGGTGGCAGCACAAGAGGTTTCAGCACCGCGAACGCGCCTGCCCAGAGCTTGCCGACCGGTTGCACCGCCCGCCAGGCGACGAGTCCGAGTCGCATGGCGGTCCGCCGCAGCGACGACCTGGTGAGCAGGTCAGCGACCGACTCCTTGCCCACCGTCAGAAGAACGTCCTTGTCGTCCTGCGTAAACGTCTCGGATTTCGCGCTCTCATCAAGGTCTGGCAGTGGATTGCCATCGACACTTTTCGCTTGCAGGGTCATAAGCAGCGGTACTTCCTGAAGGACTATGTTCCACTGCAGCCACCGCTTGAGCAGGCGGGCCACCGCGTCACCGCAGAGGTCGTCCTCCGGCAGGGACTCTCCGATCAGTGCCTTCAGCCTGGGATCGACACCCACCAGGTCGGTGCGCAGGAGCTCCAGTTCGTCCCGCAGGTCGGTGGAGCCGAATCCATCCCGCTCTGCCACGACGTCGACGAGCGCTGACGCCGCGTCCATGCGGCCCCAGGTCCAGTCGTTCAGTCTCCACCGGGCCGACAGGAAGCTGGCGAAGTTCATCAGGGTGTTGCCGCTCAGCTTCGCGTTCACCCTCTCCTTCGTCTCGGTGGGCAGGCCAGGGAAGATCGCGTTGTCTGCCGCAGCGTTGATCGTGTGCAGGCGAATGTGGGTCGACTCCGCGAGTGGATCCGGTCGCAGTGGGCCGAGCACGTGCTCGGCATGCGTGAGCACCCGGATTACGGTCTCCCTGTCCTGTGCCTCGGTCAAGGCTCGGAATCCCGGCGTGACGGCGCGCGCGTCCGTCAGCGCCTTGCGGATGAGGAGGCACTGTTCCGCGACGTGCTCCCAGATGATCGCCGTGAGCGACCCGGAAGACGGGGCGGCGGCAGGCTCTTCTTTGCGGGTTGCCCTCTCCGCGATCGCCGCCAGGTTGTCCACGGCGAGGTCTTTGAGTCCGCCTTCGAGCTCGACGATCCTCCGCAGCCATCGGTCCGCGGTCGTCACCCATTCGCCCACGTCGGTTGAGGAGGGATCTCCGGTTCGCAAGAGCAGTCGATCGCGACACGCGACGAGAACCTCGCAGGCGAACCTGGCCTCGTACAGCTTCCTTCGTGGTTCTTCGAGCGTGGAGAGCGACGCGCCCAGTTGTGCCTCAGCGGCCCGGATCCAGTCCAGCGCCAGGGCGACGCCCGAGCGGCGGCCGAAAGTGACCGGAACGAGGATCCGGTGCCCACAAGAGACGAATCCACCGTGCCGCGCAGTGCGGTGAGCAGCGGCCATGATTCGTCGCCGGAGAACTTGCCCGTGTCCGGAATCGGCAGCGGATCCGGTCCGACCAACGAGATCGGATCCTCTATCAATCGCGTGAGGCGGTCGGCCTCGACGCAGGCCACCGCACTGGCGTAGCGCTTCCTGTCCACGCCGGGCAGAGCGGCGCAGCTCGGGTCACCAGGTATGCCGGCTGTTGTGCCGTGGAGTTTCTGCGCCGTCGTCCAGGCTTCGCGCAGCGCGGTCGCGTCCTCCAGCAGGGACTCGCTGTTCGCCTTGGCCTGCACCAGTGCGCGGATGACGCCGGCCAGCCGTGTCAGCGAGCGTTCCTCCTCCTTGGGCGGTTCAGGCAGCGTGGCCGGCACCGGCTCGAGGTAGAGCAACCACCGGTCGACGGCTTGGTCAGCGGGTGCGTCGGCGATCGCCCTGATCGCCCATGCCAGCGGGACGTTGTCCAGAATGCCGCCGTCCATCAGCTGCACACAGCGTTGGGAACCGGAGTCCGGCAAGCACGTTTCGCTGATGAGGCCGTAGAAGTTGTGCTCGCCCGAACCGTTGACCACTTCGATCTCGGCGGGTTCGAACGCGGCAGGGAAGGACGACGTTGTGCGCGCCGCGTAGGCGAGGCGGCTCAGTGCCTGGTTGCGGTCGGACTCTTCGTCGGGGAAATCGGTGAAAGTGTTCGTTGTTCCGCTCTCGTGGTGGCGGAACACAAGGTGCGCGCGCGACCAGTTGACCAGCATCGGGGTGCCGGTCGACGTGCGGAGGTATTCGTTGCGCGGATAGAGCCGGGTCGCCGTCAGGATGAGCCGCAGCAACCGCGGACGCCTGGCCTTCTGCTCCGCATCCGACTTCGGTACCAATCTGCGCAGTTGCTTGTAGACCTTGTCGTAGAACCCATCGGTTCCCAGCAGCAACGAGTCGGGTTCCTTGTCGTCGGGTTTACGAGTGAGGCCTTCGAGGTCTCCCAGTTGCAGCCAGATGTCCCGGATTTGGCTGTCGAAAGGCGTGCCGTACATGAGATGCGTGGCGAACAGCACGCCGTTGAGCCCGCCTGCGCTGGTCCCGGTGAGGATGTCGACCGTCACGGTCTCGTAGCCGCAACGCCTCAGGAGGAACTCGTAGATCTTCTTTTGGACAACGTCGCACTTGTCCATCGGCTTTTCTGAGGATCGGGCGGCGAGCAAGGCGGCGATCTCGCGGCACGCTCCGCCCATCCAGACGGCGAGGCTGACACCACCTCGCATGCAAAGGGCGAGGCGAAGCTCCTGCGCTCGTAGTCCCATTGGTTCCTCCACGCCTCGGTGGATGCATCGTCCGGGTGCATGGGAGTCGTCCGAATGTCCGTCGGGGTTACTGGGCTTCACCTGAACGGCCCATCGATTGCGAAGTCGTATCGGTGCGCAACTGCGCTGTGTAACAAAGATTCATTGGCGACCGAAGTCCGGGCATCAGGAGACCGCGGAGGCCGTCCATGCCCAAGATCAGCAGACGCACGGTCCTCAAGGCCGGCACCGCCGCCGCCGCGGTGACGGCCTTCGGAGCCAACGCCGCTACGGCGCACGCCGCGCCGACGGGGGCGAGCTTCGTGCAGATCATCGCGCACTCGGACGACGACCTGCTGTTCATCAACCCGGACATCCAGCCGGCGATCCTGTCGGGGTGTCCGGTGAGGACGATCATGCTCACCGCGGACGAGTACAACGGCACCAGCAACCTGACCCGCGAGCAGCTGTCCGCCGAGCTGCACAAGGGTCAGCGCAACGCCTACGCGTCCCTCGCGGGCGTGCCGAGCCAGTGGACGCGCACGGCGATGGTCGTCGCGGGCAAAACCGTCGAGGTCAACACCCTCGACGGCAGGCCGACCGTGCAGCTGGTCTACCTGAACCTGCCGGACGGCGGTGACGACCTGCACGAGGACGCGACGAAGAGGCTGTGGGACAGCGCCACGTACTCCACCAGCACGATCGTCCCGACCGGCAGCCCGGCCAACCGCGTGCAGACCTACCGGCAGGCCGACGTGGTCAACGTCCTGGTGGGCCTGCTGCAGCAGTTCCAGGCGACCGTCGTCCGCTGCCAGGACCCGTTCCCCGACGACGTCCGCTACGCGGCCGGCATGCCGGACCACCTGGACCACATCCACTCGGCGAAGTTCGCGCAGAAGGCCGTGAAGGCCTACAAGGGCCCGACCGGGCGCCAGTTCGCGCTGCTGGTCCGCTACCGCTGCTACAACACGCGCCAGGCACCGGTGAACGTGCCGGCCGCGCTGCGCACGCCGAAGACCAACGCGTACAACCAGTACAAACAGATGGACCCGCTGAGCGGTGACGTGTTCGACGTGAACCTGTCCCGCTGCTACGAGCGCTGGCCGGTCGCACCCCAGTGGGCCACGATCGACAGCGCGGGCACCGTCCACGCGTTCGTCGCCGCGGGTGACTCGCTGATGTGGTGGCGCCAGCCGAACGGCGGCGCGTGGGCGGGTCCCACCACCCTGCTGGCCGGCTCGTTCGCACCGGGTGTCGCGGTGGCCATGCGCGGTGACAACCGCCTGCAGCTCGCCGTGCTCGACCTGGACACCGCCGCGATCCGCACCTGCACGCAGACCGCCGCCGGCGCGCATAGCTTCGGCACGTGGACGTCCCTCGGCAACCCCAACAACTCCTCACCCGCCTACCAGACGCCGGTCCTGGCCGTCTCGAACGGGTCGCTGGAGCTGTACGTGGTCAACCGCAGCGGAACGCTGGGCAACAAGTGGCAGGAGGGCACCGGTTTCAGCGGCTGGGTCACCGCGACCGGCGGCAACGGCAAGGCGATGTCCCAGCCGTCCGCGATCACCGCGCCCGGCGGGCGCATGCACGTCTTCGCCGATGGCAACGGCAGGGCGTTCCACTGGTACCAGAACGTCGGTGGCACAACGATCTACCAGGCGCTGACGACCGGCGCGCAAAGCTCCGCCTCCATCGGAACGGCGCTGGACGCCAACCGGGTCCGGATCTTCACCCGCCGGCACAACGACGGTTCCGTCGGCACGCTGCGCGAAATGACGGCGAACGGCTCGTGGGAGACGACGCTGGTGAACATCGGCGGCATGGGCGGTCTGGGACCGGTCGCCGCGGTGACCGCCGGTGGCAGGACGCTGGCGTTCGCGCGCAACAACGCCTACGGCCTGAGCCTGGCGCGCCAGGACGCGGCCGGTGGCTTCGGGCCGTGGCAGGACCTCGGTGGCTACCTCGAGGTCGGCCCGTCGGCCGTGGTGGACGCGCAGGGCCTCGTGCGGGTGTTCGCCCTCGGTGCCGACATGCGCCTGCGCCAGCGCGTGCAGACGGCTCCCGGTCCGGACGCGCCGTTCGCCGACTGGCAGCAGGCGGGAAGCTGACACTCCCACGGCGAGCAGGTCCAGCGCAGGCTCCGGTACCCGGCGCGCGTTGAGCACCTCGCCGCGTCGTTCTCCGATTCCTTGTGCGGTCGCCCGGTGTCCATATCTCCGAAGAGGGTCGGAGACAGGACAGCCAGGGGAGA
Organism: Lentzea indica; assembly: GCF_012184385.1. Lineage (GTDB taxonomy): Bacteria > Actinomycetota > Actinomycetes > Mycobacteriales > Pseudonocardiaceae > Lentzea > Lentzea indica. Next base: position 7,005 of record NZ_VSRL01000225.1, read on the forward strand.
CGGACGTGTTCACAAGTGTTGGGACGGCAGACCTGCCGGTGGTCGAGGAGAGATCGCGGCGCACGTGGGTGCTCGTGATCACGTCGATCGCGTCGCTGATGGTCATCCTCGACGCGCTGGTCGTGGCGACCGCCATGACGGCGATCAGAACGGACCTCGGTGCGTCGATCACCGAGCTGGAGTGGACGGTCAACGCTTACGGGCTGAGCTTCGCCGTGCTGCTCATGACGGCTGCGGCCGCCGGTGACAGGTGGGGCCGGCGGCGGGTGTTCGCGGCCGGTGTGACGGTGTTCGCGGTGGCATCGCTGGTGTGTGCGGTCGCGCCGAACGTCGAGACGCTGGTCGCCGGGCGGATGGTCCAGGGTGCCGGTGCCGCGTTCATCATGCCGCTCGCCCTCGCGTTGCTGAGCGCCGCGTTCCCGCCCGAGCTCAGGCCCAGGGCACTCGGGGTCTTCGCGAGCGTGAGCGGGGTGGCCGTACCGCTGGGGCCGCTGGTCGGCGGTGCCGTGGTGGCGGGGGTCTCCTGGCCGTGGATCTTCTGGATCAACGTTCCGCTGGGGGCGGTGCTGCTCTACCTCGCCCTGACGCGGATCGAGGAGAGCCGTGGACCGGATCGCGCCATCGACGTTCCAGGGCTGGTGCTGGCGGGCGTCGGCACGTTCGGGCTCATGTGGGCGCTGATCCAGGGCAACACAGCGGGCTGGGCCGCCGCGGAGGTGGTGGGATCCGCCGTGGCGGGGCTGGTGGCGATCGGGATGTTCGTCGGCTGGCAGCGCCGGGCGGCGCATCCGATGCTTCCGTTGCACCTGTTCCGTTCCCGCAGGTTCGCTGCCGCCAACGTCGTGATCTTCTTCCACTGGAGCTCCGCGTTCGGGGTGCTGTTCTTCATGGCCCAGTTCCTGCAGACGGGACTGGGGTACGGGCGCTGGCCGCGGGGCTGGCGCTGGCGCCGCTGGGGGCTGACCACGGTGCTCGTCCCGCAGTGGGGTGGGACGGTCGATCGGCCGGTTCGGCGAGCGGCCGTTCATCGTCGCGGGGCTCGGCCTGCACAGCCTTTCCATGGTGTGGATCGCCCTCGTCGCCGACCCCTCGGTCGGTTACCTGGCGCTCGTGGCACCGCTGGTGCTGTCCGGAACGGGCATCGCGATGTGCCTGCCCGCCGCGCAGAGCGCCGCGCTGACCTCGGTGGCGCCGCGGTTCCTCGGCAAGGCCTCCGGCGCCTTCATCTCCATGCGGCAGCTCGGCGGGGCGTTCGGCGTGGCGGTTCTGGTCGTCGGGTTCACCGCGGCCGGGAGCTACGCGTCGAGTGAGGCGTTCTCCCGCGGTTTCACCGCCGCCGTCCTGACCGGTGCAGGCCTCGCGGCAGTGGGTGCGCTGGCCGGATCCGTCATTCCACGAAAGGGGTAGTACATGTCCGAACTGAAGGCCCAGGCAGACCTGCTGCGCGAGCTGCACCACGGGAACATGCTCGTGTTGCCGAACGCGTGGGACGAGCCGAGCGCGGAACTCGTCGCCGAGACGGGTTTCCCGGTCGTGGCGACATCGAGCGCCGCTGTGGCGGACGCGCTCGGCCACGATGACGGCGAGAAGGCGCCCTGGCAGGAGATGTTCGCGGCCGTGGCCCGGATCGCCGCCGCCGTGCCCGTTCCGGTGACGGTGGACGCGGAGGCCGGCTACGGCCTGGCGGCGGACGAGTTCGTGTCCCGGCTGCTCGAGGCCGGCGCTGTCGGCTGCAACCTCGAAGACACCGATCATCGAGCGGGCGGCCTCCTGGACGCCGCGGCGCAGGCCGACCGGCTCGCCGGGGTGCGTGCGGCCGCCGATGCCTCCGGGGTCCCGATCGTGATCAACGCCAGGATCGACGTGTTCCTGCCGTCCAGCGGGATTCCCGAGCCCGATCGGCTGGACGAGGCGATCAAGCGGGCGAGTCTCTACCGGGACGCGGGCGTGGACTGCGTCTACCCGATCGGTGGGTCGACCCGCGAGAACCTCGAACGGCTGATCGCAGGGGGACCGGTCAACGGGAACACCACCGACTCGCTGGACCTGCAGGCGTTGAAGTCGCTGGGAGTGGCACGGGTGTCCTACGGTCCCCGTTTCTACCGAGGAGGAGGTCTGCCCGCCATGCGCGGAGCCCTTGAGCGGCTCGCCGCCGAGGTGAACCTCATGCGGTAGCGATTCCTTTTCCCGGCCGGAGGTGTCCAATGAAGAGTCGAGGACCTGCGACCAGGAGCGTGACGTGTCTGCTGAGGTGCTACGGGGAATGCTGGCCAGGGCGCCGGGCTTCAGCCCGGTGGTGAAGGCCCGCGCGGGAGGCCGGTCACGGCCGAGCGTGCCCAATCCCCATACTTGCTGGTGTGCGGGGCGAAGGACCAACACCGGAAGCCTCGAAACGTCACGACCGACACAGCGTGACAGCCGCCGCCGGGCGGGCGGAGACACAAAACGCCTGTGGAGACCAGGTAAGACCGAGCAGTTGGGCACAGGTCGATGAAGCAGGAAGCCATCGAGGTGCCGCGTGAGCGGCACGGACGAGAATCCGCGCCGCACACGGCGTGGAGCACGTCAACACCGTTGACCAGCGTGCGGCTGCACGACGAGTTCGGCCTGCTGCGCGACGGGCTGGTCACGCACTGCTATCAGATGACCGGCTCGTACCAGGACGCCGAGGACGTCGTCCAGGAGACGTACCTGCGGGCGGTGCGCGGCCTGGCGGGTTTCGAGGGACGTTCGTCGCTCAAGACCTGGCTCTACCGGATCGCGACCAACACCTGCATCACCGCGTTGACCCATCGAAGCCGGCGGGTGCTCCCCGCCGGCCTCGGCGCACCGGCGACCGACCCCGGCGTCCGCGTCTACACCGACGAGTCCATCGCCTGGCTCGAACCGTTGCCCGACGCCGTGCTGAACCACCGCAACGACGAGCCGGGCGAGACGGTGGTGATGCGGGAATCGGTACGGCTGGCGTTGATCGCGGCACTCCAGTACCTGCCGGTGCGGCAGCGTGCGGCGCTCCTGCTGCGGGAGGTTCTCTCGTGGTCCGCCGCCGAGATCGCGGAGACGCTCGACATCAGCGTTCCCGCCGTGAAGAGCCTTCTGCAACGGGCCCGCAGGCGACTCGACGAACTGGACCTGGCCGACCAACGGCTGGAGGCACCGGACCTGGAGCTCGAGCGTGCGCTGCTCGATCGCTACATCACCGCGTTCGAGGCGGGGGACTCCACCGCCATCCGCGCCGTCATCCACGACGACTTCAGCCTCGAAGCCGTGCCGCATCCCGTCTGGTTCAAGGGCGTGCACGTGTGCATTCCGTTCCTGGAACGCGGCTTCGCCTCCAACCGAGGGAACGTCCGGCTGCTGCCCACCCGCGCCAACGGCCAGCCCGCCATGGCCGGCTACCGCCGCGACGCCTCGGGTGAGCTGCGGGCGGACTGCCTGTGGGTGCTCACCGTCGTCGACGGCCGCTTCTCCCGCTCGACCAAGTTCGGGAATCCCGGCCTCGTCGCACTCGCCGGCATGCCCGATCGGCTCGCCGACTAGTCCTGCGTCCGGCTGAACGCCGAGCCGGGGTGGCTGCGGAGAACGTCGAGCGCGAGGAGGGCGACGTGCAGTTCAGTGCGTTGCTCGCCCACTTCGAGGTCGCGGTCGAGCAGACGTTCCAGCGTGTGCAGGCGTTCATAGAGCGTCTGCCGTGACAGGCCACTGCGGCGTGCGGCGATGGTCTTGTTGCCGGCGGCGTCGAGGTAGTGGCGCAGCGTTGGCAGCAGCTCGGTGCTGTGCCGTGCGTCGTGCTCGACCAGCCGACCGATCTGACGTTCGAGGTAGTTCTGGACGCGGACGTCGTCGCGCAGGGCGTGGAGCAGGTGCCGCAGGCCGATGTCGGACAGCTGGTGGTAGAGCTGGCCGGCGGACCCCGGCAGCACGGCATCGGCGACGTGTCCCGCCTCGCGGAACGAACGCGAGACGTGCGCGAGGTCCGAGACCTCGCATCCGACGCTCACCACCGCGCCGGCATCTCGCTCGCGCACGGCCCGGCTCAGTTGCTCCACTGTGGACTGCCAAGTTTGGCCGCGGCGCAAGGAGAGCAGGACACCGACCCGGTGCTCGGCGAGCGTGCCGACCAGACCCGTTCGTTCGAGTGACTGCGCAAGCAGGGTTTCGACGTCCGTCGCGTTGTGCGGGGTGTCGACCAGAACGGCGAGGAACGACGCGTCGCCGGTCGGCAGCCCGAGAGCGGCGGCGCGTGCCTGGGCCTCGGCGGGGGAGCGATGGCGTTGTTCGGCGATGTCGCGCAGGACGCTGCGGTGCGCACGGCGTTCCCACGCGGTGGAGTGGATGAGCCTGGCGATCGTCAGCGTCATCGCCGCGCGCTCGATCACGGTGACGTCCTCCGCAGTGGAAGCTTGTGCACCCGGCAGCATGACGACCCGGCCCCAGCGCTCGCCCTGGAACTCGACGGGTGTCGTCAACCAGCGTTCCTGCCCGAGGACCCCCGTGCGGTCCTCGACGGGGACGGCTCTCGACCGCGGTTCCCAGCCGGACAACGCCTCTTCCGCGTCCACACCGGCGGCTTCGCAGATCAGCGCCTGGTGGGCGAGGTTCTCCAGCACCACGGTGCGACGGCTCATCTCGGCCGCCGTCCGCACCACGTCCTCAGGGCCGGCGCCGCGCAACGTCAGAGCCGTGAAGGTCTCGTGGATCTGCTGGGTCCTGCGCAGAACCTCGGCCTGGTTGCCCAGGATCAGCGCGTGGACGACCTGGGTCACGTCCAGGAAGTTGACGTCCCTGGCCAGCGTGACCAGCGGCAGACCACGGGCACGGCACGCCCGGATCAGCGCATCGGGCGCTCGGTGGAACCGGCGGACGAGCTCGAGGACCAGCGCCGCGGCGCCCACGTCAGCGAGCTCGTCGACGTAGCGGCGCACCTGTGAGGTGTCGCTGGGCAGCGGCACGCCGGTGGTGAGCACGAGCTCGCCGCCCTTGAGGAACGACGCCGGGTCGTCAGCTCGGTGACGTGCACCCAGCGGACCTGCCGGTCCAGTCCTGGCCCACCGACCACGACCTCCGGCAGGCCCGCGGCCAGCACGGGCAGGGCCAGCACCTCCGCCACGGTGAGCCGGGCGGAGGCCGCGGGGTCTCGGTTCTCGGGCACGCCGCCACTTTGACAAGCGCCTCTCACCTGCGCAAGAGCGGACGGTGATGCCTCGTCCGGTCGTGGAGCGGCGAGTTCGCGGGCTCGCGGTTGACAAAACGTCCAAACAACGGCCCGGAGCCGGACAGAACACGCGTTGTCGGGGTGCCTGGCTCCGGCGACGCTCAGATGGCCGCAACACGAACGAATGACCACTCGGCCGGGAGATGACCATGACCGCACTGTCGCCCCACCTGCGCCAAGCCACCCCTGTCGTCGCGGTCCGCGGTGAGGGCGTCCACCTGTACGGCGAGGACGGCAGGCGGTACCTCGACTTCACCGCGGGCATCGGCGTCACGAGCACCGGCCACTGCCACCCCAAGGTGGTGGCCGCGGCCCAGGAGCAGGTCGCGACCCTGATCCACGGCCAGTACACGACGGTGATGCACCAGCCACTGCGCCGATTGGTCGGCAAGCTGGGCGAGGTGCTGCCGGAGGGTCTCGACAGCCTCTTCTTCGTCAACTCCGGCAGCGAGGCCGTGGAGGCGGCGCTGCGCCTCGCGCGGCAGGCCACCGGCAGGCCCAACGTCCTCGTCTGCCACGGCGGCTTCCACGGCCGAACGGTCGCCGCGGCCGCCATGACGACCTCCGGCACCCGGTTCCGGTCCGGCTTCTCCCCGTTGATGAGCGGGGTCGTGGTCACGCCGTTCCCGACGGCCTACCGCTACGGCTGGGACGAGGACACCGCGGTGCGGTTCGCCCTGCGGGAGCTGGACTACGTGCTGCAGACGGTCTCGTCGCCCGCCGACACGGCCGCGATCATCGTGGAGCCGGTGCTGGGCGAGGGCGGTTACGTGCCCGCGCCCCGCGCCTTCCTGGAAGGACTGCGCGAGCGCGCCGACCGGCACGGCTTCCTCGTGATCATGGACGAGGTGCAGACCGGCGTCGGGCGCACCGGCCGGTTCTGGGGCCACGAGCACTCCGGTGTCACGCCGGACATCCTCGTCACCGCCAAGGGCCTGGCCAGCGGCTTCACCCTGTCCGGCATCGCGGCGAGCGAGCAGCTGATGAGCAAGGCCTGGCCGGGCTCGCAGGGCGGCACCTACGGCGCGAACGCCGTGGCGTGCGCGGCCGCCGTCGCCACGCTGGAGGTCGTCGAGGAGGAGAAGCTCGTGCAGAACGCCGAGCTGATGGGCGCGCGGCTGCGGGCAGGCCTGGAGGCGGTCGCCGCCAGGACACCGGGCATCGGCGACGTGCGCGGCCTCGGGCTGATGCTCGCGACGGAGTTCGTCACCGAGGACGGCAGCCCCGACCCGGAGACCGCCGGCCGCGTCCAGCGCGCCGCCGTGGACCAGGGCCTGCTCCTGCTGCAGTGCGGTGCGTGGAACCAGGTCGTGCGGATGATCCCCGCCCTCGTGATCGACGAGAACGCCGTCGACGAAGGCCTGCGGGCGTGGTCCGCCGCCGTGGAAGCAGGGACGTCGGCACCATGACAGCCGACCCGCTGGTGCGCCTGCTCGCGAAGACCGCACCCGGCATGCGGGTGGAGGCCGAGGCCGGAGGAACCGCGCCTTACGCCTACGACGCCTCCAACTACCGGGTGGCGCCCCGCGCCGTGGCCTTCCCCCGTTCTCCCGAGGAGGTCTCCGCGGCGCTGCGGGCCTGCCGGGAGCTGGGTGTGCCGGTCACGGCGCGCGGTGGCGGCACGAGCATGGCGGGCAACGCCATCGGTCCCGGTCTCGTGCTCGAGTTCTCCCGCGGCATGAACCGCATCCTCGACGTCGACCCGCACGCCCGCACCGCGCGGGTCGAGCCCGGCGTCGTGCTGGACGACCTGCGGGACGCGGTCGCGCCGCACGGGCTCACCTTCGGCCCGGATCCGTCGTCACACAGCCGCTGCACGATCGGCGGCATGATCGGCAACGACGCGTGCGGCAACCGGTCCGTGCGGCACGGGCGCACCAGCAGCCACATCGAGTCACTGGAGATCGTCACGATCGACGGTCTGCACGCCGTTGCGGACCACACGGGACTGCGGTCGCTCGATGCCGCGGCGGCGGATCGGGTCGTCGCACTGGACGCCCGGCTCCGCCGGTTGATCGGCGACCACCTCGCGCCGATCCGCACCGAGCTGGGCCGCATCCCGCTGCCAGGTCTCCGGCTACCAGCTGCACCACCTCCTGCCGGAGAACGGGTTCGACCTCGCTCGCGCGCTCGTCGGCACCGAGGGCACGTGCGCCGTGGTGGTGGCGGCGACCGTGCGGCTCGTGACGACGGCACCCGCGGCGACGTTGCTGGCCCTGGGGTACGACGACGTCGTGGACGCCGCCGAGGACGTGCCGGAGATCCTGCGCTGGACGCCCACCGCGGTGGAGGGCATGGACGAAGCGATCGTCGCCACCATGCGCGCGCGGCGCGGCCCCGGCTCGGTCACCGGGCTGCCGGACGGCCACGCCTGGCTGTACGTCGAGCTGGACGGCGAGGACGAGGCCGAGGTCGCCGTCCGCGCGGGAGAGCTGCTCGACACGCTGAAGGCACGCGGCCGCATGCTCGACGGACGGGTCGTGGACAGCGAGGCCAGCGGCGTT
>NZ_VSRL01000226.1 GCF_012184385.1 Lentzea indica
CGACGCCGGGTCGAGCAGCCGTTCGTGCAGCTCGCGCAACGGCTGGCCGGGCTCGACGCCCAGCTCGTCGGCGAGGTGGTCGCGGATCTGCTCGTACGCCGCGAGGGCCTCCTGCGGCCTGCCCGCCTGGTGCAGCGCCTGCACCAGCTGCGCCCAGAACCCTTCGCGCAGCGGGTGTTCGCGGGTCAGCTCCCGCAGCTCCTCCACCAGCTCGGCACCGCGGCCACGCGCCAGGTCCGCGTCGAGGCGCCTGCCGTGCACGACGAGCCGTTCCTCGACGAGCGGTGGTACATCCTCGCGGTGCAGGTGCGACGAGTCGACGTTCGAAGCCACCGGACCACGCCAGTGGGCCAGCGCTCCCGCGAACTCGCCCTCGGCGGCGAGGCGCCGGGACCGGGTCAGGTCCAGCCGGTCGGGGTCGACCTCGGCGAGATAGCCGCCAGTGGTCGTGCGCACGCAGTTGGCGTCCCCCAACGCCATCCGCAGCCGGCGGACGACCATCTGCAACGTCTTGTGCGCCCGGTCGATCGTGGGCGGTTCGCCGTCCCACAGCCGGTCGACCAGCTCATCGACGGACACGAACTGGTTGGGCCGCAACAACAACGTCGCGAGCAGTACACGTCCGAGACCGGCGGGCACCGAGATCGGCACGCCGTCGCGCAGCACCTCCAGCGACCCGAGGACGCGGTACTCGACGTTCATGACCCCTTCTCCGGTCCACAGTGGACGATGTGCGGCCACCGGCTACCCCGGTTCGGCCGGCTCTTCAGCTCCGCCGCCGCCAAGTTCACGCTGGAGGGCTCTCGCTCGTTGCCATGTTGTTTCAGCCGTCGAGCGGCAACTCCAACGGCCCCAGGACGCGGTAGCCGGCTCACACACGTCCTCCCAGGTCACGGGCAGTTTAGACGGTCTGTGATCGCGGTGTGAGCGATGTGTGAGCGGCGTCGGGCAGAGTTCTCCTCAGCGGTGCTGGTGGCAAAGGTTCCTGGGGGGCTACCAGCACCGCTCACCAGTTTTCGGGCAACGCGGCGAGCTTGGCCCGCACGTGGTCCACGTGCTGGTGCTGGTGCTGCTCGTAGGCCGCCACCGCTTCTGTCCACCAGCGGCGAGCCGCGGCGGGATCACCGAGGCCGTGGTGCGCATCGCCGAGCAGGACCTGCGTGGCAGCGGTGTCGTTCCAACTGCCCTTCTGGTGGAACCAGTCGAGCGCGCGGTCCAGTTCGGCGACCGCACGAGCGGGCTCGCCGAGTCCGATGAAGGCTCGTGCCCTTTCGGTCGCCATCAAACCGCTGGACACCGGTGCTGGAGTTCCTTCCTGCGCTTCCCACTCAGCGGCGCACTCGAGCACCTCCTCGTACTTGCCGACCAGGACGAGTGCCGCCGCGAGCTGATGCAGGGCCATTCGCATCCGCTCCGGGGTGACGCAGGCGTCACCGCGCAACAACTCCAGCGACTTCCGCGCGACCTCGACCGCCTCGTGGTGACGACCGACCTGTCCGAGAACCCAGGCGATGCCGGCCTGGGCACGCACCTGGCCCGCCACCACGCCGACTTCTTCGTAGATCCGGTTGGCGATCTCGAAGTGCTCCAGGCTCGTCTCAAGCCTGCCGAACCTCGCATAACCGGTCGCCAGCAGGACCACGAGCCTCGCCATCTGGCGCCGATCGCCGAGACGAGCGGCAGCCAGCGACGCCCGGTCCACCTGCTCGACCCACTCCCGCCACAGTCCGAACCAATCGACCATGTCGAGCGCGAACCACGTCAACTGCCAGGTGTGGCGGTCGAGGCCCTGTTCGTCCGCGTACGCGACGACTCCGCGGATCACCATCCGTTCCGCGTCCAGCCATGCCATGGCGGCAGGTTGGTCGTCGAACGTCTCGGGAGTCACCTTCGCGGCCGGCACCGGATAGTCCTCGAGGCCGCGGTGATTGTGGTTGTGGTTGCGGTCGATCCCGGCCAGCGTGTGGAGGTAGTGGTCAAGCATCCGCTCCACCGCCGCCTCTCGTGACTCGGCCGACTCGTCGGCCGCGGCACGATCGGCGGCATAGACGCGCAACAGGTCGTGGCACGTGTACCGCCCGGCCACGTGCTCGACCAGGAGGTTCGCCCGGACGAGCTCAAGCACGCATGCGCGCGTCTCGTCAGCGGACTGGCCCGTGAGACTCGCCGCCGCGGGCACGGTGATGTCCGGTCCTGGATGGACGCCGATCAGCCGGAACATCCGCGCGGCCGCCGCACTGAGTTGCTGGTACGACCATTGGAAGACTGTGCGGACGCTGGTGGCCGCGTCACCGGTGTCCAGTGAGTCGAGGCGCGTGTGCTCGTCAGCCAGCTCAGCGACCAGGGCGGACAGCGGAAGTTGCGGTGTCTCCGCCGCACGCGCCGCCACGATCGCGAGTGCCAGCGGCAGTCCTCCGCACCACGCGATGAGCTCATCGGCAGCAGCGTCCAGCCGTGCCTCGCCGAGTCTGCTGACAAGCAACGCACGGGCCTCGTCGCGACTGAGCACGTCCAACGCGAGCCGTCGCGCGCCCAGTCCGCCGAGCTGGTTACGGCTCGTGATCAGCACCAGCGACGGAGACGGGCCCGGCAGCAACGGCCGGACGTGCTCGGCGTCGCGGGCGTTGTCCAGCACCAACAGCATCCGGCGGCCCACGACAAGACCGCGGTACATCGCGCCCTGTGCCTCGACATCGGCGGGGATGCGCTCCGAGGCCACGCCGAGTGCTTCGAGGAACCGGCTGAGCACATCACCCGGCGCCATCGGTTCGCGATGCCGGTCGAATCCGCGCATGTTCACGTGCAGTTGTCCGTCGGGGAAGCGGCTCGACACGCTGTGCGCCCAGTGCAAGGCGAGCATTGTCTTGCCGACGCCCGCGATGCCCGTGATCGTGGCGATCATCGGCTCGTCACGGCCCACCAGACCGGTGAGCTCGCGGAGCTGAACTGCCCGTCCGACGAAGCGCGGCACGAACGTCGGTAACAGCCGGGGCACGGGTCCACGCGCCCTCACCGAGCCTGAGAGCACCTGGTGGTGGACGGCACGCAGTCGCTCGCCGGGATCGACCCCGAGTTGGTTGACCAGCCGGCCGCGGATCTGCTGGTACGCGACCAACGCCTTCGCCTGTTGCCCTGACTGGGCCAGCGCGAGCATCAGCTGGCCCCACAACACTTCCCGGAGCGGATGCCGCATGGTCAGCAGCTGCAGCTCAGCCACCAGGTCGGGACCTCTGCCGGACTCGAGGTCGACGTCGATGCGCCGTTCGAGCGCGCCGAACCATTCCTCCGTCACCAACGGGACGTCGTTCTTGTGCACCATGTCGGACACGACGTTGGACAGCATCGGACCGCGCCACAACGCCACAGCGGCAACGAAGTCCTCAGAGCCGACCAGTGCGCGGAACCGCAGCAGGTCGAGCTGGTCCGGCCCCACTGAGGCCTGGTACCCACCGGGAAGGGTCCGCACGCAGTCCGCATCACCCAGCGCGACCCTCAGCCGACGCACCACCATGTGCAGCGACGACCTGGCCCTGGGCGGGGAACCGTCCCAGACCCTCTCGACCAGCTCGTCGACGGACACGAACTGGTTGGGGCGCAACAACAACGTGGCCAGCAGCACCCGGCACCGCCCAGCGGGCACAGGCACAGGAGCGCCCTCGGCCAGCACCTCCAGCGGCCCGAGGACCCGATACTCGGCAGTCACGGTCCCTCCTTCCAGCGACATGTGACCGAAGTGTGAGCGTGATCAGCGACCCTATGACTGGCCGGTCCCGCCGCAGTTACCTCCCTCTTCACTGTGGCGGGACCGGCCTCTCAACCCAGGAGCGAGAGCAGCTCCCGCACGTCGTCGGCTTTGGCGAAGCCCAGGTCGTCGTAAACGTCGAGCGCCGCGAGGTAGTAGCCGCGGGCCGCGTCGAGTTCGCCGAGCTCCCGTTTCATGTCGGCCAGCCGCACGAGCGTGTCTGCCTGGTAGTGCCGGTACGAGAGCGTTGCCTGCAGCTCCACGGATCTGAGGTAGTTCGCCTCCGCCTCGTCGTAGCGGCCCAGCGCGCGGTAGATGCTGCCGAGGGTGTCGCGGTTCGAGGCCACGACGGTGTCCCGCTCGTCCGGCACGAGTTCCAGGTACATGTCGCGGGCCTGTTCCGCGCGTTTCGCCGCTTCGAGGTGATCGCCGAGTTCGTGGTGCACGAACGCCAGTGAGGCCGAGACGCTGGCCAGTTCGATGTGGTCGCCGCTTCGCGACGCCACGTCCGAGGCGCGCAGCAACGGGTCGAGCGCTTCGGCGTACTTGCCCTGCCGGCCGAGCAGGTAGGCGAGGCCGCGCAGGTCGTTCGACAACCCGATCAAGTCGCCCAGCCGCTCGTCCAGCGCAACCGCCGCACGGAGCTGGTGCTCGGCCTCGTCGAACTTCTGCTCGGGAACCAGGCAGGACACCAGGCCACGGCGGGCCCGGCACTCTCCTTCGAGGTCACCGGCCCGTTGCGCGGCGGCGATGGCCAGCCGTTGCAGGCGCTCGCCCTCTCGCCACCGGCCGGTGGCCAGCAGGAAGTGGCGGATCGCCCACACCGTGCGCCACACGTGACCGTCGAAGCCGGCCTCGCCCGCGGCGGCCACCGCGGGGCCGAACACCTCTCGCTCCTCTGCGTACCAGCGGTCGGCGTCGGTGCTCGCCTCGAACGTGAGCACGACGGCGCCGGGAGCGGGGTCCGATGTGGTGATGGGCTGACGCAACGGGTCGGATCTCCCGGTCGCGGCCAGTGCGGAGTGCATGAGGTGGTCGAAAAACCTCCGCTGAGCAGCCGTTCGCTCAGCAGACGACAACCGGTGAGCCGCCTCCTCCGCCGCGTACGAACGCATCAGGTCGTGCAGCCGGTAGCGGCCTTTTTGGTACGTGATCAGGCTGTAGCGAGCCAGCTCGTCCAACGCCTCGGCCGACGGTGCCGCCATCAGGCTGGTCGCGGCCGGCTCCGTCACGTCAGGACCGGGGTGCAGGCCGAGCAGGACGAACAGGCGCGCCGCCGCCGGGCTCAGGCATCCGAACGTCCACGAGAACACCGCCCGCACGCTCGTCAGCGGATCATCGGTGTCCAACGCGTCCAGCGCGGCGTGTTCGAGCTCCTCCACGAGCATGCCCAACGGGTGCTGGTCGAGCGTCGCCCGTGCCGCCACCACGGCGAGTGCCAGCGGCAGGCCCGCGCACAGGTCGACCAGCCGGGTGGCCGCTTCCGGCTCCGCCGCGACCCGTTCCGCGCCGACCCTGCCGCCGAACAGGTCCATCGACGCGCCCGGATCCAGCACGTCCAACGGGAGCACCCGGTACTGGGCCGTCAGTCCGCGCAACCGGTTGCGGGACGTGATCACTGCCAGGCTGCGCGACCCGCCCGGCAGCAGCGGCCGCACCTGCGTCACGTCACGGACGTTGTCGAGCAGCACCAGCACCCGGCGCCGGACAACAGGGAGCGGTAGCTGTCCAGCATCGCCTCGGTGCCGGCCGGGATCTCATCCGCAGGGACGCCGAGTGCCAGCAGGAAGTCACGGGCCGTGCTGATCGGGTTCACCGGCGCGCCGGTCGGGTCGAACCCGCGCAGGTCGCTGTAGAGCTGCCCGTCCTGAAACCGGCCGGCGATCCTGTGCGCCCACTGCACCGCCAGCGAAGTCTTGCCGATGCCACCGCTGCCGTTGATCACCACGACCAGCTGACCGGCACCGAGGACGGCGTCGAGCCTCTCCAGTTCCGGCTCCCTGCCGACGAAGTGCGGCAACGCGGTCGGCAACTGCCTGGGCACGTGGTGCGGCTGCGACGCCGGCTCGGGCACGTCTCCTGCCAGCACCTGCTGCTGCGCCTCCCGCAGCCGCGGTCCCGGTGTGACGCCGAGCTGGCCGTCCAGCACGACCGCGACCTCCTGGTATGCGGCCAGCGCGTCCGCCTGCTGGCCGGTGCGGTGCAGGGCGAGCATCAGCTGCGCCCAGAACACCTCCCGCAACCGGTGCTGGTTTGTGAGCGCTCTCAGCTCCGGCACCAGCTCCGCCGCGACGCCGCGTGCCAGGTCGGCGTCGATCCGCCGTTCCAGTGCGTCCAGCCGTTCCTCGACCAGCGCGGGCACGAAGTCGCGGTGCAACGACTCCGACGCGACGTTGCCCAGCACCGGCCCGCGCCAGAGCGCTGTCGCTCGGCGTGCTCGCCGGCGTCGAGATGAGCGCGGAACCGCAGCAGGTCCAGCTGGCCGGGTTCGACGAAAGCCGCGTAACCACCGGCACCGGTGCGCACGCAGCTCGCCGCACCGAGCGCCTGCCGCAACCGGTTCACGACCATGTGCAGCGTCTTGCCCGCGCGGTCCATGCTGGGTGGCGTCCCGTCCCACAGCCGTTCGACGATCTCGCCGGTCGACACGAACTCGTTGGCGCGCAACAAGAGTGTGGCGAGCAACACGCGGCACCGGCCGGCGGGAACGCTGACAGGGACTCCGTCGAGCAGAACCTCGAGCGGTCCCAGCACGCGGTACTCGACTCGCACGTCGCCCCTCTCGCCCGGTGTGACCGAGCGCCGAGTGTAGGGGCGTGGACTCAGTGTGACCGAAGTGTGAGCGCCACAGGGCAAAGTAGACATCAGCCGGACGACGAGAAGTGACAACGGAAGCTTGGGGGGTGTCACGATCGTCGATCTCCGTCCCGGCCGCCCCTCCCCAGTGGGTCGGTCAGGAAGGAACCCGGTCATGGGGGGAACCGGACAGTCCCCTGCTGTTCGGTTCGGGCCCGCGGCTTCGGCTGCGGGCCCGTTTTACTTTGCCCGGAAACGGATGTCATCGATGCGTGAGCGCCGCGAGAGAGGCTTGCTGCAAAGTCATCTTCAACCGGATCGGACGAGACAGACCTGGGGGCGTCTCAGAAGATGCAGCCCGGCCGGTGCGGTCTCCTCCCTCTTGACCGCACCGGATCCGGGTCCGGTGAACGGGGGGACAGGTAGACACCCCTGCTACCTGAGTGGGCCCGCGGCTTCGGCCGCGGGCCCTTTCAGTTCCCCGGAAACGACTCGTGGGTGGCCCCGCCGAACGGCGAGACCACCCACGAAGACGTTGTGCCCGCCCGTTAGTCGGGCTGGATCCAGGCGAACTGCATGCGCTGCTGACCGTGCTTGCGGGTCACCAGCGTGCCCCGGCCGGGAGGCTGCGGCGACGGCTTGAGGTTGCCGACGATGTTGCCCTCCTCCTTCGAACCGGAACCGACGAAGATCGGCGCCGCGATCTCCTTCAGCTTGCCGATGATCGGGTCGTACATCGCGCGGGACGCACCACCCATGCGGCGGACGACGACGACGTGCAGACCGACGTCCTTCGCCTGCGGGATGAACTCGGCCAGCGGCTGCATCGGGTTCGCGCCACCCTGCGGGGCGACCAGGTCGTAGTCGTCGACGACGATGAACACCTCGGGACCCGTCCACCAGGACCGGTTCTTGAGCTGTTCCTGCGTGACGTCAGGACCGGGCATGCGCTTGGCGAGCGAGCCGCGCACCTCCTGGACGTTCTGCGTGAACTGGGCGCCCGACACCGCGTAGCTGAGCAGGTGGTCGGTGTCGATGAAGCCGAGCATCGTGCGGCGGTAGTCCGCGAGCAGGATCAACGCCTCGGACGAGGTGTAGCTCTGCATGATGCCGCGGACGATCGTGCGCAGGATGTTCGTCTTGCCCGACTCGCCGTCGGCCAGCGCCAGGAAGTGCGGGTCCGCGTCGAAGTCCATGTAGACCGGCGCGAGCTCGTCCTCGTTGACACCGACCGGGACCAGGTGGCCGCGGTTGGGGTTGATCTGCTGGACCTGCGCCATGAACTGAGCGTGGTCGAGCAGGTCGGGCAGCATCCGGACCTGCGGAGCCCGCGGACCCTGCCACGCCTGGATGAGCTTGGCGCTGAGGTCCTGGACACCCGCCGAGATCGTGGTCGGGTCCTGCAACGTGTCGATGCGCGGCAGACCGGTGAGGAAGTGAAGCTTGTCACCCGTCAGACCGCGACCTGGCCGGCCGGGCGGCACGTTGACCGCGACCTTGCGGTCGATCTCGGACTCGCTCGGGTCACCGAGGCGCAGCTCGAACCGCGTGCCGAGGAGGTCCTTCATCGCAGGCCGGATCTCCGCCCACCGGTTGGCGGCGACGATCACGTGGACGCCGTAGGACAGACCCTGCGCCGCCAGCGCCTGGACCTGCGGCTCGACCATCTCGAACTCCTGGCGGAAGTTCATCCAGCCGTCCACGATCAGGAACGCGTCGCCGAAGGCGTCGTCCTTGATCTCACCGCGGCGCTTGCGGTTGCGGAACTCGCCCATCGAGTCGATGCGCTGGTCGCGCCAGCGGAGCTCGCGCTCGGTGATCAGGGTCTGCAGCTCCGCCACCATGCGGCGGACCTTGTCGACGTCGAGACGACCGGCGAACCCACCGACGTGCGGCATGTCCTCCATCGAGGCGAGCGTTCCACCACCGAGGTCGATGCAGTAGAACTGCGCCTCTTCCGGGGTGTGCGTCAGCGCCATCGACGCGATCATCGTCCTGAGCAGCGTCGACTTGCCCGACTGCGGACCACCGACGACCGCGCCGTGACCGGCGGCACCGGAGAAGTCCGCCCACAACAGGTCGCGGCGCTGCTCGAACGGCTTGTCGACCACGCCGACCGGGATCTGCAGCGTGCTGTTCGCCGGGTAACCCGGTGACGTGAGACCGCGGTCGGGAGTCACGTCGAGCGGCGGCAGGATCGTGTCCATCGTCGGCGGCTCGTTCAGCGGTGGCAGCCACACCTCGTGCGCGGGCGGGCCCTGGCCGACGAGACGCTCGACGATCAGCTCGAGCTGGGTCGGCTCGTTCGCGTCTTCCTTGACCGGCGCGGCCTCGACCTTGACCGGCTCGATCGGCCGCTCCGGCTCCTTCGGGATCTCGATGAAGTCCGGCACGAAGAACCGCGGGCGCTTGTCGCTGCGGACCGCCACCGACTCGCCGGCGGACTGCATGCCGGACGGCCGGTAGGTGCCCGACACGTAGAGCGCCTTGAACCTCGTCAGCGGCATGCCCTGAACGCTGAGGTAACCCGAACCCGGGATCGGCGGCAGCTCGTAGGCGTCCGGAACACCGATCGCCGCACGGGACTCGGCCGCGTTGAACGTCTTCAGACCGATGCGGTACGAGAGGAACGTGTCCAGACCGCGCAGCTTGC
This sequence comes from Lentzea indica, assembly GCF_012184385.1. Taxonomy (GTDB): domain Bacteria; phylum Actinomycetota; class Actinomycetes; order Mycobacteriales; family Pseudonocardiaceae; genus Lentzea; species Lentzea indica. The sequence continues at coordinate 9,192 of NZ_VSRL01000226.1, forward strand.
CTTCCTCGAGTCGCTGCGACGCCAGAAGCATGTGCATCTGCAGCGACCGGCCGACACGACCGATCTGAAGGAAGATGTCGATGAAGTCCGGCTTCGCCGTCAGCATCTCGGAGAACTCGTCGATGCAGATGAACAGAGCGGGCAGCGGGTCGAGCTGGGCACCGTTCTCACGGGCCTTCTCGTAGTCCCAGACGTTCTTGTAGTTGCCCTTCGCCAGAACCTCCTGGCGGCGCGACACCTCACCCGCGATGGCGTCCTTCATGCGGTCGACCAGGGTCAGGTCGCCGGCCAGGTTGGTGATCGTCGCGGCGACGTGCGGTGCCTTGTCCAGGCCCAGGAACGTCGCACCACCCTTGAAGTCGACGAGGATCATGTTGAGCGCCGTCGACGAGTGCGAGGCCAGCAGACCCAGCACCAGGGTGCGGAGGAACTCCGACTTACCGGAACCGGTCGCGCCGATGCACAGGCCGTGCGGGCCCATGCCGTCCTCTGCCGCTTCCTTGATGTCGAGCTCGACCGCCTGGCCGTGCTCGCCGATGCCGAACGGGATGCGGTAGCGGTCGCGTTTGGGCCGCGGCCGCCACGCCTGCTGCACGTCGAACGTGATCGGGTCGCCGGGGATGCCCATGAACTCGAGGATCGGCGGGTTGTTGCTCATCGCCAACGGGTCCTCGCCCGAGTCGCCGCCGGCCTCACCGGCAGCGCCCATGCGGTACGGCGAGAGCCTGCGTGCGAGCGCCTCGGCCTCCACGATGGACAGCCGGTCCGGCGCGCCGAACCACTCGACACCGGTCGCGGAACGGGCTCCGAGCTGATTGTTCTCGACGACCAGGCGCAGACCGCGGCGGGCGGTGAGGTTGCCGAGGCACTCGTTGAGGTCCAGCAGCGTGACGCCGACCAGACCCTCCTCGAGGATGATCATCTCTTCGCGGCTGATGTCGCCGTCGTCGATGACGATCACGATGTGCGGCTGGTCGGGCGGCGGCGGGGCGTTGCGGGTGAACCGCTGCCGGTCGCGCAGGTTCTCGTCCAGCATCGCCTCGATCTCGGCGAGCGAGTTCGCCATCATGCGGCGCTGGCCGATGCCGTCGATGTCGGTGGGGTGCTGCGCGTGCGGCAGCCACTTCACCCACTCCCACAGCTGCTTGGTGCGCCCCGCGCTCACGACCGCGATCAGCAGGTCGTCAGGTGCGTGGAAGGTGACGAGCTGGGCGAGGAGGGCACGCGCGAGGTCGCGGCGGTCCTCGATCTCACCAAGCAGGCCGACCGCGGCGAAACCGCGCAGTGCGATGGAGATCGGCAGGTCGGGCACGAGCGAGTGGGCGCGCACGAAACGGCGCAGCGCCAGTGTCGCGATCGGCTCGAGTTCCTCGACAGGACCGGTCTGCGGCGGCACAAGGCGGGTCGCGAGGCGTTGCGAACCTCGTCCCGCGCGCAGGTGGCAGAAGTCCGGGTCGTTCTGACGGCGTTCCCACATGCGGCGCGTGGTGGCGAGCGACCACAGCATCTGCGGGTCCGGGTGCACCCACTCGCGCTCGGCGCGCTGCTCGTCGGCCGCCTCGCGGGCGCGGTCGCGCATCTGGCCGAGGTACCGCAGGTAGTCCTTGCGGTCCTCGTTCATCTCGGCCTTCTTCTGGCCTTTGCCAGAGCCCATGCCGCTCGCCATCATGCCGATGGTCGAGATCATCATCATGCCCGGCATGATCATCGCCGCGGGCTGCCGCGGCGCGAACACGAACATCATGCCCATCATGCCGACGGACGCGATGATCATGACGACGGGCATCGCCTTCATCATGATGTTGCCGGGGATGATCCGGGGGACCTCAGGTGGCGGCTCGAGGTGGACCTCACCGCCGGGAGGCCGGGGAGCAGCAAGGCGTGCCGTTCGCTTGAACTGCAGCGTGCTCAACTGACAGGCACCTCTTCGACTCTCGTTACGCCACCAGTAGCAACCGACACTATTGCGCATCTGCGCGCGCCACGAAGGTGGGTCCGGAAAAAACCCAGTCGAACGTGTTCTGCGAACAACACGTGCAGGAGGCGTCGGTGCGGCCATACTAGGGCCGCCCGGCGAGCGTCCGAGTGGACCAATAGGGTCGGGCACATTGTTTGCAAGCGCTGATCTGACTTAGGGGGCCCTGGTGGCGACCGGTACGACGGTGTTCAGCCGTGTCACGGTGGTGGCACCTCGAACGCGTATCGACGTCGCGCTACCTGCCGACGTGGCGGTGGCCGATCTCCTGCCCATGTTGTTGGAGATGGCGAGAGAGGCCACTCCGGACGGTGGCGTCCGGCACGGCGGCTGGTGCCTGGCCAAGCTGGGCGACAGCCCGCTGGACCCGGCGCGCACGCTGGCATCGCTCGGTGTCGTCGACGGCGAGCTGCTGCAGTTGCGCCGCCGCAACGAGAACCCACCGCCGCCGCTGTACGACGACGTCGTCGAGCGACTCGCGGAGTCCGACCCGGACTCGTTCCGGCCGTGGACCAAGGAGACCGCACAGCGGTTCGGTCACATCGCCGGCGCGCTTGCGCTGATCGCCGCCGCGGTGGCGCTCTTCCTGTCCGGCCCGGTCACGCAGGGCGGTTCCGGCAGCGGGCTCGCCGCCGCCATCGCGGGAGGTGTCGCCGCCATCGCCGCACTTGCGGCGGGCGCGACCATCGCGCGGGCATACGGAGCGGCCTCGACCGGTGTGCTGATCGCCGCGTGCGGTTCGCTGCCGATGGCGTTCGTCGCGGGCTTCCACGCCGTGCCCGGTGTCGGCTTCAACCCGAAGATGCTGCTCGCCTCGGCGCTGCTGATGATCTTCGCGTGGGGCGGCATCCTGCTGATCGGCCAGGGCATCACGGTGTTCATCGCCGCGGCGACCGGCGGCACGATCGTGGCGCTGGCGTTCCTCGTCGCGACGTTCGTCGAGCACCCTCTGGCCGGTGTGGCCGCCGCGACCGGTGCGGTCGCGCTCGCCGCGCTGTCGATGCTGCCCAGGCTGACGCTGCAGCTGGCCAAGATCCCGCCGCCCGTCGTGCCGACGAACGCCGAGGACCTCAAGGAGGACACCGGCTTCCCGGAGTACGCGGTGATCGAGCGCCGCACCGCCGTCGCGCACGAGTACCTGACCGGCATGATCATCGGTACCGGCACGGTCGCGGCACTGGCCGCCATCGTCGCCGCGTCCGCCGACACGGTCTGGGGCCCGATCTACGGCGTGGTCGTCGCGATCGTGCTGATGATGCGCGGCCGGGTGTACGCGAACGGCGCGCAGGCCGTGGCGCTGCTGTCCACCGGCATGTTCGCCAGCGCGGGCATCCTGCTCGGCTGGCTGATCACGTCGTCGTCGTTCAACCGCATCGCTTTCGTCTTCGGGGCGCTGCTGCTCCTCGGCGCGGCCGCGCTGGTGCTCGGCGTGGTCTTCCCCGGCCAGAAGTTCTCGCCGCCGTTGCGCCGCACCGTCGACATCATCGAGGCGATCCTCATCGCCGCTGTGGTGCCGGTGGCCCTCGCCGTGATGGACATGTACGCGGTGTTCCGAGGCCTGATCTCGCTATGAGGCCCGGCATCAGGCGCACCACGGCGGCAGCGACCGCCGGACTGCTGCTGCTGACGGGGTCGCTTCCGCAGGCCTCCGCTCAGCCGTCCTCGTCCACACCGGCGGCGGCACGGCCGAACTCGGTGCCGCCGGATCTGCCGCCCGGCACCCAGCCGCCGAAGGACGAGGGCAAGCCGGACGTGAAGTACGAGCGCACCACCAAGGGGTGCGTCGAGTCCGACACCAAGAGCGAGCTCATCGAGTACAAGCCCTGGGGCCAGGTCTACCTGAACCTGGAGCAGGCACACAGGTTCGCGACCGGCAAGAACGTCAAGATCGCGATCATCGACACGGGTGTCGACCCGCGCAACCCCCGCTTCGGAAACCGGGTCGTCGCCGGTGGCGAGTACGTCGACAACTCCGGCGGCAAGAACGGCACGGACGACTGCGACGGCCACGGCACCGAGGTCGCCGGCGTCGCCGCGGCGGCCAAGACCGAGGGCGACTTCGTCGGCGCCGCACCGGAAGCGACGATCCTCGCGATCCGCCAGACCAGCGACCGCTACGAGTTCAAGGGCGACGCGGCCAACCCGGACAAGCGTTCCTCCGCCGGCAAGGTCGGCACCCTGGCGCAGGCCATCGTCCGTGCGGCGGACCAGAAGGCCAAGGTCATCAACATCTCGCTGACGAACTGCGGCCCGCCCAAGGGTTTCGGCGCGGACGACCAGAAGCTGCAGGCCGCGATCAAGTACGCGGTGGACGTTCAGGACGCCGTGATCGTCACCGCGGCCGGCAACCTCAGCGACCAGGGCACCGGGTGCGCCAACCAGAACAACAACCTGGACCCGAACAACGTCAACTCGGTCTCGTCGCCGGCGTGGTTCGCCAACGACGTGCTGTCCGTGGGGTCGATCGCACGGTCGGGCGCGGTCTCCTCGTTCAGCGTCTGGGGCCCGTGGGTCAGCATCGCGGCGCCGGGTGAGGAGATCATCTCCGTCGACCCCAAGGGCACCGGCCTGACGAACGCGAACGTCACCGCGCAGGGCGTGCAGGACATCAAGGGCACGAGCTTCGCGTCCCCGTACGTCGCCGGCATCACGGCGCTGGTGCGCGAGCGGTTCCCGGACCTCAAGGCGCGCCAGGTGATGGACCGTCTCAAGGCCACGGCCCTGCACCCCGGCAACGTGTCCGGCAAGGACAACAAGATCGGCTACGGCATGATCAACCCGATCGCCGCGCTGACCGCGGTGCTCCCCGCGGAGGCGAAGGGGTTCACGAAGCCGCAGCCCAAGGAGATGAACACGGCCGTCACCCCGCCGCCGGGGCTGGACTGGCCGCCGATCATCGTGGCGCTGGGCGGCATCGGTGTCGGCGGCGCGCTGCTGATGCTGACGTTGATCATCCGCAACTCGCTCAACCGCAGGCGCGGCAAACCCGCCTAGCCGAACTCGGCTTCGCCACGTGAACGGCTCCGCTGGACAGTGTCCCGGCGGAGCCGTTCCGCATTCCCATGTGATCAGCACAATTTGGCAGTGCTGGCAGGTGTGACGCTCACCGCGATGCCGGCTTCGGCCGCGCTACCGAAGGACTACCAGGTACAGGGCGCGAATCGGACACGGCCTGACACGGAACATCAGGACCGGCATGACCGGCTGGACTGCGGAGGCGAACGTCGCGGGAGTCATCCACGACATCCCGGACTGCTGACTCACGAGAAAGGCCCCGCCGGAATTTCCCGGCGGGGCCCTTCTCGTTGTCCGGAAAGACTTTCAGTCGTCGTCACCGATCGTCTTCGGCGCGGCCTTCTTGGGCTTGCCGAGCAGGTCGTCGATCGAGCCGCTGAGCCGCTGCTTCGGCTTGTGCTCCTTGTCGCCGCCCTGCTGCTGACCGCCGCCCATCATGCCGCCCATCATCGGCATACCACCCATCATGCCGCCGGGCGCGCCCCCAGCGCGGCCACCAGCGGCCGCGGCG
>NZ_VSRL01000227.1 GCF_012184385.1 Lentzea indica
CGCCCGCGTCGCCGACGTCGTCCGCGGCGGACTCGTCCGCCCCTGCGTCCTCCGTCTCTGCCGCTTCGCCGACGCGCGGACCCGAACTGTCGCTGGAGCTTCCGGCGGGCAGCACGTCCCTGACGTTCAATCAGCTGCTGCAACTGGAGTCGCTCGCCGAACGACTCACCGAGGTGCAGGCGGCGCGCGCCGCTCAGGGCCTCCCGGCGCCGATCGTCGAGATCACCGGCGAGCACGCCGCGCACGTGGCCGAACTGCTCGCCCGCGAGGTCTCGCTCGAGATCACCGTGGCCCCCGGCCGACCCAACGCCGCCGACGTCCACCTCCACCTCGACGACGCTGATCCCGGCACTCCAGCCCCTGGAGTGGACGACCAGCTCTTGGATTTGGTCACGGCAGCGATGGAAGACGCTTCACCGCTGATGAAGTCCGTGAACTCCGTACTGACGTCGAACCCGCAGAAGTACCTCCACCACGAGTCGGGCCTGCACCTGTTGCGGGCGTCGGTGGTGCTGGACACCAGGACCGACGAGATCGCGGATTTGATCAGCCGGCATGGTGTTGACCACGTGGCTGACGCGTTTGTTCGCCAGTTCGAGCGGCCGATCATCGAGACGGCTCAGCGCGAGGCGTTCACCGATACCGAGGCCGGGCGGGCGGCGTTCGGCGCGTGGGCGCACCAGTTGTGGGACACGATCAACAACACCCCGCAGCTGGCGCAGGATCCGGAGTTGCTCGCGGGCGAGATCTTCAACCACGACAAGGGCTACAACCGCGCCACGAACTTCGCCCAGCAGGCCGCGCTCGCGTCGATCATGGGCCCGCCACCCCTCGCCGAGACCGTCGCCAACCGTGCTCGCCCGGACGAGGACACGTCGGCGAGGGCGATGTGGCTGTTCCAGGTGCTGGCGGACGCCAAGCTGATCCCCGCCGATGCCAGCGTCAGCCCGGAGCAGTTCACCGCGGCCATCAACGACAACCGCGCCGAACTCGAAGCAGGTATCGGTGTTGAGCTCACCGACCGGCTCACGGCGGAACTCCGCGAAGAGCTGCAGTCCTACGGCATGGTCGACGACGCGAGCGACACGGACGAGCCGGGCACGAGCGCACCGGCCATCAGCATCGACGACCAGCTCACGGCGTTGACAACCAGTGCGATGGAGAACGCCTCGCCGTTGATGAAGTTGGTGGAGAGCACTCTGCGGTCGAACCCCCAGAAGTACCTCCACCACGAGGCGGGACTGCACCTGCTGCGGGCGTCGGTGGTCCTGCACACCAGGGCTGACGAGATCACCGGGCTGATGGCGCAGCACGGCCTCGACGCTGTGGCGAGGGCGTTCAACCAGCAGTTCGAACGGCCCGTCATCGAGACCGAGCAGCTGCGGGCGTTCGATGCTGGCGACCGCACGGCGTTCGGCATCTGGGCGCACCAGTTGTGGGACACGATCGACAACACGCCCCGGCTCGCCGGTGACCCGGAGGAGCTCGCTGGCGAGATCTTCAACCACGACAAGGGCTACAACCGCGCCACGAACTTCGCACAACAGGTCGCGCTCGCGGCCGTCATGGGGCCGCCGCCGCTCGGGGACGCCATCAGCCAGCGTCCGGTGCAGGGCGACGACCACGCCGCGTGGGTGTACCAGGTGTTCACGGATGCGGGGCTCATCGCCGCGGACGGCACGGACACCGCGACCCGGTTCACCGAGCTCGTCCACCACCACCGCGCCGACCTCGAACCCGCTCTCGGGCAGCTGGACGACCAGCGGATCGCCGAGTTGCGGCAGGAACTCGTCGACATGGTGATGCTCGACGACGACGTCCCGTCGCAGGCCGACCCCGTTGGCGACACCTTGCGGTACCTCGCCAAGACGTGCTCGCGCGGCCCGCTCCGCCGCCGACGACGCCGAACGGGCTGTACGCCGCCGTCGCGCACATCACGCGCGGCGACGCGGCGACGTTGCGGAAGCACGTGGTGAACAGGGCCGCCAACGATCCGGGCGTGGCCAGGGCCGTGGCCGACTTCACCGCCGGCAGGCCGATGCAGCCTGGACACCTCAACGGCGCACTGGTGGAGAACCTCAACTGGAGTCTGCGGCCCGACGAGGACGAGAACCGGAGTGCGGGCAACGCGCGCGATCTGCTCGGGCACCTGATCGCGAGCCACCTGGGCGTGAACGTGGTGATCCATCAGGGCGGCGGCCCACCGGTCGTGCTCGCCCCGCTGGGCGGCCACAGCCAGACCTCCGTGGAGGTCGAGCTGGTCGTGGTGAACGGGCAGGCCACCTACCGGCCGCACCAGAGGTAGCCTGCAGACCCGCGACGCTGCCCAAGCATCAGCCGACTGGCCCAGTGCGCGACCGCTGACATCTACTCAGAGTTGCCTTCGTCCAGGTGTGCCCGAATCATGGTTGACGGTGCAAACATCCTGGTGAGCCAGCCGATCACACTTCTGCTGACCGTTGAAAGAACCCCTTCAAAATTGAATGAAGATCACGTACTGTGCCCGATCGGAGCGCAGTACGAGGAACAGGTTCATGCGACTGAAGCATTCGGGCGATCTGAGGCGGGCACACCGCGTCGAGGTCGTGCGGAGCTTCTACGGTGGCGAACCGCGGACGCGGCTGGAGCTGGCGAACCAGCTCGGCCTGTCCGTCGCCACGATCGGCACCATCGTCGGTGAGTTGACGAAAGCCGGTTTCCTGAAGGAGGCGGCGGGAGCACGCACCGGTGGCGGGCGCCCTGCCACGCAGCTGACGTTGCGCGGCGGTGGGTCGCTGGTGGTGGGGGTGGACGTCGCCGAGACGTACGTGACGGCCGAGTTGTTCGACCAGGCGATGGCGCGACTGGCCCGGAAACGGGTACCAGTGTTGGAGAACGCGCCGGAAGCCGTGGTCGAGCACGTCCTCGCAGCTGTGGCCGCCGTTCGGCGGCAGGTGTACGAGGCACCGGTCAGTGCGATCGGAGTCAGCCTGCCGGGGCAGGTCGAGGCGCGGTTGCGGCCGCTGCTCGAACGACGCTGGGACGTGCCGGTGTTGCTGGACAACCCGTTGAAGGCGATCACGCTGGCCGAGCAGATGTTCGGTGCGGCGCGCGACCAGGACGACGTGATCGTGGTCAACCTGGGCACTGGCGTCGGTCTGGGAGTGGTTGCGGGCGGCCGGTTGCTGCGCGGTGCGACGAACAACGCGGGGGAGTGGGGACACACCGTCCTCGAGGCCGGTGGGCAACCTTGCCGGTGCGGGGGTCGCGGGTGCGTGGAGGCCTACGTCGGAGCCGGTGCGCTGATGCGCCTGCTCGAAGGCAGCCCGTTTCTCGTGTCCGGCGACCAGGATGCGACGGTGGCACGGCTCGCGGAAGCCGTGCGGCTGGGCGACTCCGCGGCGCTGGAAACGCTCACCCGGTTCGCCCGTCCTCTCGGTCTGGCGCTCGCCAACGCCGTGAACATGCTCAACCCGGAGTTGATCGTGTTCGGCGGGTGGGTCAGCGCCGCGCTCGGAGAGCCGCTCGTGTCAGCGGTCACCCCGGTGATCAAAGAGTACGCGCTCGCTACCCCTTTCGAAGCGGCGACCGCCGTTCTGGGCAGGCACCTGGACAATCCGGTGTCCCTCGGAATGGCCGTGCTCGCCTTCGAAACCCACCTGCTCGACTGAACTTCCGAGGGGATCCATCCATGGGGCAACGCCGCCCGTTCAGAGCCATGTCCGCAGTCGTTGCCTGTTTGGTCGCGTCCGCATGTTCCTCCAGCACATCAACGCCGACACCTGAACCCGAGGTGACGGTGGCGGTGTGGGGCAGCGAACAGGACGCCAAGACCTATCAGCAACGAGTCGAGCTCGCCGGCGACCGCGTCAACGGCGTGAACGTCAAGCTGTTGCACGTCCCCAACAACGGCGACTACGGCACGAAGATCCAGTCGATGATCTCGGAGGGCAACCCGCCCGACATCATCCAGGTCGCCGAGTCCGTGCACAGCTACAGCAGCAAGAACCAGTTGCTGCCGCTGAACAACTTCATCGAGACGGAGAAGCTCGACCTCGTCGGGAGGTTCGGCGAGCGGGCAGCGCACTCCTACGACCGCGAGGGCAAGACGTGGGCGCTGCCTGACCGCAACGGGCCGATGGTCCTGTACTACAACAAAGATCTCTTCGACAAGGACGGTGTCCCGTACCCGACCGCCGACTGGAAGTGGCCGGACTTCCTGGCCGCCGCGCAGAAGCTGACGGTCAAGGACGGGGACAAGACCATGCGCTACGGCTTCGCCGCCGGCGACTGGTGGCCGTGGTGGATGGCGTTCATGCTGCAGAACGGTGGCCGGATCCTCGACGACGCGGGCAAACCGGTGATCAACTCGCCGGAGAACGCCAAAGCGATGCAGTTCTACGCCGACCTCGTGCACAAGCACCACGTCGCGCCGTCCAAAAAGGACTACGAGGCGCTGAAGATCTCCAGTCCCGACCAGCTCTTCGCCCAGGGCAACGCCGCCATGATCATGACCGGGTTCTGGAACATCGCCGCGCTCAAGGAGACACCGCAGGTGCGGTGGGGCATCTCGCCGCTGTTCAAGAACACCAAGCAGGCGACGATCTCGTTCCAGAGCGGCCTGGCGATCACGAAGTCGAGCAGGCGACCCGAGCTCGCGTTCAAGGTGCTCGACTTCCTGACCAGTGCCGAGGGGCAGAAGCCCATCGCCACCACCGGTCAGGACGCGCCCGCGAACCGCGAGGTGCAGGACAGCGAGGAGTTCCTGCGTCCGGCGTGGGCCATCGGCGACGTGAGCATGGACGCCTTCAAGCAGTCCGCCGAGTTCGCTTTCGCACCACCGATGACGCCGGAGTGGGGCAGCATGCAGAAGGCGTTCGGGACGATCATCGGTGAGATCTGCGACGGGGTCGTGACCCCGAAGGACGGCCTGGCAGCCGCCCAGCGTTCGCTGGAGAACCTGGGCAAGTGACGGCTCGGAGGGCGGGGCCTGCCCGCCCCGTCCTCCGGGTTCATTGACGATCTATCGAGCGCCAGCTATGTTGGCGCTCACTTCCGGGACTGTCCGCGTGTTCCCCTTTGCACCCTGTTCTGGGCACCTTCGTGCCCGTCGGGAAAGGCCGGCATGTCCTTTCGTCATCTCACCTTCACGTCGGTGCTCGTCGCGGTCACCGTCGCCGCGGCAGGCCTCGGGATCTCCACGACCAGTTCGGCGGCAACGCTCGACGACGGCCTGGTCGTGCACTACGACCTCACCCAGACCTCCGGCACCACGGTGGCGGACACCTCGGGGTTCGGCCGTGACGGCACGCTCAGCGGCGACACGACCTGGCTGGGCGCGGAAGGTCTCCGTCTCGGTGGCGCGAACGGTCACGTCCGCCTGCCCGACAACGTGATCCGCGGGCTCACCGACATCACCGTGTCGGTTCAGGTCGATCTCGCCGCCGACCAGTCCGTCCCGTACTTCGTCTGGGGCCTCGGCAACACCGGGAACGGCTACCTGTTCGCAACGGGTGACCGGTTCCGCGCGTCGATCGCGAGCGGTGACTGGTCGACCGAGCAGACCGTCGACAGTGGACGGAACCTCGCGCGGGGCAGCTGGCGCACGATCACCTACACACTGGGCAGTGGCACCGCGGTCCTTTACGAGGACGGCGTCGAGGTCGCCAGGAAGACCGGCGTGACAACCACTCCCGGCTCGATCGGTGACGGCACCACTACGGCCAACCACCTGGGCCGCTCGGTCTACCCGTCCGACCGGTACCTCAAGGGAAAGGTCAGGGACTTCCGCCTCTACGGCCGTGTGCTGAGCTCCGGTGAAGCGCGCGAGCTCGGGAAGGGGACGGCATCGGGCCGCCCCGCCACCGACGTCGCGGCGCTCGATCTGGGCGACACCTCGGCCGTGACCGACGATCTCACACTGCCCACCAGAGCTGCGGGCGGCTCGGTGATCTCGTGGGCGTCGAGCAGGCCCTCGGTGGTGTCGGCGACCGGCGTCGTCACCCGGCCCGCGCCGCGGACGGGCAACGCGACGGTGACGCTCACCGCGACCGCCTCCTATGCCGGGTACACCGCCGAGCGCGACTTCGCCGTGACAGTGCTGGAGGACATCACCGACCGGCAGAAGGTCGAGAACGCGTTGAAGGACATCGTGATCCACGACGAGGACGCGATACGCGGCAACGTCACGCTGCCGTCCAAGGGCGCCCGCGACGTGACGCTCACCTGGCAGAGCAGCGATCCCCGTGTCGTCACCGCTACAGGTGAGGTGACCCGGCCACCGCACGGATCGAGGCCGCGCATCGCTCGTCTCTCAGTCAGGGCGACGAAGGGGTACACCAGCAACACCCGCTACTTCACCCTCACCGTCCTCCCGCTGCCCAAGAAAGCGGCGATGGAGGGTTATCTGTTCGCCTACTTCACCGGCGAGGCCAGCCAGGACACCGAGCAGGTGCACTTCGCGGCCAGCCGGGGCAACGACCCGTTGCACTGGGACGAGCTCAACGGCGGCCGTCCGGTGCTGAGGTCGAAGCACGGTGAGACCGGCGTGCGCGACCCGTTCATCATCCGCAGTCCGGAGGGCGACAGGTTCTTCCTCGTCGCGACCGACCTGCAGATCAACGACGGCCGCGGCTGGGACGCGGCGATGCGGCACGGCAGCAGGTATCTGGAGATCTGGGAGTCCACGGACCTCGTCACGTGGTCGGACCAGCGTCACGTCCTGGTGTCGGATGCGACAGCCGGCATGACGTGGGCCCCTGAAGCGACGTACGACCCGTTGATCGGCGCCTATGTCGTTTACTGGGCGTCCAATGTGTACGCGCCCGGCGACACGGACCACACCGGCTCGACGTACCCGCGGATGATGTACTCGACCACCCGCGACTTCCGCACGTTCACCACCCCGCGGGTCTGGAACGACCCGGCCGGGGCGTGATCGACTCCACGGTTCTCAGGGACGGCGAGTACTACTACCGCCTCACAACCGACGAGAAGGTCATCGGCTCGTGCACGCGTGACATCGTGCTGGAGCGCTCGAAGGACCTGCGGGCGGTGGACCTTCCTGGGACCGGGCCGCGCAACTGGGAGCTCGTCGACGACTGCATCCGCACCGGGCTCGGCACCGACTGGGTCGAGGGTCCGACGGCGTTCAAATCCAACGACGGCAGCAAGTTCTACGTCTTCATGGACGAGACGCCGCGCCGCGGCTACATCCCGTTCGTCACCGAGTCGCTGGCGAACCCGAACTGGTCGATCCCGGCGGACTACCAGCTGCCTGCGAAACCCCGCCACGGCACGGTGCTGCCGGTCTCGAAGGCCGAACTGGAACGGCTGCGGCAGGGCCCGCCACCGGTGCGTGCCAACAAAAAGGACGTCGTGGCCGACTACGACCTGGCAGGCGGCTCGGGCCCGGCCGTCGCGGATATGTCCGGAAACGGCCGTACGGCAACGATCCGCGGCGACGTCACCCGCTCGCCGGCCGGGCTCGTCTTCAGCGGGAAGAACGGCCATCTGCAGCTGCCGGACAACCTGACGACCGGGCTCGACCAGATCACCGTCTCCGCGCAGGTGTGGATCGATCCCGCGCAGCAGGCGCCACATTCCCTGTGGAACCTCGGCACGAACAACGCGGAGGACACGTTGAAGGCTTTGCCACGCGGCAATTGGCACACGGTGACGTACACGTTGTCGAACAGCACTGCTCATCCGTTCGACAACAATGTCGAATTCGGCCGGCACTTCCACGGCAAGGTGCGCAGGTTGACGGTGTGGAACAGGGCTTTGACCGCGCAGGAGATCCGCGCGGTGCAGAACGGCCAACGCTGAACCGAAATTTGTCCACAGGACAAGCCGATGTCATGGGCTTGTCCGCAACGGACAGGCTGCGACGGTCAGCCACTCGGCGGTATGGCACCGGATTTCCACATGGTTACAGTCCGATTTCTGGGAGCGTTCCCAGAAATGGACTTCCCCTGTCGGACATCCTCAGGAGGTCGTTTTGACCTGGCGATTTCTCCGAGCGGTGGTGGCCGGTCTGCTCCTGGCGGCCTGCGCGGTCATCGCTCCAGTCCCGGCCAGTGCCGCCGCGCCCGCGCGGATCATGGCGCTCGGCGACTCCATCACCGGCTCACCGGGTTGTTGGCGGGCCTTGCTCTGGAAGCACCTGCAAGAGACCGGACACACCGATGTCGACTTCGTGGGCTCGCTCCCGGCGTCCGGGTGCGGCTTCACCCACGACGGCGAGAACGAGGGCCACGGCGGGATCCTGGCGACGAACATCGTGCGGGACAACCAGCTTCCCGGCTGGCTGTCGTCGGCACGCCCTGACGTCGTGCTGATGCACCTGGGCACCAACGACGTCTGGAGCAACATCCCGGCGGCCATGATCCTCAACGCCTACACCACGATGCTCGGCCAGATGCGGGCCAGCAATCCCGCGATCAAGCTCGTCGTGGCCCAGATCATCCCGATGAACCCGTCCAACTGCTCCGCCTGCGGTCAGCGGGTGGTCGACCTGAACGCCGCGATCCCCGGCTGGGCGCAGGCGAACAGCACGGCGGCCTCGCCGATCACCGTCGTCGACCAGTGGACGGGTTTCAGCACCGCGACGGACACCACCGACGGCGTCCACCCCAACAGTTCCACCGGTATCCAGAAGATCGAAAGCCGGTGGTACCCGGCCGTGGTCGCGGCGCTGGGCGGCGGCCCGTCGGCGGCAGGCCTGCACGTCGAGGGCACGCGGGTCGTCGAGGCGAACGGCACCCCGTTCGTGATGCGAGGCGTGAACCACGCCTACGTCTGGTACCCGAGCCAGAACAGGGCCTTCGCGGACATGAAGTCCTTCGGCACGAACACCGTCCGCGTGGTGCTCGGCAGCGGCCAGCGATGGGGGCCGACGCCGGCCGCCGAGGTCACGAACGTCATCTCGCTGTGCAAGCAGAACAAGATGATCTGCGTGCTGGAAGTCCACGACACCACGGGTTACGGCGAGCAGAGCGGCGCCGCGTCCCTGGACCAGGCGGCGACCTACTGGATCAGCGTGGCCAACGCCCTGAAGGGCCAGGAGAACTACGTCATCATCAACCTGGGCAACGAGCCGTTCGGCAACAACGCGTCGGTGAGCGCCACCTGGGCGAGTGCGACGAGCAGCGCGATCAGCCGGTTGCGCGGCGCCGGGCTGCAGCACCTGATCATGGCCGACGCGCCGATGTGGGGCCAGGACTGGGGAAACATCATGCGCGACAACGCGGCCTCGGTGTTCAACGCCGACCCGCAGCGCAACACGGTGTTCTCCATCCACATGTACGGCGTCTACGACACCGCGGCCGAGATCAACGCGTACTTCGACGCGTTCCGGACCGCAGGCCTGCCGTTGGTGGTGGGGGAGTTCGGGCACAACCACAGCGATGGCGACCCGGACGAGAACACGATCATGGCGCAGGCGCAGACCCGCGGCCTCGGCTACATCGGCTGGTCGTGGAGCGGCAACAGCAGCGACGTCGGCTACCTCGACATGACCAACTCGTTCAACCCGGCGAGCCTCACCCCGTGGGGCGAGCGGTTCCTCAACGGTGCCAACGGAGTCCGGCAGACGTCCAAGGAGGCCACCATCTTCGGCGGCGGTGGCGGCGACACCGAGCCGCCCTCCACACCGGGCACTCCGGCCGCCTCGGGTGTGACGCCCACGGGCCTCACCCTGAACTGGGCGGCGTCAACGGACAACGTCGGCGTGAGCGGTTATGACGTGTTCCGTGCGACGGGCAGCGGTTCGTTCGCGCTGGTGGGTTCGACGGCGTCGACGACGTACACGGACAGCGGTCTGTCTCCGTCGACCTCGTACCGGTATCAGGTGCGGGCCAAGGACGCGGCCGGGAACGTGTCCGCGTACTCGGGCATCGTGACGGCGACGACGAGCGGCGGCGGCTCCAGCACGTGCAAGGTCGGCTACTCGGCCCAGAACTGGGGCGGTGGCAACGGGTTCACCGCGAGCGTGACCATCACCAACACGGGCACGAGCGCGGTCGACGGCTGGACCCTGGCGTTCAGCTACGCGAACGGCCAGCGGGTCACCCTGCCCGGTTGGGGTGCCACGTTCGCCCAGTCAGGCGGCAACGTGACCGCCACCAACATGACCTGGAACCGCGCGCTGGCACCGAACACGCCGACGAACATCGGATTCAACGGCACGTACAGCGGCTCCAACCCGGCGCCGACCTCGTTCACCCTCAACGGAAGCACCTGCACCACCGCCTGAACCGATCGCCGGCCCTGGCGACATCGCTGTCGCCAGGGCCGGTTCAGGCCGACTCGCGGACGACGAGCTCGGTCGGCAGGATGACCGTGGCCGGTCCTTCGCCGTGGATCTGGGCAAGCAGCTGGCGCACCATCATTTCGCTGATGCGGGTCCACGGCTGGCGGATCGTCGTCAGCGGAGGGTGCACGGCGGTCGCGACAGGTGAGTCGTCGAAGCCGCCGACAGCGATGTCATCGGGCACGCGCAGGCCCGCTCGTTCGATCGCCGCCAGCGCGCCGTCGGCCATCAGGTCGGAGGCGACGAACACCGCGTCGAGGTCAGGCGCGGCGGTGAGCAGCTGCTGCATGCCCGCATCACCGCTCGCCCTGGTGTAGTCGCCGTGCGCCACCAGCCGCTCGTCGTACGCGATGCCGTGTTCGGCGAGCATCCCGCGGTAGCCCTGCAACCGTTCGAGCCCACCGGGGGTGTCCAGCGGGCCGGTGATGGTCGCGACACGCTTGCGACCGGACTCGAGCAGGTAGCGCACCATCGTCCTGGCGCCCTCGTGGTCGTCGGACGACACGTAGGACAGCGCGCCACGCTCACCGAGCGGCTTGCCGCAGCAGACGAACGGCAGGTTGGCCTGCCGCAGGTGGTCGATCATCGGATTGCCGCGGTGCGAGGAGATCAGCAGCACGCCGTCGACGTGGTGCGTCGACAGGAACGGCGTGACGCGGCGGCGTTCGGCCTCGGTGCCCGCGGTGATCAGGATGAGCGGGATGTCGTGCTCACCGAGTGCCGTGGTGCACCCGGTCAGCAGCGTGGTGAAGTTGGGGTCGCCGAACAGCCGGTCCTGGGTCTCCGACAGCAGGAACGCGACACAGCCCGCGCGCTGGGTCACCAGGCTGCGCGCCGCGCGGTTCACCACGTAGCCGAGCTTGCGGATCGCGGCGTTGACCGCGTCCCTGGCGGCAGGGCTCACGTTGTGCCCGCCCTGCAGGACGCGCGACACGGTGCCACGGGAGACGCCGGCGTGCTCAGCGACGTCGATGATGGTCGGCGGGCGCTGGCCGCGCGCCCGCCGTCGTGGCGCTGTGTCCGTCATCGGCCCTCATCTGCTGCGGTCGGTGGCCACGACTTTACGACTCCGTGCAGCAGGTCGACCCGCCAGTGGCGATGAGGAGCCGGGAACAGCGCTGTCAGGGGAATGATCGACAACAGCGGTCCGAGATCGTGACCGTGCGCGGTGCGGTGCCGGTGTGGTCCTACGTGGACGGAGCTGATTCCGGCCTCGGGATCCGAGTTTCTTATGGGTGACAGCGTTGTCGGTCACCTCAGGTAACCGCCCGATGCGGTAAGGGTGATCTTTACGCCCCGGCAGCCCGGAAAACGCTTACTACCCCATCAGGGCTGGATTTCTTACCAACTTGTGACGCGGCACTCGCGGTTAATCCGGACAAGCGTCTGGCACGTACTCCTGATCATGCACGGCACGACCGAGGAGGACGTATGACACACCGCATAACCGACAGACGGAAGTTCCGCCTGATCGCCTCGTTGTCGGCGGTGGCCGTGGTGGCCGCCGGCACCGCCACCGTGGCACTGGCCGCGAAGAACGGTGACCCGGCGCCAGTCGGTGCGTTCGTGCGCATCGAGCAGGTCGGAAAGAACGTCGTCAACCCGAAGGTGCAGCAGGGCGGCACCAGCGGTGTGTTCACGGTCGACTGCGGCACGAACGAGAAGGGCAAGTTCAGCGCCGACAACCCGGTGGCCCAGCCGGGGCTGCCCCACGGTGCCCAGCACGTCCACGACTTCGTCGGCAACCTGTCGATCAGCGCCGAGTCGACCGACGAGAGCCTCGAGGACTCGGAGACCACCTGCAAGAACGGCGACAAGTCGTCCTACTTCTGGCCGGTCGTGCGGATCAACCCGAAGGCGAACACGACCTCGTCGGGGTCAGGTCCTGACAAGATCAAGGAGGCGGGCGCACCCCACATCGCCTGCCCGTCGGTCTCCGACCGGCTGCCCGCCGTGCCGCAACAGGCGCGCGGCGAGGTGGACCGCAACCTCGAGCTGCTGGACAAGCAGGTCAAGGAAGCCAACGACCGGGTGGCGCGCAACGAGAACCCCGGTGACCCGAACTTCGTGAACAACGCGATCCTCGGCCCGCTGCGTGACAAGCGAGTGGCCACTCTGGACCGCATGGCGATCGCGATCGGTCGCAACGCCCCCAAACCGAACCTGACCTCGCTCGCCGACTGCGAGCTGTTCTTCGGCGCCGGACACGGCGGCAACGGCCAGGCCCCGCGCAAGTTCAGCGGCCAGCCGGGCGGCTCCGAAGGACACGGTGAGCACGGCGATCACAGTCAGGCTCCGCGCAAGTTCGCCGGCCAGCCGGGCGGCTCGGGCGACGACGCGACCCCGACCGTGAAGTGTCCTTCGGTGCGCGGCGCGCTGGGTGCGGTGCCGGACCAGGCGATCGCCGAGGTGGACCGCAACCTCGCGTTGCTGGACAAGCAGATCGCGGAGGCGAACCAGCGGATCGTGACCACCAAGGGGCAGGGCGGCCCGAACTTCATCAACAACGCCATTCTGGGGCCGTTGAAGGACAAGCGGGTCGCCACGATCGACAGGATGGCCATCGCGATCGGCCGCAACGCCCAGAAGCCGCAGGGTCTGGAGCGTCTGGCGCCGTGCAAGCTCAGCAACGACAACGCGGGCGGCAACGACAACGGCGGCGGTAACAACGGCAACAACGGCAACAACAACGGCGGCGGTAACAACAACGGCGGTAACAACAACGGCGGCGGTAACGCGGGCCTGGCGGTTCCCTCCGGGCCGAACCTGGAACTCGTCGGCAACAACGGCAAGATCGTGCGGCCGGCCCAGGTGAAGATCGAGTACCGCGGCAACGCGACCAGCAAGGTCACCGCCATGCCGAAGTTCCTGAAGATGGTCGTCGGTGACGCGAAGCCGACCAGCCGTGGCCCCGCCAACGCCCGCGCCACGTGGACCTGCAGCGGGTTCGAGGACCGGCTGGCTGACAAGTACGTGATCTGCCCGAACGGCAGCAAGGTCATGCGCGTGCACGACTTCGCCGGTTGCTGGGACGGCAAGAACGCCGACAGCGCCAACCACCGCGACCACGTCGCGTTCGCGGACAAGAAGACCGGCGCGTGCCCCAAGGGCTTCAAGGCGATCCCGCAGCTGCGGATCAGCATCTCCTACAACATCGCGCGGGACGTGCAGGAGAAGGGCCAGTACCAGCTCGACGCCTTCCCCGAGGAGAACCACAACCCGTTCTCCGACCACAACGACTTCGCCAACGTCAACTCCGACCAGACGATGGCGCAGATCGTGAAGTGCGTGAACGACGGGCGCAAGTGTTCCTGACGTCGTGAGGTGGCGGTGCGACCCGCACCGCCACCTCAGACCGCGGCGAGCACCGAGTCGATGCGGTGGGCGATGCGCTCGTTGTCGGTGGGCGCGAGGCTCAGCCACCCGTTCTCGTTGACCATGAGATACCGGCCCTGGTGGGTGTCGAACCAGTTGATCACGACGTGGGCGCGGTCGGCGGTCAGCTGTGAGCTGACGCGGCTGACACCGAACTGGCCACCGCGGACCCGGCCCGCCGCGAGCTCGGCGACGACAGCGGCGTCCTGGCCGGACAGGCCGGCCTGCTCCAGCGCCTGCCGCTCATCGAGCTCGTCGTCGCCCCACGGGTCTTCCGACTCCGGCGCGTTCTCGTGCAGCTGCACGGCCGTGTGCAACGCGTCCAGCGGTACCGACAACCCGGAGCCCGGACCGGCGACGCCGTCGGGCAGCACGTCCACGACGGACCGGGCGAGGCCGGTCGGCCGGACCTCCAGCACCCCGACCTGGTCGCCGTCGATGATCACCAGTGCCGCCGATTCGCCGTTCGACACGGCCAGCGCGCGCACCGTGCGGTCGAAGTAACCGACCGCGTCCACCGCGACGTCGTGCTCGGCCAGCAGGTGCAGCAGACCGGTCAGGTCGTGGTCGTACATCAGGCCCCGGCAGGCAAGCTCGTCGCGGACGTCGTGGTCCATGCTGCTGCGTTCGGACTCGGTCGCGCCGTGAACCGGCACGTCCAGCGGATACGGCAGCCTGCCGAGCTCGTGGTGCCGCCACAGCACGGAGAGCTCGGCCTGGGTCAGCAGGAAGTCCGGGGTGATCACGTGGTCTGCTCCGGCGTCGGGGGTTGCTTCTTCTTCGGCTTGCCGCCGCCGATCACCGACGGTGGCAGGTCCGCGCCCGGCACCTCGAACAGGTCGCCGCTCGTCAGGTACGACGCAGCGCGGTGCTCCTTGTCCTCCTCGCCCTTGCCGGACATCGGACCGCCCATCGGGCCACCGCCGGCCGGCGAACCGGCGCCGGCCGCTGCCGCGGCA
>NZ_VSRL01000228.1 GCF_012184385.1 Lentzea indica
CGGCCCTCCGGCCGGCTGACGCGGCGCTGCTGCGGGCGTCCGCGGTCAGCCTCCGGCGCCGGGAGTGGTGCGGCTGGATCGGCAACCGCCGAGAATCGCCTCATTGAAGATCATCCGATCGAAGGAGTTTTGACCGCGGAACTGCACGAAAGAGTGAATGTGCTGCGAGAAATCATCTCTTCGGGTATCAACATTCCCTCTTTGGTGTTCCAAGCGAACACAGTTGGTGAAGTTTCGCCATAGTTCTGCCCTGAACTCGCCCAGGGTCGTCTCAAAGCTTTAGCACGCCGTGTCAATAATTCACGCCACCAACCGCGAGCCACCGAAGAGGGGGCATTGAGTGAGAGTCGACGAACACGGCACCCGCCATTCGGCCGGGGAACCGGCCGCGACCGTGCAGAAGGCGATCAGCACGTGTGGCGATGTGCACGTCGTCCTGCCCGCCTACAACGAGGCGGCCGCGCTCCCGCCGCTGCTGCGGCGCATCGCCGACGTCGAGCTCGCGGACCGGATCACGGTGTGGGTGGTCGACGACGGATCGTCGGACGGTACCGGCGACTGCGTGGCCGGCGTGCGGGGACTCGACGTCCGCCTGGTGCGCCACCCGGTGAACCTCGGGCTCGGGCAGGCCGTCCAATCAGGACTGATGGCGGTGCTCGCGGAAGCGGCGCCAGACGACGTCGTGATCGTCATGGACGCCGACGACACACATGATCCCGCGGTGATCCCCGCGCTGCTGAAGGAGATCTCGGCCGGTGCGGACGTCGTGATCTGCTCCCGTTTCGTCGACGGCGGCGACGACTCGACCGCGCCGCGGTGGCGCAGGCTGCTCTCGCGCGGTGCCGCCGTCGTGTTCGGCAGGGTGCTGCAGGTCGACGGTGTCCAGGACTTCACCAGCGGGTTCCGCGCCTACCGGGTGAGCCTGCTGCGCCGCGCCGCGGCGCACTGGGGCGAACGGCTGGTCGAGGAACGCGGATTCGCCTGCATGGTGGAACTTCTGCTGAAGCTCCGGCACTGCGCGCCGGTCGTCAGCGAGATCCCGCTGCGGTTGCGCTACGACCGCAAACCCGGCCCCAGCAAGCTCAGGCTCGGCCGGACGCTCGTGCAGTACCTGCTGTTGCTCACGCGTGACAAGCTCGCGCCCGTTCCCTTCCGGAAGCTCTGATGGCACCTCGCGTCGTGGTCATCGGCGGCGGCATCTGCGGCCTCGCCACCGCGCACCGGCTCGTCCGCGAAGGACTGCCGGTGACGCTCCTAGAGGCCAGCGATCAGCTCGGCGGCCTGGGGACGTTCTTCGAGTCGCGTGGCAGGTCGGCGGAACGCTTCTACCACTGCGTCATGCCCACCGACTCGGCGCTGCTCGCCCTGCTGGACGAGGTCGGCCTGCGCGAGAGCGTCGGGTGGCGCCCGACCAGGATGGGCATGATCGTCGACGGTGCCCACCACTCGTTCAACTCCGCGCTGGACCTGCTGAGGTTCCGTCCGCTGAGCCTCGTCAACCGGGTCCGGTTCGGTGTGGTCTCGTTGCTGCTGCGCAGGCTCGGCAAGGGCAAGGACCTCGACCTGATGCGCACCGAGGACTGGTTGCGCGGCCTGTACGGCGACGCCACCTGGAGCACGCTGCTCGCGCCGATGTTCGGCGCCAAGTTCGGCTCCGCGTTCGGCGACGTGCCTGCCCTGTACCTCTGGCAGCGTCTGGGCCGGGAACGCAACGACTCCGTCCGCGGGTACCCAGCCGGTGGCTACAAGAGCGTGATCGACGCCCTGCGCGCCTCCATCGAGGCAGGCGGCGGCGAGGTCCGCACGTCCGCTCCCGTGCGGCGGCTGGAAGCCGGACAGGACCGCGCGTTCGTCACGCTGGACGACGGCGAGACGATCGAGGCGGAGCACGTGGTCTCCACCGTCCCGCTGCCGGCGTTGCGGGGCATCGCGGACGAGGACCTGGCGCGGCGGCTGCCCGACGTGCAGCTGCCTTATCAGGGTGTCGTCAACACGCTCTTCTTCCTCCGCAAGCCGTTGTCCGGGCACTACTGGGCGCCGGTGCTCCGGTCGGGAACGGACTTCGACGGCGTGATCGAGATGTCCGCGCTCACCGGCACCGAGCTGCACGGCGGACGGCACCTCGTGTACGTCATGCGCTACACCGATCGCGAGTCGCCGCTGTACCGCGAGGACGAGAGCAGCATCGCGCGGCGGTGGACCGACCAGCTGCTGAGCCTCCACAAAGGACTCACGCAGGACGACGTCGACGAGGTCCGCACGTTCAAGGCGCCGTTCGTCGAGCCGGTGTACCCGCTCGGGTACCTGTCCCTGCGTCCCGCCGTCGAGGTGCCAGGCACGCGGCTGCTGCTCGCCACGACGGCCCACGTCTACCCGGACGTCACCAGCTGGAACTCGAGCGTGGAGCTCGCAGGCTCGGTGACGGACCTGCTCCTGCGCGACGCCAGGAGATCATCGACCCAGGAGAACACCGCATGGCCCGCAGAATCGGCGCGGTGATCGCCGCACTCACGATCACCGCGGTCAACCTCGTTTCCTCGCAACACGTCCAGGCCGACCCGGCGCCGCTGCTGCCCGACCTGAGGCAGGCGCCCATCGGCTGTCCAGGAGGCTTCTCCGGCATCCCGGTCACCTGCCGGGCCTGGGACGTGTGCCTGGTGGAGGACGCCTCCGCACCCCGGGGCAAGTGCGTGCACAGCGGCGGGCCGGTCGAGGCGGTCCGCCTCCGGTTCACCACCTCGATCGACAACGTCGGCGACGGCCCGCTGTTGCTGCACGCGCACCGTGACAG
Organism: Lentzea indica; assembly: GCF_012184385.1. Taxonomy (GTDB): domain Bacteria; phylum Actinomycetota; class Actinomycetes; order Mycobacteriales; family Pseudonocardiaceae; genus Lentzea; species Lentzea indica. Next base: position 2,792 of record NZ_VSRL01000228.1, read on the forward strand.
CACCGACGTGCCGACCATGAAGGTGCGCCAGGCCGTTCAGTCCGGTGTGGACGGATCCATCGCCGGCTCGTTCGCCGAGGCGCGGCGCGAAACCCTTGCCAGCGCCTACTACGAGCCCGCCCCGACGCACGAGCACTGGCACCTGCTCAGCTTCGAGTACTTCCAGCTGCGCACCCCCGACGGTGGCGTGGTCGTGACAGACCGCAAGAACGGCTTCTGCATCGGCGACCGCTACACGGTTCGCGACGACCTTCCCCACCGCCCCACCGACCCGGAAAGCCCGGCAGGGCAACTGGCGAGCCGCCTGGACGGCCACATGTGCGAGCATCACAACCCGTCCGCTCTGGACGTGATGTTCGGGATCTCCGTCGGCTCCGGCGACGACTACAAGCACGAGGTCGACTTCCAGTGGCTGGACCTCACGCACGTCCCGTCCGGCATCTACGACGTCGTCAACGTCGTGAACTCCGATCGCGCGTTGCTGGAGAAGAATTACGACAACAACGCGTCGTCGATAGCGGTCTCCGTGCAATGGCCACGGGGTGCGGCGAATCCGCCTTCTCAGATCGAGGCCGCACCACTGGTGCGCCTGATCCGCAGTTGTCCCGGCAAGGACCGTTGCGCGAAGAGCCACTGAACCGAGCAGTACCGAAACCGATGCGAACGGGGCGCGTCCGCCACAGCGGACGTGCCCCGTTTGTTTTGTGCCGGGACAAACGGGCAGCAATCCGGGCGCTTATCACAACGCCCATTCACTGCGCAATCGTTCACTCTTCGAAGCCGAAAGCGATCACGCATAGCACACGTGCGGGCAGTCGCACAATTCCCCCTTGCCCACCTTGCAACAGCAGATACCAGATCAAGTCAATAGGCCAAGCAGTGCAACGTTCATCACAGGCGAGAGTGTCGCACGCAACCCCTCTGGGCCTTGACCAGGCCACCTGCCGAGTTGAGAGAATTCACCTCGCGATTCCACCCCGAGAGGATTGCGAACCGACCTGATTCCCCCGGCCGATCAGGAGTGCCCATCTTGAGCGCGCCACACGTCTCAATACGCGATTTCGCCGTCGCACAACTGCAGAACCTGCTGCGTGCCGTCGGTTTAACTGAGTCTGCCGAAAGGTCGACGAAACTGCTGGGCGAGGCATTGGGCCCAGGTAGTCGACTGCCACTCTCGGCAGTTCCCCAGTGGCCTTCTTTCGTCGCCGACGACCACACACCAGTGGAATTCTCGGTGGCTTTGGCTCAAAACGAGCCTCCCTCGGTTCGCATGATCGTCGAGTCGCTCGCGGAGCGGCCGGACAGACGGGCGAACCTCGCCGCGGCGCTCGGGGTGCTCGACCGGCTGGCCGCGCGGCACCAGCTGGATCTCAGGCGGCTGGACCAGGTGCGCGACCTGTTTCTGCCGGCGGAGCCACAGGGCGCGTTCGCGTTCTGGTACTCGCTGATCGTCCAGGCTCGGGAAGCACCCGCGATCAAGGTCTACCTCAATCCAGAGGCGCGTGGCCGTGAGAGCGCGACCGCACTCGTCGGCGAGGCACTGGGCAGGCTCGGTCTCGGCGCGGCGTTCCCCGCGGTGACCGAGCACGCGTTGCGACGCGAGGGACTGGACCGGTTCTCCTTCTTCGCCCTCGATCTCATGGACCAGAACCGGGCTCGGGTGAAGACCTACGTGTCGCACGACGCCGCCGAAACGGCGGACGTGGTGCGGGCGGCGTCCGCGGCACCCGACGTGGATCTGGAACTCCTGGCGGACGTCTGCGCACTGGCCTGTGGCGGCACGGGACCCTTCACCCGCCGCCCGCTCATGTCCAGCTACACCTTCATGGCCGGCGACACCGACAGGCCGAGCGGCTACTCCCTCTACATCCCCTTGCGGGACTACGTGCAGGACGACCTGGAGGCGTGCGGACGCGTCCTTTCGATCATGGCTCGGTGCGGGCTCGACACGGCACCGTTCGTCATGGCGCTGGCGAGCCTCGTCCAGCGGCCGCTGGGCGAAGGGGTCGGGCTGATCGCCCACGTGTCGTTACGGCTCGGCAGACCGCGGCCGGGGGCCACTGTCTACCTGTCGTCCGAGGCGTACGACGTCACACCGCCCCGCACCAAGGCCATGTCCGTCTAGAGAGGCAGCACGTCGTGGAGCCGTACCGCATCAAGGTCGTCGAGCCCATTCCCATCACCACGCGCGAGTACCGGGAACGCGTGTACGCCGCCGGCGGGTACAACCAGTTCAACCTCACCGCGAACGACGTGACGATCGATCTGCTGAGCGACTCGGGCACCGGTGCCCTGTCCGCGGAGCAGCAGGCCGCCGGCATGCGCGGCGATGAAACCTATGCGGGCGCACGATCCTTCTTCCGGTTCCGCGACGTGGCCGAGGAACTGACCGGCTACCAGCACATCTTCCCCGTGCACCAGGGCCGTGCCGCCGAGCGGATCCTGTTCTCCGCGTTGCTGAAGCCCGGCCAGATCTCCATCAGCAACACGCACTTCGACACCACGCGCGCGAACGCGGAGATCGTGGGCGGCGTGGTGCGGGACCTTCCGTGCCCGGCGGCCAAGGACCTCGACAGCGAGGAACCGTTCAAGGGCGACATCGACCTCGTCGCGCTCGAGGAGGCGTTGGCAGGACCGGACGACGTCGGCCTGGTGATCATGACGATCACCAACAACGGCGGCGGCGGGCAACCGGTGTCGATGGCGAACCTCGAGGCGGCGAGTGCGTTGTGCCGCAAGCACGGAGTGCCGTTCTTCCTCGACGCCGCCAGGTTCGCCGAGAACGCGTGGCTGGTGACCCAGCGGGAGGCGAAGTACCGCGACCACAGCCCGCGCGACGTCGCGAAGCTGGCGTTCCGGCTGGCCGACGGTTGTGTGGTCAGCCTGAAGAAGGACGGCATCGTCCACATCGGAGGGATGCTGGCGCTCAACGACACGGAGCTGGCCAAGCGGTGCGAGCTCCTGCTGATCGCCACCGAGGGGTTCAGCACCTACGGCGGGCTTTCCGGCCGCGACCTCGACATGTGCGCACAAGGCATGATCGAGGTCACCAACCCGCTGTACCTGCGTGAGCGAGCGGAAGCCACCGCCTACCTCGCCGAGTGCGCGCGTCAGGCCGGAGTGGACAGTGTGCGGCCGGCCGGCGTTCACGCCGTGTACCTCAACGCGGGCAGGCTGCTGCCGCACATCCCGCCGCAGCGGTTCACCGGCCACGCACTCGCGTCGGAGCTTTATCTCGCGGGCGGTGTCCGGTGCGCCGAGCTCGGATCGCTCTACCTCGGGGAGATCGACGACTCAGGCGAACTGATCACGCCCGCGCCGTTCGAGCTCGTGCGCCTGGCGATCCCGCGACGCGTCTACACGCGCAGCCACCTGGAGTACGTGGCCGAGACGCTCGCGGGGATCGCCAAGAATCCCGAGCAGGTGCCCGGTTATCGCTTGGTCGAGGCACCGGCCATGCTGCGGCCTTTCCGGTGCCGGCTCGAACAGGTCAGGCCATGACGTCGAGCTTGTTCATCGCGTGCTCGATCACGCGGACCAGCACCGCCTTGCAGGACTCGCGGTCACGGGCGTCGCACAGCACCAACGGCACCGTGTCCGAGACGTCGAGCGCCTGGCGCATCTCGTCCGTCGTGTAGGAGTGGCTGCCCTCGAAGCAGTTCACGGCCACCACGAACGGGATGTGCCTGCGCTCGAAGAAGTCGACCGCCCCGAAACCCGCTTCCAGCCGGCGGGTGTCCACCAGGACGACCGCGCCGATCGAGCCGACCGACAGCTCGTCCCACATGAACCAGAAGCGGTCCTGGCCCGGCGTGCCGAACAGGTAGAGCACGAGCTCGGGGTTGATCGTGATGCGGCCGAAGTCCAGCGCGACCGTCGTCGTGTTCTTGCCTTCGACACCGGCGAGGTCGTCGATCTCCTCACCGGCCTCGGTGAGCAGCTCCTCGGTCCGCAGCGGGGTGATCTCGCTGACCGCACCGACCATCGTGGTCTTGCCGACACCGAACCCACCCGCGATCACGATCTTGACCGACGAGGGAACGAGCGGTTCATCGCTGCGCTGGTCAGATTGCACGGACACCATCGAGCACCTTCTGAAGTAGGTTCATGTCCACCGGGACCGCCGTTCTCGACGGGTCGCGGGTGATGACGTCACCGCGCTGGATGAGGTCGCTCAGCAACACCTTCACGACGACGAGCGGCGCGTTCAGGTAGGCGGCGACCTCCGCGACGGAAAGCGGTTTCCGGCAGAGTTTGATGATCTCCAGGTGCTCGACCAGGAGCGAGCCGTGGTCGGACGACGTGCGGATCGCCCGGACCTGGGTCGTGAGGGTCAGTTCGTCGCCCGCCGGCTTGGGCCTGGTGCGACCGCTCACCATCGCGTACGGGCGGACCATGGGGCCCGCCGCCTCGTCGTACCACCAGTCCGCCGAATGCTGGCTCATGACAGGCCCAGCGCGTTGGCAACCGCGGTGACGCCACTGTTCTGGGCGCCGACGAGAGGTAGCTGCCCACGCGCTTCACGAGCATGTTCATCTCGTAAGCGATCATGCCCATGTCGGCGTCCTGATCTCCGACCACCGCGAGACAGGCTCCCTGCCCCGCCGCGGTGACGAACAGGTGGGCGCGCTCCATCTCGACGATGGTCTGGCGGACCTGCCCGCCGCCGAAGTGCCGTCCGGTGCCCCGAGCCAGGCTCTGGAACGCCGACGCCATCGCCGAGAGGTGATCGGAGTCGTCTTTGGACAGTTCAGGGGAGCGGGCGAGCAGCAGGCCGTCCGCGGACAGCACCACCGCGTGCCGGGCATCGACCACTCTGGCGACGAGGTCTTCCAGCAGCCAGTTGAGCTCGGGGTGCCCGCCGGTCAGGTCGTCCACGGAAATAGCCCTTTCGGTGTTAGGTCGTCCCGTCATCAGGGTTCCACGACGTCGTCTGCCTGGCGGGCCTCACGCGTGCCCTGCTGGAAGGCGGACATGCCGTCGCGTGCTCGTTCGGCCCGTTCCTCCGCGTCGAACTCGCCGAGGTCGGGCATCGGCTGGACATCGTCGTTGGCCAGCTGGGGTACGAGGTGCTGCTGACGCCTGCGGCGCGGCAGCTCCGGCCGGGCGTCCTGACGCGTCTCAGCACCTTCCCCGGGGTCGGCGGTCGGCCAAGCGCCGTCCAGGTGGCCTTCCTGGCGCAGCTCGATCCGGCCGCTGATCTCCGGATCTCGCGGCTGGACGGAACCCGCGCCGTTTCCCACTGCCCTCCCCGCCCAGAACTCGTCCAGCTGGAAGGACTCCGTGGACCTGGAGTCGCGCGCCAGGTCGCCCTGCGGCGGGAGGGAGGCCTGCTGGAGCGTCTGCTGCCGGAACGTCGGCTTGGGCATCTGCACGGAGTCCGCGGGATCGACGGCGCCGGGCTCACCGACGATCAGCTCGGCGGGGATGAGCACCAGCGCGATCGTTCCGCCCGACGAGCAGTCGCGCAGCTCGACCCTGACGCCGCGGCGGGCGGCCAGCCGCGCGACCACGAACAGGCCGAGACGTGACTCGCCGCGCAGCCTCATGGCCTCGAAGTCGGGCGGCGCCGCCAGCATCTTGTTGTGCTGCTCGCGGTCCTCCGGCTTGATGCCGAGCCCGTGGTCCTCGATCTCGATCACGAGGCCCTGCGGCACCTCGCTGCTGTGCACCTCGACCTGCGAACGCGGCGAGGAGAACGAGGTCGCGTTGTCGACGAGCTCGGCGATCAGGTGGATCGTGTCCGCGACGGCGGCGCCGACCAGTGCCACCTCGGGCACCGGGTTCACCTTCACGCGTGCGTACTGCTCGGTCTCCGCCACGGCCGCGCGCACGACGTCGAGCATCCGCACGGGCTTGCGCCACTGCCGTCCCGGCTGCTCCCCCGTCAGGATGATCAGGTTCTCGGCGTTGCGGCGCGCACGGGTGGCGAGGTGGTCGAGCTGGAAGAACGCGTCGAGGTGATCGGGGTTCTCCTCCTCGCGCTCCAGCTTGTCGAGGATCTTCAGCTGACGGTGCACCAGACCCTGGTTGCGGCGTGCGATGTCGAGGAAGACCCGGTTCACGCCTTCACGAGTCTGGCTCTCCTTCACCGCCGCGGCCACGGCGGTGTACTGCGCGGCGTTGAACGCGTCGGCCACCTGCCCGATCTCGTCGTTGCCGTAGTCCAGCGCCGGAACCTCGGCCGCCACGTCGACGTGCTTGCCCTCGCGCAACCGCTCGACGATGTCCGGCAGCCGTTCGTGGGCGAGCTTGAGCGAGTCGCTCTTCAGGCTGGTGAGCCGGACGATCAACGCCTTGTTCACCAGGCGGCTGGACACGCGCACCGCGACGAAGATTCCCGCGATCACCGCGATCAGTGCGACCAGACTGCCGATCAGCACCGTCGTGAACTTGTCCCTGCCGTTCGCCATGGCCACGTTCACCGTGCCGCTGGACTGCTCCTCCACCAGCTTGATCAGCTCGGTGGACACCGCGCGGTCGGCGGTCTCCCATTCCGCCAGCGAGACCGACTGACCGATGGGCCGTTCCGCGCTCTGCATCAGGCGGTTCTCGAGGGTGGTCAGCTGCTGCCACTGCGAGCTGCTGGTGATCTGCTTGTAGTGCTCACGCACCTCCGGCAGGGCGTAGGGCTCGATCGAGCTGAGGTACGACCGGTACGCGCCGACGAGATTGACGAACTCGCGGTGCTCGTCCGGCGTGAACCTGCCGGCCGCCAGCCCACCTGCGGCGACCGAGCCTGCCCGCGACATCGAGTCGGCGGCCTGGAAGTACTGGATGCCGGCGAGCGCGCTCTGCGTCGTCTCGGCGTCCGGCACGATGCGGGCCTGCGTGTTGAACATCGAGAGGCCCGCGTCCAGCACGCTGTTGTAGTAGCGGTAGATCTCGGGCTTGGACGCCGTGCCCGACTCGAGTCGCGTGCGCTGGTCGGGAAGCTGGTCCAGCAGACCGTTCAGCTTGCCGATCCCGTCGACGACCTCCTGCGGCGCCTGGGAGGCGAGCTCGGCGAACGCGGTCTTCATCTTGCCCAGGGCCACATCGGTTTCCTGCTGCTGCTTGAGCAACGCGGTCGTGCCAGAGCCCGGCTTGCTCAGGCTCGTCATGCTGAGCTCACGTTCCTTCTGCAGCGATGCGAACGACTGCACAGCCGGAATCGACGCGTCTCGCACGCCCGAGGCGATCAGCTGGAGGTACAGCCCCTCGAACACCGTGTAGGAGGAGAACAGCGCCCACATCACCAGGAGGACGATGCTGGGTACCACCACGACACCAGTAAGCCGAGAACGAATTGTCTTGTAATTCGTCTCAGGCACCGTCTTCAGCTTCACAACGCTCCACGACGACCCGAATTGGCGACGGAAAGATAGCACCGCTTGACCAACAGCGATGATCTTGGGGGTCCGTGCAGACTACTCAGTCACATGACCATCGCAACACCCCCTATCCGGTGTTCGGTCCCGCCCACGCGAACCTCGGTTGTGGTGGATGAACGCGCTCTCGCAGGTAGAACGGGTTGCCGATGCGGTCCGAACTGGACTTTCGCGAACTGAACACTCGAAACAAGACAGTAATGACAGCGAACTTGACACGGGTGTGCGACGTCTCCGGACCAAGAACGGAGTGCAACCTCCGTGGTTGCACTGTGTCACCGGCGGTTTTCGGAAATGCGCGCGGGTCTTGACGGCTCGGGGCGATCGTGACAGGCGGCCCGTTCGGTCACGGCCGTCAGGCCACCCAGGGGCCACCGGTCACCGCGGTCGTGGCCGTCGCCGGTTCGGCGCGGCACGCCGGCCAGGATTCGAGAACGTTGCCCCGAAGTCGCGGAACGACCGAGCGTTACGGCTCCGACGAGTGAATCGAGAATGCCCGCGGCCGGCGTGACACCGATCAAGTCCGTTCGATCACCAAGGTGGTCAGCGAGAATTCGGCGGGGCCGCAGCGGCGATGAGCAATGGGTCTTCGCGTACTTGTCCACGTCTTTCGCAGGGATTGAAGGTTTCCGCCGGACGTTCATCCTTCTCTGGTTGACACGCGCTGGGCGCCGGCCAGGTGGTGACACTGCGTGGGGAATCCGGCGGCAGGCTCGCCCCTTTGGCCGCATGTGGCCACTGGAGCCGGTCTGGCACGATCGTGCGCGCTGTCGCGAAACGCTGGGACGTGGAGGTCTGATGGGTACCGTCGAGGCGCAGGTGCGCACGTACTACGACACGGCGGGGCCGGCCTACTCGCAGCTCATGGGGCCCTTCTGGCACCACGGTGACCTGGAGTCCGAAACCGCGGGCCTGTCCCCCGCCGAGGCGGCGAAGGCGTTGGCGCTCAAGCAGATCAAGGCCGCCGATCTGCAGCCCGGCGGAACCGCGCTGGACTTCGGCAGCGGGGTCGGCGGCACGACGGTGTACATGGCCTCGATCAGCGGTGCGTCGTTCGTCGGTCTTTCCAACAACGAGTGGCTGAGCGAGCAAGCTCGTCAGTACTGCGCCGAGCAGGGCATGAGCAGCCAGGTGTCGTTCCTCACCGCGGGCGACGAAGACTACAAAACGCTGGTCGCGTGGCCGACGGACTCGCTGGACATGGTGAGCTTCTTCGAATCGGTGTGCCACCTGCCGGACAAAGCGAGCTTCTTCCGCGCCGTCTTCCGCATCCTCAAACCGGGTGCACGCCTGGTGGGGGTCGACTGGCTGCAAAGGGCGTTCGGCGAGTACCAGACCGACGAGCAGATCGCTCAGTGGATGCGCCCGGTGGAGGAGGTCATCTCGATTCCCGGGCACGGCACCGTGGACAGCTACCGCGAGATGATCGAGGCGGCGGGGTTCGTCGTCGAGATCGCGGAGGACCTGTATCCGGGCGTCGAGTGCTGGGGCAGCACACCGCCGGACGACGGTCAGGGCTGGGGCAGCTACGACGGCGAGCTCAGCACCGTCATCCACGACGGGAAGCGGGTGCTCGACGCCGCCCGTGCCGCCGGGGTGTTCACGGTCGGCCGGTTCGTCGCCCGCAAACCGGAGTGACTCCAGGCTTCGATCTGGCTGCAACAGAAGCAGGTCGGTGAGCGCGCCAACGCCGGCCTGCACCCCTCACGGTCGCAAACGCTGACCGGCCCTGACACGGGGCCGGTCAGCGTTTTTGCGTTCTCCTTGGACATGACGGGCCCGGCCGCGTACGGCGGTGACATGCTTTTGTCATTCATTTGCCCGCGATCTCTCAAACCATTGAGCGAGAGACTCGCTTAGGCTTGTTCGTCCACGCCGGCTTTCCGCGCCGCCGGCCACACAAAGAAAACCCGGGTTGCTCAGATGCACATCCCGAAGCCCGCCCTGCCGACGGCCGTGACGAGACCGATAGATCGGCGACTGATGGAAACCTACGGCCGTGACCTGGGCTTTCCGTCGCAGCCACCCCCATAGAAGCCGTGAATGAGCAGTGGTCAGACCACTTGCTTAATAACACACAAAGAGATGAACGGCCCTGGTTATCGACCAGTCGACACCCGGCGTTACGACCCCGAACGAGTGAATCATGAATGTTCGCGATCGCCGTAACGCCCATCAAGGTGGCCCCGATCAGCAAGGCGGTACAGCCGAAGAACGTCCGCGCGACGTCCCCTTCCTGCACCTGTCACACCCCATTCACCCCGCACTGGAATCGGAGGGCTGCAGCGGCGATGAGTAATGGCCTCTCCGCGTACTTGTCGATGTTTTTCGGCGGGATCGACGGTTTCAGCCGGTCGTTCGTCCTTCTCGGGCTGGCACTCGCCATCGGCAACGCACTGCGGTTCCTGACCAACCGGCCGGCCGCGGCCATCGGCGCTCTCGGGGCGCCCCAGCCCAACCGGTTCTTCACCGTGCCCGTGGTGCTGCTGCGCGGTGGCGAACCGAGCCTGTGGTGGCCGTTCGTCCTGCTGTGGCTGGGGTTCTGGCTCGGATCCGGGCTTCGGACCACGCACTGGACGCTCGCGGTGCTGGTGCTCGTGCTGATCGCGGTCGGGTTCGGGTTGCACCTGCTGAAGGCGGTGCACGCCCGCCGCGAGGAAGCGGTGGTGTCCGGCCCCGCGCTGGCGGTGTTGCTGACGACCGGCGTTCTGGTGCTCTTCGGACTGCTGCTCACCGTGCGGCTGGAGGTCGTGCGCGATCCGGCGGTCGGCTTCGTCGACGCGCTCGAGGGGGACGCGCCCGCCAGCGCGCTGACCAAGGTGATCCTGCCGGCGGCGGCGCTCGCGCTGGTGCTGGTCCTGATGATGGTGAAGGTGCGTCCCGGCAGGATCCGGTTCGAGAGGCCGCGGCACGACCGGTGGCACGCGGGCGGGCTGGTCGTGGTGTTCGTGCTGTTCGCCGCGCCGCTGGTGGGTGACGGTCAGCTCACCTTCGCCGGGATCGCGACGCCCGAGTACGGAAAGATCGTCTACCTCGCCGTGCTCGCGATGATGCTGGCGGATCACGCGTACGGGTTCCGGATCCAGCGCAAGCGGTTGCGGGACGCGCGGGGCGAACTGACGCACGCGGTCAAGGCGCGGCGGCACCTGCTGTACCCGTTCGTGCTGTTCGGTGTGGTCGGTGTCGCGAGCATGCTCAAGTCCGACATCGGTCCGCTGATCCCGGTGTTCGCCGCGACCGTCACGATGGTGTGGCTCGTCGTGCGCGCCGAGGTGGCGCAGGCGCTCGACGTGAGCAGACGGCGGGGCGCTGCGCGGTCGGTGGCCGCGACGCGGACCGCGTGGACGTACACCCGGCCGATGCTCGTGCCGCTGCTGGCGCTGGCCGCGGTGGGCTTCCTGGTCATGCTGACCACCTCGTACATCACGACGCGGTGGGAGACACAGCGGAACCCGTGGGTCCACAACTGGGCACAGTCCTGTGTGGACCCTCTTGATGGCACGCCGCCACCGGTGGTCCCCGCGGGCACGTCCCCGTGCCAGGAGACGCTGGCCGGTGCCTTCGCCAGCACGCACTCGCAGATCGCGCAGTCGCTCGCGACGATCGCGGACGGCGGACTGTGGGGACGCGGGCTCGCCGACACGACGTCCGGCACGGTGCCGGCGGGCAGTTCGGACCTCGTGCTCGCGGTGATCTGGAGCAAGCTCGGAGGCATCGTCGTGCTGCTGCTCAGCGCGCTGCTGGCGTTGCTGGCCGCGGCGCTCGCGAAGCTGTGCCGCACGACGGGCAAGGCGGCGTCGCCGGAACGGTTGTTCGTCGGCGGGTTCGCGGGCATGGTCCTGGCGCAGTTTCTGTTCGTGCTGGCCGCAACGGTCAACGCCGTGCCGCATTCGGGTATCACCGCACCGTTCCTCTCCTACGGCGTGCAGTCCACGGTCGCGCTCGGCATCGGCGTGATCATCGCGGTGACGTTGCACTACAGGACCGAACCGCTACCGAAGCCGGCACGCGCGGTGGCACCGCGCGTCGGCTTCTCCCCTTCGCTGCTGGCGTTCCTGATGTGCGTGATGCTCGCGTGGGGCGTGACGATCTGGCCCTACACCGGGCTCGCGGAGGATCGCCCGTTCTGCGACGAGACGTCGGACGTCGTCGACGCCGCGCAGTGCTCGACGGACCGGATCGCACAGGGGCGCACCTCGGTGCAGATCGTCATCGGCGGCAAGGCGCAGTACGTGCGGACGGGTCACGACCCGACCTGGGAAGCCGCTGGGGCTACCCGTGGTCCAGCTGGCCGACCTCGGCAGGGATCGTCGACGGCAGCGCGTTGAACCACGTGCTGTCGAGCGGGTCCGGCACGTCGCTCGGCGACC
>NZ_VSRL01000229.1 GCF_012184385.1 Lentzea indica
CTCCGGCCGGGACGGGGTTCGTCATGGCCGAGGGTGCGGGCGCGCTCGTGCTGGAACGCGGCTCGTTCGCCCGCGCGCGGGCACCCAAGATCGCCGCTCGGCTCGCCGGCATCGGCATGACCTCCGACGCGCACGACATGACCTCGCCGTCACCGGACGGCCAGATCCGCGCCATCCGGCACGCGCTGCGGTCGGCGGGGCTGAGCCCGTACGACGTCACCCACGTCAACGCGCACGCACCGGGCACCCAGGTCGGCGACCGCGTCGAGGCGGCCGCCGTCCTGGAGGCGTTGGGCCCGCACCCGCTGGTCACCGCGACGAAGTCGGTGACCGGCCACCTGATCGGCGGCGCGGGTGCGGTCGAGGCGATCTTCACCGTGCTCGCCGTGCGGGACGGTGTCATCCCGCCGACGCGCAACCTCGACGACCAGGACTCCGACGTGAAGCTGGAGATCGTCGCGGACCGGCCGCGGCACGCGCGGGTCGGGGCGGCGATCTCCAACTCGTTCGGCTTCGGCGGTCACAACGTCGTGCTGGCCTTCACCCGGTCCGGGTGAGCAGCCCCATGCGCTGCGCGAGCAGTGCCGCGTGCATCCGGTTCGGCTGGCCCAGTTTCGCGAGGATGTGCGAGACGTGGGACTTGACCGTGGCGCAGGTCAGGTAGAGCTCCCGCGCGATCTCGTCGTTGCTGCGACCGCGCGCCATCCTGACGAGCACCTGGCGTTCGCGGTCGCTGAGCAGCCCCAGCCCTCGATCCATCTCCTCGGACGGGGGGACGATCTCGAACCGGTCCAGCAGACGTCCCGTCACCTCGGCGCAGAGGTACGCGTGGCCCCTCGCCACGGCACGCACCGCGGCGAGGAGCTCCTCGTGGCTCGACCGCTTGAGCAGGAAGCCCCGTGCGCCGTCGGTCAGCACCCGGTGCAGTTGCTCGTCGGTGCCCTCCACGGCGAGCGCGATGACGCCACCGACGGCGCACGTCCGCAGGCGCGCCAGCTCGGTGACGTCCGCGGTGATCACCACGTGCGGCCGATGTCGTTGCGCGAGCAGCACTCCATCGGCCCGCACGGGCGGTCTCCCCCACCACGACCACGTCCACCGCGTCTTCCAACGCGTGCCGGAACCCGCTGCGGACCAGGACCTCGTCATCGATCAGCAGCACCGAGGCGAGCATCAGTGCCCCATCCCCAGCCCGCCGTCGATGGGGATGACGGCACCTGTCACGTACCGCGCCGAGTCACCGGCGAGCCACACCACCGCGGCGGCGACCTCCTCGGGTTCGGCGAAGCGGCGCAACGGGATCGAGTCGCGGTACTGCTTGCCGTACTGCTCGGGCAGCGACGCGGTCATGTCGGTGTTGACGTATCCCGGCGCGATGACGTTCGCCGTCACGCCGCGACTGCCCAGTTCACGGGCCAGCGAACGGGCCAGCCCGATCAACCCCGCCTTGCTCGCGGCGTAGTTCGCCATGCCGGCGCTGCCGTACATCCCGACCACCGAGGAGATGAAGATCATCCGGCCGTTCCGCACACGCACCATCGGCGTGGCGGCACGCCGGGCGCAGCGCCACGCGCCAGTGAGGTTCGTGTCCAGCACCGAGGTGAACCTGTCCTCGGTCATTCTGGTGATGAGCGTGCTGTCGGTGATCCCGGCGTTGGCCACGAGCACGTCCACGGGCCCCAGCTCCGACTCGACCGCCGTGAACGCCGCGTCCACCTGCTCTCCGTCGGTCACGTCGCACTTCACACCGAACGCTCCCACCGGGCACTCACCGCCTCGGTGGGTCACCGCCACCTTCGCACCGTCGGAGAGGAACGCCTCCGCGATCGCCCGGCCGATACCCCGGTTGCCGCCTGTCACCAGCACTGTGCGGGTCATGGTGTGCTCCTTTGGATCATCGGCGTCCGGGTGATGCCGCAGGTCGGTGTCCCGGCCGCCCCTATCGTGGGATCGGATTCGGGCACCGGCGCCCTCAACCTGGTTCGAGGTTAGGGAGATCAACGGTGTCGCCTGATGGCCATCGCGGCCGACGTGTTGACCTTTCCGGCCATTCGCACCGCTTCCGCCGTGGCACGGCAGGAGTGCGGGCGATGGTCGAGGTCGGCGCCGAGCACGGCGTGGACGCGCGGAAGTGCTTGCACGACACCGGAATCTCCCCCGAGATGCTGCACGGCGGCAGCAACACGGTGGTGAGCGGGACGCAGGAGCTCGCCGTCGCGGCCAACCTCGTCACCGCCACCGGCAACGCGTCCGGCGTCGGGCTCGCGGTCGGCGAGCGGCTTTCGTTGCGCGCCTACGGTGTCTGGGGTTTCGCGCTGTTGACCTGCCCGACGGTCCGGGGTGCCGTCGACTTCGCCATGCAGTATCTGCCGCTCACCTACGCGGTCACCGGCCTGAGCATGCGGGTGTCCGGCGGCGAGGCCTGCTTGATCGTGGACGACGACTGTTCCTCGGCGGCGCTGAGGCCGTTCCTCGTCGAGCGGGAGATCGCGGTCACGGCGGGCATCCTGCGCACCATCCTCGGCGAGTCGCCACCGTCGATGCGCGTGGAGCTCCGCCTCCCTCGGTCGCCGTCCGTCGACTACGAGAAAGCTCTCGGCACGCCGGTGCGGTTCAACGCGCCGCACAACGCGATCATCGCCGACGTCGCCGTGCTGGATCTCCCACTGCCCCAGTCAGATCCGCTCACCATGACGGTGTGCGAGCGCGCGTGCCGCTCGCTGCTGAGCGAACGCTGCTCCCCCTGCGTCACGCAGAACGTGCGGACGATCATCGCCGAAGGCGTGACCGACGCCGGCCTGATCGCCGCACGTCTGCACCTGTCGGCCCGCACGCTGCGCCGGTACCTCGCCGCGGAGGGGACGTCCTTGCGTCACCTCGTGGACGAAGCCCGGCGCGCCAAGGCCATCGAGCTCATGACCCTGCACCGCCTCAGCGTCGAGCAGATCGCGCTGCGGCTGGGTTATGCCGACGCCGCCACGTTCATCCGCGCGTTCCGCAGGTGGACGGGCACCACGCCCGGCGCCTATGCCGTTCATCAGCCGAGCCGGCCGTGATTCCGGGTTCGGGCGTAGTGCGGCGTAGCGGCCCAGAAGGCGTAGTCGGCGGTGTACGGGATCGACGCGGTCGCGCCGTCCTTGCAGGCACCGGCCGGTGAAAGGCCGCCGGTGGTGTTCAGCCGCTGGACGAACGTGACAGCGCCGAGGACTCCGGGGCCGCGGTTGCCGGTGGACCTCAGCAGCAGCTGGGGCACGGCGAGCGGCACCGGTGAGCTGGCGACCGTCGTGGCGGTGACCGAGCTGCCGTCCTCAACGGACGTCCACACAGGACTCTTGGTGTGCAGCACGACTGCCCTGCCGTAGCTCTCCAGGATCGCGTCCGGCTGCAGGAAACTCCACGCACCGTTGGCGCATTGGTAGGTCTGGACTCCGTGCGCCTGCAAGAAAGCTATCTGTCTGTTGCCCGCGGGCACCTTGATCACCTCTGGTACCTGCGCGGAGGCGATCTGCCCTGCTCCCGCCGGCGCGGTGGCGGCCCCGAGGCGGACGCCGTCATGGCCGCGACGGCCAGTCCGGCCGCGATTCGGTTGATGCGCATCATGCTCTCGCTCCCTCGTCTCGATCTGTCGCCAGCACCGTGGCATCGACTGCTGAAACGGCGCTGACGTGGCGGGGTCAGCGGCGTTTCAGCGCGAGTGCGTGCTGATCAGAGCCGCGTGGCCACCGTTCCCGAGAGGCGGTGTCGAAGTCGGACCGACAATGATTACCATGTTCCTTACGTTCCGCCGCGGGCTCGCGGCCGAGGAGGAGGACTTGTGGCTCACCTGTTGATGATCGAGAGCTGGGTCGGTGCGATGAGCTCGCTGCTGCCCAGGGCGATCAACGAGTCAGGGCACCGCTTCACCTTCATGACCCGCGACCTGCACCACTACCTGCGGGCCGCCCCCGCGCACCCGCACCCGTTGCTGGCCGCGGACAACGTGCTGACCGCGGAGACCAACGACGTGACCGCGCTGCTCGACCACGTCGAGCGGCTGCACGCGGTCCTGCGCTTCGACGGCGTGATCTCCTCCTGCGACTACTACCTCCCCGCGGTCGCGCGGGTCGCCGCGCACCTGGGCCTTCCCGGTCCCGATTCACTCGCCGTCGAACGGGCCTGCCGCAAGGACCTCACCCGCATCACCCTGCGCGAGGCGGGTGTGGCCGGCCCTCGCTTCGCCCTCGCCGACGACTGGCCCGCGCTCGCCAAGGCGGCAGCGGAGCTGGGTTACCCCTTGGTGGTCAAGCCGGTCGACCTGTGCGCCGGGATGCACGTGCGCAAGGTGGCCGACGAGTCGGCGCTGCGCGAGGCGTTCGCCGCGATGGAGGCGTTCCCGGTCAACGCCCGCAACCAGCCCAGGGTGCGGACCGTGCTGGTGGAGGAGCTGCTGACCGGGCCCGAGGTGAGCGTGGAGACCGTCACGGTGGATGGCGCCACGCACGTCGTCGGAGTCACCGACAAGAGCATCGCGGGCGATCCGTGGTTCGTGGAGAGCGGGCACATGTTCCCCGCCGACCTGCCCACCGCCGAGGCCGAGGTGGTCGCCGTCGCCGCGATCGAGGCGCTGGGCCTGGACCACGGCGTCGCGCACACCGAGGTCAAGCTGACCCCCGACGGCCCGAAGCTCGTCGAGGTCAACCCCCGGCCTGCCGGCAACCAGATCACCGAGTTGGTCCGGCGCGTCACCGGCATCGACCTGCCCGCCGCGTACGCGCAGCTGGCCGTGGGTGAACGACCGGAGCTGCACCCGGCGGACACCGGTGTGCGCAGCGCCGCGATCTCCTTCCTCCTCCCCGAACGCTCCGGGCTGGTGGCCGCCGTCCACGGCGCCGAGACACTCGCCACGACGCCTGACGTCGTCGATTGGACGGTCAAGCGGCCCGGCCACCGGGCGGGCGATCCCACCAGCAACAACAGCTACCTCGGCCACGTCGTGGTGACCGACCCGGCCGGTCTCGGCGCGCGTGCGCGCGCCGAGCAGCTCGTGAGCGGTCTGTCCGTCGACTACGCCGAGGAGTCCGCGTGACGCTCGCCGACCTCGTCGAACTCGTCCGAGCCGGCGAGCTGGGTCCCGACCCGGCAACGTGCTCCGTGAGCGTCGGCTTCATCACCAAACAGGGCGCCCGGCACGCCACGCGCGGGCAGTCGTACCGCAACACCGTGGTCAGCCTGCGCGTGGAGGAGGCGGTCGGCTCCTGCGCGGTGGAGGACGTCACCGACGACGAGGTGCACGGCTGCGTCGGTGCGACGGTGCTCGATCTGCTCGGCCACCCGAACCTGGCCGTCCGCACCGCCGCGCTGGACGCGTATCTGGCGCACGTCCGCCCGCACCACCTGTCCGCCACCAAGTCCGTCACCATCGGTCCCGGCAGCTCGCTGACCAAGTCCATGGCCCGTGCGGACGCTGTGGTGCACCTGCTGGATCCCGCACCTGGCGATCGGGTGCTGGTTGTCGGCGTGGTCAATTCGCTGCTGCACCATCTGCGGCAGCGGGGTGCGACCTACGTGCCGTGCGACCTCAAGGGCGGCCGGACCGAGTGGGACGAGCCGATCACCACCGACGCGGAGAGCGCACTGGACGGCTGCGACCTCGTGCTCGCGTCCGGGATGACGGTCGGCAACGGCACGTTCGAGCCGCTCCTGCGTCACGCCTTGGCAGCGGGCAAACCGGTGGTCCTGTTCGCGCAGACGGCCAGCGCGATCCTGCCGTGGTTCATCGGGAACGGAGTACGCGCCGTGTCAGCCGAGCCGTACCCGTTCTTCTGGCTCGACGGCGGTCCCACGACGATCCACCACTACACGGAGCGCCCGTCGTGATGATCCCCCGCCAGAACCGGCACCTGCTCGATCTCCTCGGCCAGAGCCCCGTCGCCCGGATCGACACACCGCTGCCCCACCCGCACGGCGGGTTCTGGGCCAAGCTCGAGTGCCTGAGCGCCGGTGGCATGAAAGCACGGCCGGCCGTGTCGATGCTGAACGCCGCTCGCGAACGCGGTGAGCTGCGACCCGGCGCGGTGGTCGTGGAGTCGACCAGCGGCACGCTGGGCCTCGGCCTCGCGTTCGCCTGCCAGGCATACGGACACCCGGTGGTCCTGGTGGTGGACAGCGAACTGGAGCCGTCGATGCGTGCCCTGTTGCGCGCGCACGGGGCCCGGCTGGAGGTGGTGGACCGGCCGCACAAGGTGGGCGGCTGGCAGCAGGCGCGGCTGGACCGGCTCCAAGCGGTGCTGCGCGAGTTCCCCGACGCCTACTGGCCAGACCAGTACAACAACCCGGACAACCCCAGGGGGTACGCGGGGCTCGCCAGGGAACTGGTGGAGCAGCTCGACCCGGTCGACGTGCTGGTGTGCAGCGTGGGCACCGGCGGGCACAGCGCCGGCGTCGTCAGGGAACTGCGCCGGCACTGGCCCGGCGTGCGGCTGATCGGCGTGGACACCGTCGGCTCCACGATCTTCGGACAGCCCGCGCGGGCCAGGGTCATGCGCGGGCTGGGCAGCAGCATCCACCCCCGCAACGTCGCCTACACCGAGTTCGACGAGGTGCACTGGCTGGGCCCGGTCGAGGTGGTCGACGCCTGCCGCAGACTCGCCCGCGACGCCTTCGTCACCGGCGGCTGGAGTAGCGGCGCCGTCGCACTGGTCGCCGCCTGGGCGGCCAGGGTCGAGCCCGGCGCGGTGGTGGCGACCATCTTCCCCGACGGCCCGCACCGCTACCTCGGCACGATCTTCGACGACGACTTCTGCCACGCCCGCGGCCTGTTCGGGCCGTCAGCCGACCGGCCGGTGGAGATCGGCGACCCGTACCGCGTCGAGGCGACGGGCTGGACGCGGTGCCGGTCGGTCGTCGCGCCCAGGGCAGCCAGGGCAGGGATGCTGGCGTGAAGATCGACTGGGAGGTCTACGGCCTCGAACTCGACACGCCGCTGCGCATCTCCAGGTCGGTGATGTCCCGCAGGGACGCCGTGCGGGTCATCGTGGAGCACGACGGGCGGCACGGCCATGGCGAGGTGGTGACCAGCACCTACTACCGGCTCGACGTAGAGGCGATCACGTCCCTGCTGAACCGGCTGCGGCCGGTCCTCGCGGACGCGGACTCGCCGGAGACCGCGCTCGACGCCCTGCACGCGGACAGCACAATTCCGGAGGGAGTGCGGGCGGCGGTCGACGCGGCGTTGCACGACCTGCTCGGTCTGGGTCGTGACGTGCCGGTGCACGCCCTCGTCGGCGTCCCGGAATGGCACGACACCCCGACCGCCTACACCATCGGCATCACCACGCCCGAGGACGCCGCAGTCAGGGCCGCCGCGCTGGCAGGGCGCGGGTTCTCCGTGCTCAAGGTCAAGGCGGGGACCGATCCGGAACGGGACGTCGCCGCCGTCGCCGCGGTGCAGACCGCCGCGCCGGACGCCCGGCTGGTGCTCGACCCCAACGGCGGCTGGAGCCCCGACGAAGCGGTGCGGACGGTGGAACGGATCACCGCCGCCGGCGTCACGCTCGCCGCGGTGGAACAGCCGATCCCGCCCGGCGACCCGGACGCACTGGCGTGGGTCCGCGAGCGGTGCCCGGCACCGCTGGTCGCCGACGAGGACGCCGCCACGGTCGCCGACGTGCGGAAGCTTGCGGGCGCGGTGGACGGCGTCAACGTCAAACTCGCCAAATGCGGCGGCCTGCGGCCCGCGCTGGACATCATCTCGGCCGCTCGCGACGGCGGACTGGACGTGATGCTCGGCTGCCTGGTGGCCAGTTCGCTCGGCATCGCGCCCGCGGTCCACCTCGCCGGGCACGCCAGGTGGGTCGACCTGGACGGGCACCTGCTGCTCGCCCACGATCCGTGGTCGGGCATCGGCGGGGAGAACGGCACGCTGCGGCTGTCCGGGGCGCCGGGTCTGGGCGTGGTGCGGCGATGACCCGGTTCGCCCCGCTGCTCGTCAACCGGGACAGCACCCAGGTTCCAACCGGCATCTGCAAGTACCACCAACCCTTGATCGAATCGCCGTCAACCACACCCAACCTGCTCGACATCTGCCGAACTAAGCCGAGAGCTGTTGGTAGTAGCAAAGCGCTTGTTGATGTTGAGTTGGTGGTACTTGCAGACGCCGTCAGGCTCGCGGCGACTTCGCTGCAGGCGCTGGGCGTGATGCCACGATGAAACGGTTCGCGCTGCCGGTACGACTGTTGCTGGTCAACCAGTTCGCCGTGAACACCGGCTTCTACCTGCTCATCCCCTACCTCGCCGCGCACCTGGGCGGCCTGGGCATGTCCGCTGCGGTGATCGGCGTGGTGCTCGGGGTGCGGACGCTGAGCCAGCAGGGCCTGTTCCTGGTGGGCGGTACGGCGTCGGACCGGCTGGGGCCGCGGACCGTCATCCTCGCCGGCTGCGCCCTGCGCGCGGTGGGGTTCGGGCTGTTCGCGATCGGTGACTCGATCGCCGTCGTGCTGGCGGCGTCGGTGCTCAGCGGGCTGGCAGGGGCGCTGTTCAACCCGGCGGTGCGGGCGTACATCGCGTTGGAGGCGGGCGAGGCGCGCACCGAGGCGTTCGCCCGATTCAACGTCTACGCCCAGGCGGGCGCGCTGTTCGGGCCGGTGCTGGGCAGCGTGTTGCTGCTGTGGGACTTCCGGGTCGCCGCGGTCGTGGCGGCCGGGATCTTCGCGGTGCTGACCATCGCCCAGGCCGTCGCGTTGCCGGCGCGGCCGGCCACCCGCCGGGGTGGATCGGTGCTCGGCGACTGGCGCGAATGCCTGGCGAACCGCAGGTTCGTGGCGTTCACCTGTGCATTGAGCGGGATGTTCGTCCTGCAGAACCAGCTCTACCTGCTGCTGCCGATCCAGGCGCAGGAGGCCACCGGGTCGGCGGGCGTGGTCGCCGCGCTGTTCGTGGTCTCCACGGCCGCCACGCTGCTGTTCCAGGTCCGCATCACCCGTCTGCTGTCGGACAGGGCGCGGGGGCCGGTGATCGCGGTGGGCCTGGCCGTCATGGGCGTGGGCTTCGCCGTTCCGGCGCTGTGGTCCGGGCTCGTACCGGTGCTGGTGGCCACGCTCGCGCTCGCGGTCGGCGTGATGATCGCGAACCCGCTGGTCTACGACCTGATCCCCTCGTTCGGCCCGGACAACCTGGCCGGCACGCAGTTCGGCGTGTTCTACCTCGGATCCGGGCTGGCCGCCGCACTGGGCAACACCGCGATCGGCTGGGTGACCGGGTTCGGTGACCGGTTCGCGTCGCTGTTGTGCGTGGCGATCGGACTCGCCAGCGCCGGGGGCGTCGCCTGGCTGCACCGCCGTGGCGCGCTCACACCACCGCAGCCGGAGGTCGCCCGATGAACCTGCTCACCGACAACCCCGAGCTGTACGAGCACCAGTTCCCCGACCCCGAGCACGTCGCGGCCCGGTTCGTGCACGACGTGGTGACCCGGTTCGACGGCGGGCGGGAGCTGCTCGACATCGGTTGCGGCACCGGCCGCGACGCGGGCTGGTTGTCCCGCAACGGTTATCGCGTCGCCGGGGTGGACAGTTCGGAGAACATGCTCGCGCACGTGCGCGAGCACCACCCGGCGGTCGACGTGGCGCTGGCCGACATGCGCTCCTTCGACCTGGGCCGTCGCTTCGACGTCGTGTCCTGTTTGGACAGCGCGATGCTGTACTGCCACACCAACGCCGACCTCGACGCGTTCCTGGGCCGCTGCCGCGCACATCTCAAGCCCGGCGGTTTGCTCGTCGCGGAGATGCGCAACGGCGCGTTCTTCCTCGGCAACACCGAACTTCTCGACGGCGTACGCACTCGCTCGGTGACATGGCGGGGCATCGAGTACACGTCGCACACCGAGCTGTGGATCGACCACGCCGCCCAGTTGCTGCGCCGCCGCCGCACGTGGGAGTGGGCCGGGCGCTCCGAACCGCTCGTGCAGCGGTCGGCCTGGCGGCTGCTGTTCCCCCAGGAGCTGCGCCATCTGCTCGACCTGGCCGGGTTCGACGTCCTGGCCTTGTTCGACACACCCGGCCCTCGCACCGACCAGCCGTGGACGGCCGACGCCCCGCTGAGCGGCGCGCTGTCCGGCGACCGCCTCCACGTCGTGGCCCGCCTCCGCCGAGACGGGCACCATGGAAAGGAACCAGCATGCCCCTGAACCGCCGCGGTTTCCTCGGCCTCACCACCGGCCTGACGGTCGTCACCCTCGCCGGGTGCGGCAGCGGTGCCGCCCCAGCCTCCTCCACGCCGCGCACCGGCGGCAGGCTTCGCGCCGCCTTCGCGGGCGGCGGTGCCAAGGAGGTCCTCGACCCGCACCTGGCCAACCTGTTCGTCGAAGCCGCGCGGTCCAAGGCGATGTTCGACAAGCTCGCGGACCTCGGCGGCGACGTGTCGCCGCAGCCGCGTCTGGCGGAGAAGTGGGAGCCGAGCGCGGACCTCACGCGCTGGCGGATCACCCTGCGCAAGGCGGCGTTCCACGACGGCAGACCAGTGCGCGCCCAGGACGTGCTCGCCAGCTATGCGCGCATCCTCGACCCGAACCGCGCGTTCCGCGCCAAGTCGAGCCTCACGCTGATCGACCTGCCGAACAGCCGCGCGGTCGACGACCGCACGGTGGAGTTCGCGCTGAAGCGGCCGTTCGTCGAGTTCCCCAACGCTCTCGCGGCGTTCGGCGCGTACATCGTGCCCGAGGGCGCCGAGGACTTCAGCAAGCCCGTCGGGTCGGGAGCGTTCAGCTTCGTGTCGTTCGAGCCGGGCAGGTCCGTGCTGCTCAAGCGCAACGCTGACTACTGGGAGGGCGCACCGCTGCTGGACGAGCTGGAGTTCGTGATCGCCAACGAGGAGTCGGCGCGCACCAACGCTCTGCTGGGCGGCCAGGTCGAGTACGCGCACGACCTGACGCCGACCACCGCGCGCAGCCACGCCTCCGGCGACCGGATGACGATCCACCGCGCGCCCAACAGCGCCGTGCAGGCGTTCGCCATGAAGCTGGACCGGCCACCGTTCGACAACCGCGACCTGCGCGAGGCGCTGTTCCTGCTCGCCGACCGGCCCCAGCTGGTGGAGTCGGTGCTCGCGGGCAGCGGGCAGGTCGGCAACGACCTGTTCGGCAAGGGCTACCAGCACTACGCAGGCGACCTCCCCCAGCGGGAGCGCGACGTCGACAAGGCGAAGTTCCTCATCCGCAAGGCCGGCGCCGAGGGCCTGGTGGTCAAGCTCGACACCTCCACCGCGGCGGCGGGGATGGTCGAGGCCGCCACCGTGTTCGCCGACCAGGCCAAGGGTTCCGGCCTGACCATCGAGGTCGCCCAGGGCAACAAGGACACCTACTGGGCCGACACGCTCAAGAACGGCTCGCTGTCCAGCTTCCGCTCCGGCGCCATGCCCATCGAGACCCACATCGCGCAACGCCTGCTCAAGGGAGCGGGTACCAACGTGACCAAGTGGGCCCGGCCGGAGTTCGACGCGCTCTACGAGAAGGCGGTGTCCACTTCGGACCAGGCCGCGCGCGCTGACGCATACCGGGAAATGCAACGCATGCAGCACACCGAGGGCGGCTACCTGATGTGGGGCTTCGCCGACTGGATCGTGGGCGCGAAGCCGAACGTCGGCGGGATCTCCACCGCGCCGGCCAACACGCTGGACTGGGCCCGCTTCGACAAGGTGTGGCTGGGTTGAGTCTCGCGTCCTACACGGCCCGGCGGGCCGCGCTCGGGCTGGTGCAGGTGCTCGCCGTGGTCACCCTCGTGTTCCTCCTGGTGCAGGCCCTGCCGGGAGACGCGGCGGTGGCACTGGCCGGCGACAATCCCGACCCCGCGCGGATCGCCCAGATCCGCGCGGTCATGGGCCTGGACCGTCCCGCTCCCGAGCGGTTCGCAGAGTGGCTGATCGGGTTGCCGCGGCTGGACTTCGGCGTGTCACTGGTGTCGGGACGACCGGTCGCCGAGTTCCTGTTCGGTGGGGTCGGCCCGACCGTCGTGCTGGCGGCGCTGACCCTGGTGCTGCTGCTGCCGATCTCGGTGCTGGTCGGTGTGCTGGCCGCGCTGCGCGAGGGCAGCCTGCTGGACAGGGCACTGACGTCGGTCAGCGTGGCGCTGCACTCGATCCCCGAGTTCGCGCTGGCCGTGGTGCTCATCGCGGTGTTCGGCGTGCAGCTGGCGTGGCTGCCGCCGACCGCGGTCGGCGCGGACCTGTTCGCCCAGCCCGCGGTGCTGGTGCTGCCACTGGTCGTGCTGCTGGCGCGGCCGATCTGCTCGATCAGCCGTCTCGTGCGCGCGGGCATGGTGGACGCGCTGGCGTCGGACTACGTGCGCCACGCCCGCCGCCTCGGGCTCGGCGAGACGCGGATCAGGTTCGCCCACGCCCTGCCGAACGCGCTGGCACCGGCCGTGCAACAGGTCGCGCGCACCACGGACTGGTTGCTGGGCGGGGTGATCGTCGTCGAAGCGGTGTTCGTGATCCCCGGCCTCGGGACCGTCCTGGTCGACGCCGTGGCCGCACGCGACCTGCCGGTGGTGCAGGGCCTCGCGGTGGTCTTCGCGGTCACGACGGTGGCTGTGAACCTGCTGGCCGACCTGGTGGCGTTCCGCCTGGCGCCACGCGCGGAGGTGGTCGCGTGAAGCGGGCGGGCATCGGCTGGCTGCTGATCGCGGTGCCGTTGACGTTGGCACTGCTGGGACCCCTGTTCGTGCCGGAGAAACAGACCCGCAGCGCCCCTTTCATGCCGCTGGGCCTGCTGGGTACCGACTTCGTTGGCCGCGACGCCTGGCACCAGGTGCTCGCGGGTGGCCAGACGGTCGTGCTGGTGGCGTTGCTCGCCACGGCGTTCTCTTACGTGGTCGGTGTGCCCTACGGCGTGATCGCGGCCACCGCTCGGCTGAGGGTGGTCGACGAACTGCTGATGAGGCCGCTCGACGTGCTGCTGGCGGTGCCGTCGTTGCTGGTGCTGATCCTCGTGGCCGCGATCACCGGACACGGTCTCGCGGTGCTCGTCGGCGTCGTCACGCTCGTCAACTTCCCTGATGTCGCCCGCCTTTCGCGTGCGACGGCACTGGAGATCTCAGGACGGCCCGCGTTGGAGGCGATGCGAATGCAGGGCGAGTCGTGGTGGCAGACCTCGATCGTCTACACCGGACGGTCGATGTTGCGCACGCTCGCCGCCGACCTGGGTGTCCGGCTCACCGCCGCGCTGTACCTGGTGGCGTCGGCCAGTTTCCTCGGTGTCGGCGTGCCGCCCGACGCGTCGGACTGGGCCGTGATGGTGGACCGCAACCGGGGCGGGTTGTTCCTGCAGCCGTTGACCGTGGTGGTGCCCGCGCTGCTGATCGTCGCTCTGTCCGTCGGGGTGAACCTGGTGTTCGACCGCGCACTGAGGAAGGTGCGGACATGACCCCGGTCGTGCACGTGGAAGACCTGCGCGCCGAGGCGGGCGGGCACGTGCTGCTCGACAGCGTCAGCTTCGCGGTGTCCGCCGGCCGGGTGCTGGCGCTGGTCGGCGCCTCGGGCAGTGGCAAGACCACCACCGGCCTGGCCCTGCTCGGCGAACACGCTTCCGGTGTGTCGGTGAGCGGGCGCGTCGAGGTGCGCGGACGCGTCGGGTTCGTGCCTCAGCAGCCGGCCTCCGCGCTCAACCCGGTGCGCAGGCTGGACGCCGTGTTCCGCGAGATCGCCGCACTGCACGAAGGTGATCCCGGCGAACTGGTGGACACGGCCCTGCACCGGGCGCGGGTGCCTGCCGACCTGCTGCGCCGCTATCCGCACCAGCTCTCCGGCGGCCAGCAGCAGCGGGTCGTGCTCGCCCAGGCACTGGTCGGCGACCCGGCGGTGCTGGTGGCCGACGAACCCACCACCGGGCAGGACGCCCTGACCCGCGCCGAGATCGTGGACGAGCTCGCCTCTGTCGTCGCCCACGGCGTGGCGCTGGTGCTGCTGACCCACGACGTGGAGGTGGTGCGGGCACTCGCCGACGAGATCGTGGTGCTGCGCGCAGGACGTGTCGTCGAAGCGGGGCCGGCGCAGGAGCTGCTGACCAATCCCCGCGAGGACTACACCCGCGCGCTGCTCGACGCCGTGCCGCCGGTGTCCGCGGAGGTTTCCGAGCAGCCGCCACGCCTGCGGGTCCGCGGCCTGACCGCCCGGTACCGCAACGCTACCGTCCTGCACGACGTGGATCTGGAGGTCGGCGAACGCCTGGCGGTCGTCGGCCGCTCCGGCAGCGGCAAGACCACCCTCGGCCGTTGCCTGGCCGGTCTCCATCAGCAGGCCACCGGCGAGGTGCTGCTCCACGACCGGCCACTCGCGCGGTCACTGCGCCGCCGGCCGCGGGCCGACCTGGCCGCCGTGCAGTACGTGTTCCAGGACGCGCGGGGGTCGTTCGACGAGCACCGCGCGGTGCTGGACCAAGTTGCCAGGACGGCGGTGCGACTGCGCGGCGTTCG
>NZ_VSRL01000022.1 GCF_012184385.1 Lentzea indica
CTGACCCGCTGATCACAAGAGAGCAGGAACGACCATGTCCACCACGCACGAACTGCTGCGCCGGAGCGTCTCGGACCCGCGACGCCGCGTCCTGCTGACCGGCGCCACCGTCGTCAGCATGGACCCCGAACTGGGCGTCCTGCCCAGAGGCGACGTGCTCATCGAGGGCGACACGATCGCCGCCGTCGCCCCCGAGCTGCCGGTCGTCGACGCGATCGTCGTCGACGCCACCGACTCGATCGTGGCTCCCGGCTTCGTCGACACCCACCGGCACGCCTGGGAGGCACAGCTGCGCCGCGTCATGCCCGACGTCAACGACCTCGGTGAGTACGTCATGTCCACCCTGGCTGGCATCGCCCCGGCCTACCAGCCGGAGGACATGTACATCGGGACGAAGCTGGCCGCGCTGACCGCCATCGACAGCGGCATCACCACGATGCTCGACTTCTCCCACAATTCCCGCACACCCGGCCACTCCGACGCCGCCGTCCAGGCTCTGGTCGACACAGGCATCCGCGGCGTGCACGCCTCGATGCGCCCGCACTTCGGCGACTGGGAAGGCCAGTGGCCAGCCGATCTCGCGCGGTTGAAGGACACCTACTTCTCCACGCGCGACAGCCTCATCACCCTGCGCCTGGCCACGCTGGCCACAGATGAGATCGCCGGACCCGACCTCGCCTACGGCCCCCGCCTCGCCCACATCGCGCACGACCTCGACATCGGGGTCAGCGTCGACGCCGTCTTCGGCACTTCCTCGTCCGACGCCATCCTGCGCTGGGCCGGGGAAGGAATCCTCGGCCCGGACGTCTCGCTGATCCACTGCACCGGCCTCACCGGCCCGGCGTGGCAGGCCATGGCCGACAGCGGCGCCGCGGTGTCCCTCGCACCCACCTCCGAGGCGCAGATCGGGCTCGAGACCGCCATCCCCGCCATCGACGAAGCACTCGCCGTCGGCATCCGCCCCGGTCTGAGCATCGACGTCGAGGTCGCCCTGGCCAGCGACATGTTCACGCAAATGCGTACCCTGCACGCCATCCAGCGCATGCGCGCCGTCAACGCCGCGTACGGCACCACCGCCACGCCCGCCCGGATCGGCGTCCACGACGTGCTGGACTTCGCCACCCTGCACGGCGCCAAGAGCATCGGCCTCGGCGACGTCACAGGCTCCCTCATCCCGGGCAAGCAGGCAGACCTGCTGCTCCTGCACGCCGAAGACCTCAACAACATGCCGCTCAACGACCCGATCGGCACCCTCGTCCTCGGCTCCGACCCCCGCAACATCGACGCGGTGTTCATCGCCGGCCAGGTCCGCAAGTGGGCAGGCACCGTCCTCGACATCGACGTGTCCGCGCTCGGACAAGACGTCCGAGCCTCACGCGACCGAATCCTCAAAGCCGCGCACTCGTCCTGAGCACGCCGCAGATCAACGAAAGGCGACCATGTCCGACATCAGCCGACGGCCGACCACCGCACCACACCTACACATCGGCATGTGGGTCACCTCCGACGCCCGCATCCGTCAGGAACTCCTGCCCAATGGCCGCTACGAAGAAGAACGCGATGGCCGCAAACGCGCCTACACCGGCCGATACACGGTCACGGGCAACCACATCGACTATTTCGACGATCTCGGCTTCACCGCCACCGGCGACGTTCGCGACGGAATCCTCTACCACGAACACCTGGTGCTGCACCGCGAGCGATAGCCGGGGCACCGATACGGCCGGGACGCGTCCGGTGGCCGCAGCCGCGAGGGCGATGGCCACAGGACTTCATGCGATTCCCACCGCGGTCCCGGACCAGGACGGCGAAGTCGACGTCAGCGAGCAGGTTGCGACAGCCAGCAGGTCTGTGGGTTGGTGAACCTCGCACCCACGCAGCGGAAGTCGTCGCGGTGTCGCGGATCCTGCCCGAGCTCGGGGTCGGCAACCGCACCGCCGCGGCGCACCGCCTGCGCCTTCGCTAGCCCTGGGCACCGGCCGTGCGACGGAGGCGTTCGAGCCCGTCGAGGAGCAGGTCGAGGGTGAACTCGAACTCGACCTGGCTGTCGCACCAGCCCAGCGTGGGATCGGCGCTGTCGTGCATCTCGGTCGCCATCATGGCCGCGAGGTGCGGCATCTGCTGGGCGAGCGCGGCGAGTTCCGCCTCCGAGACGCCGTCCTCCGGCCCGCCGTCGGCCGCTCCCGGGCTGAAGATCTCCTGCACGAACCCGAGCGGCAGGCTGCCGAACGCGTGCAGCGCGCGGTGCGCGAGCCGGTACGAGAACCCGGCGCCGATCATGGCGCCCAGGATGCCTTCGTAGTAGGCGAACACGCCTGGCGGAATCGTCCGGCGCGTGCTCAGCACCCGGGCATCCACGGATGGCGCAGCATGACCTGGCGCGCTGCGAGGAACTGCCGCCGGATCCGCGCGCGCCAGTCGTCGTCGCCGTTCGTCGGGAGGCGGGCGGTCGCGGCGTCGATCTCGGCCAGCACCGTCTCGACGACGCCGTCGAGCAGGGCTTCCTTGGCGGGCAGGTGGTAGTAGAGCGACATCGCCTCGACCCCGAGGTCGGCCGCGAGGCGGCGCATCGTCAGCGATTGGATCCCGTCGGAGTCCACCAGGGCGACGGCCGCCGCCAACACGCGCTCGCGGCTGAGCGGCGTCCGGGATGCCTTGGCTGTCACGTGTCTCCTCACTCTTGCCAGTACCTTACATCGTAAGTTACCTTACAACGTAAGGTTGGTTCGGCCTTCGAAGGAGCCACGATGCACCCGCTTGTTCGCACCGCCCGCACGACAGGCCTGCTCTACCTCGGCCTGGCCATCGCCGGAGGCCTCGGTTTCCTGCTCGTCCGGTCGCAACTCTTCGCGGCCGACGACCCAGCCGCGACGCTCGCCAACCTGGTCGAGCGTGAGACGCTCGCCCGCGCCGGCGTCGCGTTCGAACTGTTCGTGGTCGTCACGCAGGCGCTCGCCGCCGCGTGGTTCTACCGGCTGTTCCGCACCGCGGATTCGTTCGCCGCCGCCGGCATCGCAGCGTTCGGCCTCGTCAACGCGGTCGCGATCCTCGCCAGCGCGGCGATGCTCGCCACCGCGCTCGAGGTCGCGCTGGAGCCGATGGGCGACACGGCCGCCACCGTCCAACTGCTCTACCTGGTCAGCGCGAACCTGTGGGGCGTCGGAGCGTTGTTCTTCGGCCTGTGGCTGATCCCGATGGGCTGGTGCGTGCTCCGCTCCGGGTGGATGCCGCGCGCGCTCGGCTGGGTGCTCATCGCCGGCGGCGTCGCCTACCTGCTCAGCGCGTTCGTGCGCTACCTCGTCCCCGGCGCGGAGGGCGTTGTCGACGCGCTCGCCCTGCCCGCGACCGTGGGCGAGGTCTGGATGGTCGGCTACCTGCTCGTGCGCGGTGTGGGCGCCCGCGCCCGCGAGGAAACGCCGGCGGCTACGCCGGCTGCGGTCTGATGGGGACAGGACGCCGGGTTACCCTCCAGCCAGCAGTACAGCACCGACATGCCGTCGAGTTCGGCGGGGAAGTCGACGAGCAGGGGCGCCACGCTCTTGAGTTCCGCGCCGGTCTGCTGCACCTCGGCCATCAACTCGTTGAGCCTCGCCTTGGCGGCCTTTCGCTCCGGCAGGTGTAGCGCCGGCGCAAGATGCGCCAGCGACCAGGGAGCCAGGCGCGCCTCCTCGACCACAAACGCGTTGCCGGGCCGAACTCGGCGGAGTCGATTCCTGCTGTCTGCGTCCACCGGCTCAGGTGGATCAGCGTCGCTGATGTGTCCGCACCGTCGTCTGCGCATAACCCTTGTGCCCCAACCATTCGATGAAGCCCGCCGCGCACGGCGTCAGCGGCCCAGAGATCTCCAGCCGCGCACGGGACCACGCCATGATCTTTCCTCCTGTCTGGATCTGGCACTGACCCAGGCGGAGAAGCCAGTGGCACCGACTACTCATCATCGACGAGCATCACTTGAAGTAAGTGCTGGAGCACTATCTGTCCCACTACAACCACCGTCGGCCTCACCGAGCGCGGCAACACACGCCACCACGACCAGACCACCCGATCGCAGAGCCGATCCGGCAGTCGAACCAGGCGGTGGCTGCTAGGCGCGTGAGGTGTTGGGCTGCGGGCCATTTGGTCACCGCAACCCGCTGATCAAGCGTCCTCGGGTGGATCTCGACGGTGGTGTCGGCTGATGTCGGCGAAAGCCGTTTCCGCACAGATGCTGCAGAGCGTGTCCCAGGCGGTCACGGTGATCATGGCCGGTCGTCGGTCTCACGCTTGTTCTCGGTTTCGACAACGTCCCCAAATCTCGCCGTCCGGCTCGGTGTCCCACTGCAGGTGGCTTCCCTCATCGACTCGGCGGTCGACCTCGATTCTTGGCCTTCGGCTCGCGACAAGGCATCTGGCAGTACTAGTTGCGTGATCTCGGAGAACTGGATCGGACGCGTAGGTTGCGATAACTCCACCCCAGCAGTCCGAGCAGAATCAGGCCCGACAGGATCAAGCTCGTGCCTGTGCTCCACCCCGCGAACGGCAGCCATCGCATGATGCTCCACAGCACGCCCGCCGCGATCAGCGCCAAGCTCGTCGCCACGGACACGGCTACGCGCAGCGGTGACGCCACGCTGCGCTCGGCCGCCTTCATGGCGCGGTGGCGCACCGGATCGACGTAGCGCTTCAGTTTGGGGAACTCAGAGGCGAGCGTGACCAGACCGGCGAGCACCAACAGCAGCCCTGGGCCTGGCAGCACCAGCAACAGGATCCCGGCGGCGAGCAGCACCGCTCCGAGCAGGACCACGCCCAGCCGTTTCACAACAGCCTCCTTCGTCTCCACCAGTGTTACTGGTGCAGTTCGCTTCCACATCCCAGGGCTGACCATCGTGGACGGTCACAGTGGATCGACTCGGAGCAAGTCATCGCTGTTCAGCGACTTTGACGAGTTTCTGAGCCGAACTGCTCCGGGTAGCCGAAGGCATGACACAGTCACCAGAGCCCGAGAGATGGTTCCCCTTCGAATGGGCGGAGCCTGCGGTTGTCGAGAAAAAGGTCGCCACTCGAGGCGGCTACACCAAGGTGCGCACCGTTCGCACGATCTGCGCGGTCACCGGCATCGTTTGTTGGGTGTTCGCCACCGTTCTGCTGGTGCACGTCTTCCTGGTCGTGGCAGGCACGAGCATGAGCCACGGGTTCGCTGCCCTCGTGACGAACTGGGCCAGCGGCATCAACCTCGGGTCGAGCGGTCTTTTCACCCCGGACAACGAAGCGCTTGCCGCGCTGCTGAACGAGGGCGTGGCGGCGGTGCTGTGGCTCGTGATCGGGGCGTTGCTCACGAACTTGATCTCACGAATCGCACTACCATTGGATCAGCGGCGAGACTGGTACCGGCGGCACCGTCAGGCCGTGACCAGACGCTGACTTGGAACGATGCGCGTCTCGCGCGACCTCGCGCGGGAGGTGAAAGCCGCGATGAGGTTCTACTGAGCACTGGTGGTCGTCACCGTCGTGCTGATGGCGCTCACTGGCAACGTTGCGCGCGACGTCCTCGACGACCAGCCGTCCACGGCTGCGCCCGCCGGCCCGTTCACTGAACGCGGTAACGGCAGGTGGACGGTCGTGCCGGGCCCTGGTGACAAGGCCGGGCCGGACGTCCAGCGGCTGACCTGCACCACCGAGGTCGAACCGTCTACATTCGACACTCGACCACCGAACACCCCACGAAACCCACGTCAGCTGTTGTCAAGGCCTCGCCGTCGTGGCATGAAACCCCGGTGTCCGGTCTTCGGGGGCAACCTCACATTTCCCTGGGGGCAGTCACCTCAGGCCCACCGTGACGTAGTGGATCTGGCCGTCCTCGAGCCTGACGCCGATCCGATAGGTGTACCCGGCGGGCAAACCCTTGGTCTGCCAGTTGTAGATGTGCTGCTGTGCCGTCGCATCCCATCGGAACGTGCCGTCGGTCGTCGCCGAGCCGGGGACGACTGTCTCGTTGACCGAGGAGGTCAGGAGGCCGCCGCGGACGGGCACGATCCACTGGGGTGGAGTCCGCGACGCCACCAATCCACCTGCCGCGTCGCGCAACTGGAACTTGACCGGCACCGTGCTGCCCGCCTTGAACACGCTCGTCGGCCCGCCGGCAGCGTTGATCGGCTGGAGGTAGCCATTGAAGTCGTACAGGTGGACCTGGTACCTCCCGGACCGCGTGCTGGTGTTGCCCGCCTTGTCCTTCGCGGTCGCGGTGAACGTGTGCGCGCCGGGATCCGCCAGTGCCGTCACCACGACGACGCAACTGTCCACACCGGAAACCGTGTCCGTGGCGGCGCAGATGGGAGCTGGTGCGGTGAAGCGGTAAACCGCGCCGTCGGCCACGCTGACCGACTCGAAGGCCGGGGCCTCGGTGTCGATGTTGATCCCGCCGACGGTCACGCTCTGGCTGTTGCCCGCCCGGTCGGTGACCGTGCCGGTGACCGACTGGCCTGCACCGTTCGTGCTGACCACGACATCGTCGGGGCAGGCGGTCGCCGGGATGCCGGATCCCGCGTCCTCACAGGTGAAGTGCACCTTCACGGGTGCGGTGAACCAGGGCTTGACGCCACCGGCGATCTCGGCGGTGATGGCGGGCTTGGTCTTGTCCAGCTTGATCGTCACCGAGTCGGTGCCGACGTTGCCGGCCACGTCCTTCGCCGAGCCGGTGACGACCTGGCCGTTGGTGTCCGTGCTGATGACGACGTCCGGCGTGATGGATCCGGTGTCCAGACCGGAACCGGCGTCGTCGTCCTTGGCACTGAAGTGCACGGTCACGTCGTTGTTGTTCCAGTCGTCTGCGTTGGGTGTCGGCGAGGTGGTGTGGGTGACCGCCGGGGCGATGTTGTCCCACTTCAGCGACACCGAGTTCGCGGGTTCGGCGTTGCCCGCCTTGTCCACGGCCCAGTAGGTCACGGTGCCCGCGCCGCTGCCGTCGAGCGGGACCGTGAGGGTCTTGCTCGCGCCTGCGGCGACCTGCTCGGCGCCGCCGTCGATCTGGTAGTGGAGTTCCTGCACGCCGGACAACGCGTCCGTCGCGGTCAGCACCACGTTCGCCGTCTGGCCGGTGCACCAGCCGTTCGTCTTGGTGCACTGGTTGTCGCTGCTGCTGGTCGGCGCGGTGCCGTCGATGTTGATGCCGCCGACTGTCCTGCCCTTGGTGGTGTTGCCCGCGATGTCGGTCGCGGCGTCGCTCGTGACGGACTGGCCGGCTCCGTCGGTCTTCAGCACCGCGCTGCCGGGGCAGGTGGCGACACCGGAGCCGTCGGTTCCGTCGGCGAGCTTCGGGTCGGCGCAGGCGAAGTCGACGACGACCTCGTCGCGGAACCAGCCGGCGGCGTTCGGCGAGGTGATCGGGCCGCCGCTGATGACAGGACCGGCGCGGTCGATCATCACTCCGGTCGCGGAGGCGGGTGCGCTCTCGTTGCCCGCCCTGTCCTTCACCGTCACGGTGCCGGACGCGAGGCCGCGGCCCTCTCCGGTGACGACACTGTCGGCGGGCAGTGTCGACTCGTCCACACCGGACAGTCCGTCGAGCGCGGTCCAGTGCACGGTGACGTCCGAGTTGTGCCAGCCGGTCGTCGGGGATCCGGTGAGCACGGGCGCTGTCCGGTCGATGTTGATGTCACCGACCGTCGCGGACGTGCTCTTGCCGACGCCGTCGACGGCGGTGGCGCTGGTGCTCTGGCCCGCGCCCTCGGCCGTGACCACGACCGGCTCGCCGCAGCTCGCCACGCCGGACTGGCTGTCGGCGCAGTCGAAGGAGACGACGACGTCGGTGTTGTTCCAGCCGTGTCCGTTGGCGGGTGTGCGGCTGCCGGTGATCGTCGGAGCGGCGTCGTCGATCCACAGCGCCAACTCGTTGCCCTCGGGGCTCTCGTGGTTGCCCACCTGGTCGATGCTCCAGAAAGCGATCACGTGCTTGCCGCTCGTGGTGAAGGAGAACGGACCCGTGTACTGCTGCACCGCGCCGCTGTCGATGCGGTACTGCGTCAGGCTGACGCCGGCGAGAGCATCCGTGGCGGACAGCGTGACCTCGACGCTGTCGGCGTACCAGCCGCTGTCAAACGGTCGCACGACGCTCGCGGTCGTCTTCGGCACACCGCGGTCGATCCGGATCCCGGACACGGTCGCCGTCGTGGTGTTGCCCGCCTTGTCGGTGCATGTGGCGGAGGCGGACAGGTTCGCGCCCTCACCCGTGACGGTGCTCGGTGGCGGCGAGCTGAGCACGCCGGAGCCGCCGTCGGTGCAGACCCACGTCACCTCGACGTCTTCCCGGCTCCAGCCGGTCGTGCTCGGCGTTGCGGTGAGCGTCGGTCCGGTCTTGTCGACGTTGACACCGGTGACGCTCGCGGTGGCGCTGTTGCCCGCCGCGTCGGTCGCGGTGCCGGTAGCCGTTTGGTTCGCGCCCTCACCGAGTGTTTGCGTTCCGGTGCAGGTGTCCACACCGGACAGTGCGTCGGCGCACTCGTAGGACACGGTGACGTCCTGGTTGTACCAGCCGTTCTGCGCGGTGCCGTTGACCGACGGCGTGATGGTCGGGATGGTGGTGTCGATGCTGACCGTGGCCGGGTCGGAAGCTTCGTTGCCCGCATTGTCCGTCACGGTGCCGGTGATCGCCTGGTTCGCGCCTTCGGTGCTGATCGTCTGGTTCGGGCCGCAGCTCGCCACGCCGGAACCACCGCTGTCCCCGCAGGTGAAGGTGACCGTGACGGCGCCGTTGTGCCAGCCGTTGGCGTTCGCCGCCGGTGACTGCGTGTGGGTGATCGTCGGCGGTGTCTTGTCGATGTTGACGGTGACGGTCTTCGTGGACTCCGTGTTGCCGGCGTTGTCCGTGCTCCAGTACTCGACCGCATAGGTGCCTTGTGCGTTCAGCGTCAGCTCGTCGCCGGTCTGGACCGCGCCGCCGTTGACCTTGTATCGCGTCTCACGCACGCCGGACAGCGCGTCGCTCGCGGAGAACGCGACTGTGACGTCGGTGTTGTTCCACGCCGTCTGCGGCGCGGTCGCGCTCGTGACCGGCGCCGTCTTGTCGATGTCGATGTTCGTCACGCT
Organism: Lentzea indica; assembly: GCF_012184385.1. Classification (GTDB taxonomy): domain Bacteria; phylum Actinomycetota; class Actinomycetes; order Mycobacteriales; family Pseudonocardiaceae; genus Lentzea; species Lentzea indica. Next base: position 9,061 of record NZ_VSRL01000022.1, read on the forward strand.
CGCGGTGCCGGTGTTGCCCGCGAAGTCTTTGCCCCAACTGCTGGCGGACTGGTCCGCGCCCTCACCGTTGAGGAACGTCTCGGTCGAGCAAGTGGCCACCTGGGACAGTGTGTCGGCGCAGTCGAAGACGGCAACGACCTTCTGATTGGTCCATGTGCCCGGAACGTACGGGGTGCCGTCGGCCATCTTCGTGCTCGTGGTGAGAGTCGGCGCCGTCTTGTCGATGTTGATGCCGCCAACGGTCGTGCTCTGCGCGTTGTCCGCGTTGTCGATGGCCGCTGCGGCGACCGACTGATTCACACCTTCGCCGGTAACCGTCGCGGCACCGGGACAGCTCTTGATCTGTGACAACGCATCGGAACAGGTGAAGCCGACGGTGACGTCGGTGTTGTTCCAACCATGGGCGTTGGCGGCGGGTGCACGGTTCGTGCTGATCGACGGTGTGGCGGTGTCCCTCTTGACGACGACGGACGACCCGGGTCCGACGTTGCCGAGCGCATCGGTCGCGTGGCCCGTGATCGTCTGACCGCCGGTGTCACCGGAGATCGTCGTCGGGGCGGTCGTCGTGCCGCCACCGACGCCGGTGCCGTCGTTGGCGACCCAGGACACGGTGACGTCGCCGTTGTTCCACCCGGCGGCGTTCGCGGCGGGGCTGAGCGATGCGGCGACCGCGGGACCGGTGTTGTCCAGCACGTACGAGGCGGTCGTGGTGGCGACGCGCACGGTGCAGTTGTTGGCGTTGAAGCTCTCGCCGATCGTCACGGTCATGGACCGCACACCGTCCGCGCCGTTCGGCGTCGTGAGCGCGAACGTCCACGTGGTGGAGCCGTTGGAAGTCTGCCTGGGGAGGCCGGAGATCTGCACGCACTTCGCGCTGCTCGCGGTGTGCACGACCAAGCTGAGCTGCTTGCTCGACTTGGCGTGGAAAACCCCGTTCGACGTGACGCCGTCACCACTGAAAGTGATCGCGGGATCGCTGAACGAGGTGGCCAGCGCGGTGGGCGCGCCGAGCATCATCACTGAACCGACGACTACTGCTATGAGTCCCCGACGAGCCGCCTGTGCCATGTTGTCACCGATCAGAACGAGGGTGCAGGTACGGTCGTGGTGTCGGAACGCGGACACGCACCGTTACCCCGAACGGCCCAATCGGGGGAATCAAGGTCCTTGGTCCCGAACCGGCGGGGACCTCCAGCGAGCAGTCCAGTGCCATGGAACATCTCTGGTCCGCGCGGTGTCCGCTCTGCTGTTCAGGCTGAACCGTGACCTCTGGCTTCGGGCCCAGCAGATCGTCGAAGCCTCGCCCTCGTGGCATGAAGGACCGGGGCGGGGTCGTTGAAGGGATCGACGCCGCCGCACCCCTCCGAGATGTGACGTACCGGTTGCATCACCCGGCTCGGTTACGGAAGGGTGCCGACCGAACGCAAATCGTGACGATTTCACATGCTCAGGCTCGGCTTTGGTTATCGAGGAGCGACAGTGACTGACCTGGTCGGTCGGAAGGCGGAGTGCGAGAACCTCGTCCGTCTGGCGGAGACCAGCCGTGACGAGGGTGCACACCTGGTTCTGGTGCGTGGCTCGAAGGGAATCGGCAAGAGCAGTCTGCTGGCTGCGGCTCGGCGGGAGCTCGGCTCGGACGATGTGACGGTGCTGTGCGCAACCGGTCGTGCCCTGGCCGCGGAGTACGGCACGGTGCGCGAGCTGTTCGAGCCGCTCGGGCTCACCGCGGGCTCGGCGCTTCCGGTCTTGGAAACCACCGGGCAGCCGGACGACCACTATGCCGTGTTGTGCGGGTTGTACCGGATTGCGGTGAACGTGATGGCGGACCGGTCGCTTGTCATCATGCTCGACGACGCGAACGCCTGTGATGTGCAGACACTGCGTTGGATCGACTTTCTGTTGCGGAGGTCCGCCGAGCTACCGCTGGTGGTCGTCCTGGCTTGGCAGCCCGGCGTCGTCGAGCAGGCCGACCTGCTGTTCGCGGAAATGGCCGACATCAGTCCGGCGATGATGATCGACCTCGCGCCGTTGTCCGCCCCTGACGTGGTGACTTTGATCGAGCGGGCTTTCGGCCGCGGCCCCGATCCGTTGTTCGCCGAGACGTGTGGCCGGATCACGGGCGGGAACCCGTTGCGGTTGCACACGTTGCTGACCTTGTTGTGCGCGCGCAAGGTACCTCCGGACGAGAGCGGCGTGGAGCATGCTCAGGAACTGGGCCGGCAGATGGTCACCGAGTGCTTGCCGGACCTGCTCGAAGAGCCAGGAGGACACGTTCACGAGGTGGCCTGCGCGATCGCTGTGCTCGGTCCCGCCGACGCTCGAACGGTGGGCAGGTTTCTCGAGCTGCCAGAGCCGTTCGTGACGAGCGCGGTGGATGCGCTGCGCCGCAAGGAAGTGCTTGCTGCCCAGGAACTGGAGTTCCGGCACGAGGACATCGCCGGTGCCGTGCTGTCCGCTCTGCCACCCGGAAGGTTGGCGGAACTGCGTCATCGGGCCGCGACGTTGCTCAACGACGAGGGTCGCCCGGCTGAGGAAGTCGCCAGTCAGCTCACGTGGCTGCCTGAACTGCCCGAGGTCTGGATGTGCTGCGCTCTGCGTGAAGCGGCGGCGGCCGCCGTCCGGCGAGGAGCACTCGAGCTGGCCGAGCGGTATCTGACACGAGTTCTCGACCAGGTACCGGGCCACCCGGCCACCTTGCTGGAGCTGGCGGACGTGCTGGTCATGATGGGGCCTGCCGCGGCGTTGCCCCGCTTGACCGAGGTCGTCGATCAGATGGCGGACATCGGCGAGAAGGTCAAGATCTTGTGCCGGTTGGGCCTGATGGCGGTCGCGGCCACGTGGTCGGAGGCCGCGTTCGACCGGCTCGCCATGATCCTTGACGAGGGCGAGAACTCTCGGATCGACAGCGAGCTGCTGCTTCAGGTGCATGCTGTGCTGCTGACCGTGGGACTGGGCAAACAGGCCAGTACCGCGCAGCTGCTCACGCGCTATCGGGTGCCGCCCCGGCGGGTGCCGAACACCGCGTCAGGACGGTTGATCTCCGGTGTGGCCGCTCAGGCCGAGATGCTGGCCGGTGAGTCCGTCCAGTCGACACTCGACCTGGCCAGGTTGGGCCTGGTTCCCGGGTCGGTGGTGCACGCCGGGCCGGCGCTCGCCGCCGCGGCGGTGCTGGGCCTGTCCGGTGAGCCGGCCGAAGCGATGTCGGCTCTGGACAGGCTGATCACCACGAGCGGCGTGGACGGCGCGCTCGACATTCATGCGCTGGCACTGGCGACCAGGGCGGGTCTGCTCGATCACGCCGGTGATCTCGCGGAGGCTCATGCCGACGCACAGACCGCGTTGGAGGTCGTCGAGCGGGCGGTGACGCCGGTGGAGGTCGCACTGCCCTGCGCGACCATGGCTTCGATCCTGCTCAAGCAGGGCGACATCGCTGAGGCCGAGGAACACCTGGACCGGGTGGGGGAGCCGCGGTTCGGCTGGACGTACGGACCTGTGATGGTCATGAAGGCGGCTGTTCGCCGTGTCCGTGGCGATCTCACCGGTGCGCTGGACCTCCTGCTCGAGTGCGGGCGGCAGCTGACGTCCGCGGGCATTCACAATCCGGTGTGGGCTCCGTGGTGGCTGGATGCCGTCTGTCTGCTGGTGCGCCTGGACCGGCGCGAGGAGGCCGTCGAACTCGCCGAGTTCGGTGCCGAACGTGCCCGGCGGTGGGACACCCTCGAAGCGAGGGGACTCAGCTTGATGGCCAGCGGAATGGCGGCCACCGGGACGGTGGCGGCGGAGTTGCTGGGTGCCGCGGTGACGGAACTGTCCGCGTCTTCTGCCCGGCCGCTGCATGTCCGCGCGGTGCGTCTGCTGGGCGAGGTGCGGCTGTCGGACGGTGACGCCAAGGCGGCCCGCGAGCACCTGCGGACCGCGATCAACATGGCGATCCGCCTGGGAGATCGCGCGGCGGCAGCGGAGGCGAGGGAACTGCTCGTCCTGGCCGGTGGACGCATGCCGAAACTGGGCGCGAGGCCGGCGGACGCGCTCAGCGGCCGTGAGCGGCGGGTCGCAGAGCTCGCTGCGGCCGGCGCCACCAACCGTGAGATCGCCGAGGAACTGTTCGTGACGATTCGCACCGTCGAGAGTCATCTGTCCAATGTGTACCGAAAGCTCGGTGTCGAGCTGCGCACGGACCTGCTGGCCGCGCTCAAAAACAGTTTGCGCACCACCAGAGCATGACGGGCCTCGAAGTCATCGCGACGGCACTCCGTCTCGCAAGGTCCGGTGCGGGCTCACTTGTGGTGCTTCGGGGACCGTTGGGCTGTGGCCGCTCGGCGGCGTTGAAGGACGCGAAGCGGCTGGCGGAGAGCCTGGACGTCCGGGTGATGCGTGCGACCGGGGCCAGGCAGGAACGAGACTTCCCGTTCGGCGTGGTGCACCAGCTGACCGGAGGTGAGCTTTCCGGTTCGACGCGGCCGGATGGTCTGCACGAGGTGCTGGTCACGGCCGGCCTGGCCCTGATCACGGTGGACGACCTGCAGTGGGCGGACGAGGAGTCGTTGCGCGCGCTCGCGTGTTCGGCTGACCGGCTGGACCGGATCCCGGTGGTGATGGTGGTCTGCGTGCGCGATGGCGACGTGTGGTCCGGCTCGCCTCTCGTGGAGCAGGTCATTCGCCAAGCGGCTCATGTCGTTCAGCTGGAACGTCCACTCCTGGCGGAGAGTTCGAGACAGAAACTCGTCATCTGCCTGCGTGCACAGCCCCGGTGGGTTCGTTCCGTCCTGGACGCGATGGCAATCCTGGGCGACGACTCGGACACCGAGTTGATCGTGCCTCTCGCGGAGGTCGACGAGGTCGGTTGCATGACCGCGCTGCGGGCGATGGACAGGCTCGGCCTCGTCGACCAGTCGGCGCCGCGATTCGTCCACCGCGTCGTGCGGGAGGCGGTCGAGGAGACGATGGCTCCTGCGGACCGGGTTCGGCTGCAGACCAGGGCCGTTCGTCTGCTGCACGACGTGGGCAGGCCCGCCGAGGTCGTGGCCGGCCGGCTGCTGGCCATCACGTTCGCCCAGGGGCTTTGGGCTGTCGAGGTCCTGCGCACAGCAGCCGTGTTGGCGATGGAGCGCGGCGCGCCTCTGGTCGCTGTGGAGCACCTCCGCCGCGCGCTGCTCGAGCAACCTCAGGCCGGACGGAGGCGGGCGACGTTGCTCGTCGAACTGGCCGCCGCGGAGCGTGGCGTCGATCGTGCCGCTGCCGCGTTGCACCTGTCGGTCGGGGCTCGGATGGTGACCGCTACTCGGGAACGAGCCGCGATCGCGGCGAGGTTCGTGCCGGGAGCCCTGGTCGAGGCGCCTCCTGCGGTGCGAGAGCTGGTCCAGAGCATCGAGGACGAGCTGCGGGCAGCGCGACCGCACGACGATGTTCTGGGTGACCTCGCTCTGCGGATCGAGGCGCGGTCGCACCATGCCGAATGCATGGCGCCAGGCAGGTTCGTGAGGTGCGTCGACCGGCTGGGCGAGTGTCCGGACGAGACCTTTCCGACGACAAGTGCGGGGCGCGACCTGCTGTCGGTGCGGCTGCACTGCGCGACGATCGCTTCGACGTGGCGTGCCGGTGACGTCGCGGCGTCCGCCCAGCGGTTGCTGGCGCACGCACCACCCCGGCCGGATCATGTCCACACGCCGATCGCGACTCTGGTGACCACGTTGTGCGCGGCTGACTCGGTGGACGCCCTGTCCGTCTGGCTGCACAGCGCGCTGGAGCGGGCGGTTGCCGCCAAGTCCGTCACGGAGCAGGTCTTCATCGAGGCTGAACAGATGTTGGTGCTTCTGCACCGTGGCCGGATCGCCGCGGCGCGGAGCCTCGCGGAGAAGATCCTCGACACGGCGGGGACCGACGGACTCGCCTCCGAGGTGCTGGTGACGCTCGGCTCGGTCGCCTGGGAGACGCAGGACGACCGCCTCGTCAGCCGGTTGGTTCCGCTGGTCGAGGAGAGAACGCGGAACCCGGCGCTGTCGGTCGTGTACCAGATGCTGTGTGGCGCGGCCAGCGTGGTGGCCATGGATCTCAAAGCCGGGCTCGCCCACCTGATGGACGCCGGCAGTCAGTTGAAGGAGCTCGGCTGGCGCAATCCCGTGTTGTATCCGTGGCGTTCGGAGGCAGCCCGAATTCTGCACCGCTCGGGTGACGTCGCGGCGGCGCGGGAGCTGGCCGCGGAACAGCACGCGCTCGCGGTGGAGTGGGGTTCGGCAGCCGGAGTCGGCAGAGCCTTGTGTCACCTCGGATCGATGACCGAGGGGGACGCCGGTGTCGCGATGCTGCGGCAGGCCGTGAGCGTTCTCGAAGGTTCTGCCAATCGGTTCGAACTGGCCAGGGCGCTGTGGCAGGTGGGCACGCGGACAGCAGACCGTCACTGTGTGGAACGCTCCTCGGCGGTGGCCGTCGAATGCGGGGAAAGTCCGCTGGTCGCACGAGTGGAGTCGGCTGCCGGGCAGGGCGACGGCGGATGCGCATTGACGGGTGCGCAGCAGCGCATCGTGGAGCTCGCGCTGGCAGGCCGTTCCAACCAGGAGATCGCGGACTTCATGCAGGTGGGTGTGCGGGTCGTGGAGAAGCATCTGACCAACGCCTACCGCAAGCTCGGCGTACGGGGCCGCAGCGGGCTGCCGGCGGCGTTGACCGCTATCGGTCCGTTTGCACGGTGTCGTTGACGTGTCATAAGGGAACAAATAGCCTCACGGGGTGACCAGTGATCGACTTCAGCGGGCCCGAAGTGTCGCGTGACCAGGAGAATCGGCGAACAGGAACTCGTCACTGAGCTCGTCAGAAGCCTGCGTCGCGGTGGCGGAGCCGTGTTCGAGGTGACCGGGCCGCCGGGTTCTGGCCGCACCGCGATGTTGTGGCGAATCGCCGATCACGTGACCGGGCAGGGGGCACGCCTGATCGCCGCTCGCGCGTCGGCAGTTGAGTCCAATTTGGATGGTGCGGTGCTCACCCGGATCCTGGCTGATCTGGGAGCTGACCCGGACCGCTCGATGACGGCGCTGTGCCGTGTCTTTCTCGAAGCCGGGCCCCTCGTGCTCGTACTCGACGACGCGCAGTGGATGGACGAGAGCTCGGTCATATGGCTCCGTGCGTTGCTGCGCAGGATCCATCGGGCCCCGGTGGTGGTGGTCCTCGCCACCGCCGGACTCGGCACGGCGGCTGAGGACATGCTCGCCGAGCTTGCCGAGGACGGCTCGGTCACGGCGCCGCCCTGGTATGTCGTTCGCCTGCCCGAGCCCACTGTGGACGAGGACCGGATCGCTCGAACGCTGCACGTGATGTCCGAGTGGGACATCAGGTTGCTGCGCGCCATGGCGGTGTGCGGCGGACGCTTCGAATGGTCCCTGGTGCGTGAGCTCGCGGACCTGGACCGCGTGCTCGCCGATCGAGCGATGACGAGGTTGCGCGGCCTCGGACTGGTCGCGACCGACGAGCCGAGGTTGACCGACGGTGTGGCCCGTGCCGTGCTCGCCGCGATGAGCGGTGAGCAACGGAACGATCTGCGGTCCAAAGCGGTGGTGCTCGGCCATCAGGCCGCGCTTGGTTTTGAGCAGATGAGCGCTCTCCTGGTCGACGCACCACCTGTTGGTACGGCGTGGGCCCGCCAGGTGCTTCAGCGTGAAGCTCGAGTGCTGGCCACCACGGGAAGGACTGCGGATGCCGCCCGGCTGCTGATCCGGGCGCTGAGCGAGCCCGCGGACGAGGCGACGCGCGCGGACATCCTGATCCAGCTCGCGCAGTGCGAACTGGATCACGCACCGGAAGCCAGTGATCGGCGCCTGGTCCAGGTCCTGCACATGACCGAGCCGGCGATGTCCGACCCGCGTCTGCGTGCGGCGGACATGTTGGCCTGCCGGGAACATTTCGGGGTGTCCCGGCGTGCCATCGAGACCGCGATCGCGCATCCGAGTCTGGCCGAGTCCGAGCAGGAGGCGCTGCGGGGCCTCTACTGGTACGTCGTGAGCGTCGCGGGCGAGCCCGACGAACTCGGTGTTCCCGCCGTGCCGTCGCTCCCGGACTCGCCTGCCGACCCGGTGTGTCAAGGGATAGCCGCCTGGCATCTGGCCCGTGGCGGAAGCGGTGGTGCGGCCGCGGTGGCGTTGGCGACCCGGGCTCTGGCCGTTCGCGGCCCGGGTCCGCTGACACCTCGCATCGCGGCGGCTGATGTGTTGTCCTGGGCTGCCGAGTACGAGACCGCGCTGGCCGGCATCGACGCTGTTCTCGTGGACGGCCGCCGGTACGGCGCTCGGGTGGCTGTTGTCGAGGCGATGCTGCTGCGCTGCTCGGTGCGGTTGCGACAGGGGCGGGTCGTCGAGGCAGCGGAGGATCTGGCCGGCATGGAGGCGGAACTGCCGCGCAGCTGCTGGCATCCCCTGCTCAGCGCTCGGCACCTCGTGCTGGAAGTGGTGCTGCTGCTCGCAGCCGGGCTGACGGACGAAGCCCGCCAGGCGCTGGTCCGCGAGGCGACGACCGATGTCGCACATGGCCTGGCGCACGCCTGGCGGCTGTTCGCTCACGGGCTGGTCGCGCTGGTGACGGAACCCGCGACCGCGGCCAGGACCTTCGTCGAGTGCGGCCGCGGCATGCGGGACATGGGTGTGGTCAATCCCGCTGTGCTGCCCTGGCGGTTGCTCGGGGCGATGGGATGGCGGGCGGCGGGCGAGGTCGCGCACGCCGACGCCCTGATCGCCGAGGCCCACGATCTGGCCGTGAGGTGGGGTGTCCCCGGCGTTCTGCGGGAGACCCGGGAGTTCGCGGACGTGGTGCACGGCATGCCGGCGGGGGATGCCGCCAGAGCGTTCGCGGCGCAGTCGTTTCCCGGCTTCCTCGCCAGGCACCCCGTATCCGGCTGCTGGAACTGACCCCGTGGTTGACGCGCTGCCCGGCCGGACAGCCGGGATGGATCAGCTGACGAAGGCTCTGCGGACGGCGGCTTCCGGTACGGGGGCGTTCGTGACCGTCCGGGGGCCGATGGGCGCGGGTAAATCGGCGTTGCTGCGGGCGCTGGCCGTCCAGGCGGACAGCGTTGGGGCGGTGGTGCTGCGCGCGAGCGGAGCACCCGCCGAACGTGACTGGGATTTCGGTGTGGCCGACCAACTCCGGCCCGTCCCGGCCGGCTTCGTCGTCATCGTGGTGGATGACCTGCAGTGGGCGGACGAATCGTCCGTGCGGTGGCTGATCGACGTCGCCGCGTGCGCCTTGGTGGTGACCGCTGTCCGGGATGGCGAGCCAGGTGCCGAAATCGCGCTTCCCGGCCCCGTGGTGCGATTGCGGCCGGTGTCGTCGGCCGGGTGGTCCCAGCGCCGGGTGGCCGACTGTCTGCGCCGGCAGCCCGAACCGGTGCGGGGTGTCGCCAAGGCGATGGCTGTGCTCGGTGATCAGGCCGAGATCGGCCTGATCACCGAGCTGGCCGGGCTCGACGACGTCACCGGTGGTGCGGCGGTGCGGAGTCTTCGTTCACTCGGACTCGTCACATCGCAACGGAATCCGCGTTTCGCCGATCCGGCGGTGCAGGACGCCGTGCTCGCGACGATGACGACCTCCGAACACGACACCTGTCGCGCGGCGGCCGCCGCGCTGCTGTTCGACCGGGGCCATCCGGCCGAAAACGTCGCCGAACATCTCGTCGCGACCAGGTCGGTCCTCGACGAGTGGGCGATCGAGGTCCTTCGGGCCGCCGCGGACACCGCGCTACGGCGGGGACAGCACCCGATCGCGGTGAACTACCTGCGCAGGGCGGTGCAGGCGGCGGGGCCTGAACGTGCCGCGGTGCTGGTCGAACTCGCCGTTGCCGAGTGCACGACGGACAGCCTGCTTGCTCTGCAGCACCTGTGCTACGCGATCCAGATGTGCGGGTCGCGCCAGGATCGGGCCGCAGCCGTGCTCCGGATGCCCATCGCGGTACTCGGCGCGGCCCTACCGCTGGTTCGGGACGTCATCAGCGACGTCGAGCGGGACGTTCGTCAACTCCGCGACCGTGACCTGTCGCTGCGGATCGAGGCGCGGATGCGGTACGCCGGACACACGGATCTCACCGAGCTCACCGACTCCACCACGCGGCTGAGGGAACTCGGGCCGGAACCGGAGACAGCCAGTACGGCGGAACGAGAACTGCTCACGGTGTTGTCGTTCTCGGCGGCACTGGCGGCGCGCGTACCCGCGAAAGACGTGGCGGCACTGGCCGATCGTCTCCTCGACCACGTACCGCCGAGCGCCGGGCAGGCGGACGAGATGACACAGCTGCTCGTGAAAACCTTGTGCGCAGCCGATTCTCCACTCAACGCAGCCACCTGGACGGACCGGGCGCTGGCACGGGCGACCGAGACGGGCGCTGCGGACGACCAGGCGAAGCTCTGGGTGAGCAGGGCTCTCGTGGCTGTCCACCTGGGCAACGTCGCCGAGGCAAGGCTCATGACGAAGAACGTGCTCGAGCATGTTTCGGGTGAATGGGCACTCGTCGGCTCGGACGCGATGCTCGCCCTGGCCGTGGTGGCGCTCAAGGTCCAGGACGAGCAGTTGTCCGAGCGCCTGCTGTCGAGCCGCCCGGTCGAAGTGGACAATCCCTGCACTGCCGTCGTGTTCGACATGGTGCGTGGCGCGGACGCGGTTGCCAGGGGCGATGCGTGGGGTGGTCTGCGCTGCCTGACGGACGCGGGCCGTCAGCTCGACCAGCTGGGCTGGCGGAACGTCGTGATCTTCCCATGGCGAACCACGGCGGTCCGGCTGTATCAGCAGCTCGGTGACACCGGTGCGGCCAGGATCCTCGCCGAGGAGGATCACGAACGCGCTGTCGAATGGGGTGCCCCCGCTGGTGTCGGCCGGACTCTGCGCGTGCTCGGCGGCCTGACAGAGGGAGCCGGGGGCGTGGACCTGTTGCACGCAGCCGCGGACGCTCTCTCCACCTCAGCCAACCGGCTGGAGCTGGCGCGCACCCACCTGGCATTGGGGCTGCGGCTGCGTGACCAGTACGAGCAGATCGCCGTCGAACACCTGCGACGTTGCCACGACATCGCTGTCGAATGCGGTGACCAGCGTCTCGTGAGGCAGGCCGGTACCCACCTGCGCGGCGAGGTCCGGCGTGCCGAACTCACTCGCACCGAACGGAAGGTGGTGGCGCTCGCGGTGGCCGGCCAGTCGAACCAGGAGATAGCGCACACGCTTTCGGTGAGCATCAGAGCTGTTGAGAAGCACCTTACGAACTCCTACCGGAAGCTCGGCATCCTGCGCCGGGCGGAGCTGGCCGGTGCGCTGAACCATCCGTTTTAAACCTGATTTTGACCAGAACGTGCCCGAGTTGCGGTAAGTGTGCTTGAATTCCGGCCGACCGCCTGGGAAGTCAACTGGTTCGCCAAAGATGTCCTGTCGATGCATCTCAATTGGGCCGTACCTTCTGGCCATGACATGTCAGGCCGACCGACCCGGCGCGTGGCCGGACCACAGTATTAGGGGCGCTCCGGGATCGGCTGTTGACCTGGGCCTGAGGTCTTTCGTAACGTCGAGGCCAGTCAGGAATTGTCAACCTTCTAGTGAAAAACGGCGCGGTCTCGTCCTTTCTGGACGATCAAGTTGTCGGGCAATGGGATTCAGTGCGGCGTTCGCGATGACTGCGAACCGGGCGAAAGTCGGGCAGGGCGCTACTTGACCGTGTGCTTGTGCAGTGCCAGGTCGCCGGTCAAACTGATTCTCCGGTGAATGTAAGAGTTGCTCGCGATCGATCGCGCACCGAAGGACGGCTTTGATGCAACATCAGGGCTCTGAATGCGGCCGCCAAGAACTGCAGTCTCCGTGGCGTGCCTACCAGGCAGGGGTCATTCCCGCCGAGATGGTGCCGATCAGCCGGTTGCGGCTCGGCGGTTCGCCGAGGACGAGTGGTGTGAGCGCCGAACACATACGTGTACTTGCGAGGACGAACATCCGCATGCCGCCGATCATCGTGCATCGCCGCACCATGTGTGTGATCGACGGCGTGCAGCGGGTGCGAGCCGCGGAACTGAGCGCTCGTGATCACATCGAGGCGCAGTTCTTCGACGGCGACGAGAACGACGCGTTCGTGCTCGCGGTCGAGGCGAACACGGCCAACGGTCTGCCGCTGTCGGTCGCCGACCGCAAAGCTGCCGCCGCGCGGATCATCGTGACTCACCCGACCCGATCGGACCGGTGGATCGCTTTGGTCAGCGGCCTCACCGCGAGCACAGTGGGAGAGATCCGCAAGTGTTCGACTGTCGAGGGCACTCGGTCGAACACCCGGATCGGCCGGGACGGCAGGCGGCGCCCGCTCGACAGCTCGGTTGGCCGCAAGCTGGCCGGTGAACTGATGCGTGCCGATCCGGACCGGTCCCTGCGCGACATCGCCAGGGCGGCGGGTATCGCGCCGTCGACTGTACTTGACGTGCGCAACCGCATGAGCTGCGGAGAAGACCCTGTTCCTGCCAGGAGGGACGAGGCGGACCCGAACCGGACCGCGGTCGGTGCGAGCCCGCCGCGTCGCCAGACGACGGCCAGAGACGAACTCGACCTCGATCCCGTCGCGATCATGCGCACGCTGTGCAAGGACCCGTCACTGCGGCTCACCGAAGCCGGCCGGGCCCTGCTGCGGTGGTTGGACACGCACACCGTGACCGGCCAGGCGGCTCCGTCGGTGACGGAGATCCCGGCGCACTGCGTCGGCGCGATCGCCGCCCTGGCGCGGCACAACGCACGGTTCTGGGCGGCCTTCGGCGATCGGATCAGCGATCACACGGGTCTGTGAAAAACGCTACGACTGAATGGACTGGTTCGCTTGAGTGGATCCAACCGATGGGTTGTGCTCTTCGGCTCGTTCGTCGCCTACATGTTCGACGCGCTGGAGATTCTGCTGCTGTCGTTCGCGTTGCCCGTGATCCGCGCCGATCTTGGACTGACGACCGCACAGGGCGGTCTGCTCGCCACGGCGACTTTGCTCGGCATCGGGGTGAGCAGCGTGACCGTCGGCTGGCTCGCGGACAACTACGGCCGCAAACGGGCGTTGATGGTTTCGCTCGCGGTGTTCGGCGCGTTCACCGCGGCGATCGCGATGGTTCCGAGTTTCGCGATGTTCGTGGTGCTGCGTTTCCTGGCGGGCATGGGACTCGGAGGGGTCTGGGGAGTGGTGTCGACCTACGTGGTCGAGACCTGGCCGGCCGCGCAACGGGGTCGTGCGGTCGCGTTCGTGCTCAGTTCGTTCCCGATCGGCGGGGTGGTCGCCGCGGTGCTGTCGGGTGCGTTGCTGCCGGACTGGCGCTCGTTGTTCTTCATCGGCGGGGTGGGCGTGGTGATCCCGCTGGTCGTCGTCGGAGTGTTCTTCCGCGAGTCGGCCGAATGGGTTCAGCAGAAGACCACGCCGGTGAAGGTGACGGAGATCTTCGCTCCGGCACTGCGCAAGCGCACTTCGCTCGGTGCGATCGTGGCCGGGCTCGCGATGTTCGGGGCCTGGGGCGCGTCCACGTGGCTGCCGACCTACCTGCAGACCGACAAGGGCATCCCGGCCGCGACGGTCGCGGTGTTCCTGACGGTGCTCAACCTCGGGATGTTCGTCGGCTACAACGTCTTCGGGCTGATCGCCGATCGGATCGGCCGCAAGTACGCGCTCGTCCTGTCGCTGGCCGGGGTGGCGCTGACCTTGCCGCTGTACGTGATCGCCGCTGACCGCACGGCGTTGCTGTGGCTGGGCCCGATGTTCGCCTTCTTCGCGGCCTACGCCGGCATCTTCGGCGCGTACCTGGGCGAGTTGTTCCCGACCAGGGTGCGGACGACCGGTGCCGGGTTCTGCTTCAACATCGGCCGTGGCGTGTCCGCGTTCGCTCCGCTCTCGCTCGGCGTGCTGGCGGCCGGCGCGGGGTTCGGTGCCGGTCTGCTGGTGTGCGCGGGCTTCATGGCTTGTGCGGCGATCGTCATGACCTTCCTGCCCGACCTGCGCGGCGCGACAGCGACCCCGGTGAGAGAGCCGGCGGTACGCGGCTAGCTCACTCCTGGGCGACCGGATCGCTGTCACCGGTCCGCCACAGGTAGCTGCGCACCGAAAGCGACGCGGCGCGCATGGTCGCGCGGATGTCGTCGAGGTCTTCGCCGGCGAGCTCACCACGCGCCCGGTCGAGGGTGTGCAGCATCAGCCGGGCCGCCTCCAGCAGACACAGCACCGCGTCCAGCTGTGCGCTGGCCGGCAGCCTGCTCAGGTCCTCGTGCAGGGTCTTGATCAGCGCGTCCGCTGCCGCGGTCCTGGTATCACGTGTCAACGTTGTCACGGTCGTCCCCCAAAACTGCTCCATTGTGGACACAAAATTGAGTCTCCTCTCAGGGTTGGACGTGCCGGCTGTACGGAAATGGATGGGTGCCATGCATAACGGGCAGAACGACCTGCAGAAGTGCGAGCATTACTCGGGCTGTGCCCGAAAGCACGGTCTCGGTCAGGCGATCCCCAGTCAGGCACGTCCGAGAACGACGAACTCCGCGGAGTGCGAAGCGCACCAGCAGGTCGGCTGTCCGATGCTCAGTTCCATCCAGGCCAGGATCCTGGAGGGCGTCGCGGCCGGATTCTCCAGCGGGCGACTGTCGCGCGAGTTGTACCTCAGTTCGAAGACCATCGACTATCACGTCCGCGTCATGTCCGACAAGCTGCGGGCGCCGAATCGTGTCGCGCTGGTTTCGAGGGCGTACGTCCTCGAAATTCTGCGAACGGATTCGTGGCCGCCGCGTGTTGCGTGTGAAACCGTGGATTGACGTTCGGTGGTTAGCGGCGTGCAGTTCGCGCGTTCGCGCGCGAACTGCATGTTGTCAGGTTCCCTCCACGTCCACGCCCATCTCCTCGGCGATGCGGGCCGCCTCGGCCAGGAGGGTTTCCACGATCTGTGACTCCGGGACCGTGCGGATCACCTCGCCCTTGACGAAGATCTGGCCCTTGCCGTTGCCGGCGGCGACGCCGATGTCGGCTTCGCGAGCCTCGCCCGGCCCGTTGACGACACAGCCCATCACCGCCACCCGCAACGGCACCGGGAACCCCTCGAGTGCCGCGGTGACCCGCTCGGCGAGGGTGTGCACGTCGACCTGGGCCCGGCCGCAGGACGGGCACGACACGATGTCGAGTCCCCGTGGCCGCAGTCCGAGTGACTCCAGGATCTGCGTGCCGACCTTGACCTCCTCCACCGGCGGTGCGGACAGCGACACCCGGATGGTGTCGCCGATGCCTTCCGCCAGCAGCGCGCCGAACGCGACCGAGGACTTGATCGTGCCCTGGAAGCGGGGGCCAGCTTCGGTCACGCCCAGGTGGAGCGGGTAGTCACACCGGGCGGCGAGTGTGCGGTACGCCTCGATCATCACCACCGGGTCGTGATGTTTGACCGAGATCTTCAGGTCGGTGTAGCCGTGCTCCTCGAACAACGAGCATTCCCACAACGCCGACTCCACCAGCGCTTCCGGCGTGACGCCGCCGTGCTTGTGCAGCAACCGCTTGTCCAGCGACCCGGCGTTCACGCCGATCCGGATCGGCACGCCCGCGTCCTTGGCGGCGCGGGCGATCGCGCCGACCTGGTCGTCGAACTGGCGGATGTTGCCGGGGTTGACCCGCACCGCGGCGCAGCCGGCGTCGATCGCGGCGAACACGTACTTGGGCTGGAAGTGGATGTCGGCGATCACCGGGATCCCCGACTTGCGTGCGATCGTCGGCAGCGCGGCCGCGTCGTCCGCCGACGGCACAGCGACTCGCACGATTTCGCAGCCGGCCGCGGTGAGTTCGGCGATCTGCTGCAGCGTGGCGTCGATGTCCGCGGTGGGCGTGGTGGTCATCGACTGCACCGACACCGGCGCGTCACCGCCGACCGGCACCGTGCCCACCATGATCCGGCGGGAGGTTCGCCGCGTGGCCACCGCGAGCGGGACCTCGTCCTTGCGTGGCGAGGGCATTCCCAAGGCGACAGTCGTCATCGTTCCTCCGCTGTGTGAACCGGCCAGGTGTCGGGGTCGTCGATGCCTGCCGGTGCGGTGTCGATGCCGGTCAGCAGTTCCACCACGGCCCTGGTGATGTTCTGCGCGGTCAGCCCGCAGGCGGCGAGCACCTCGGTCCTGG
The DNA here is from genome assembly GCF_012184385.1 of Lentzea indica. Lineage (GTDB taxonomy): Bacteria > Actinomycetota > Actinomycetes > Mycobacteriales > Pseudonocardiaceae > Lentzea > Lentzea indica. Next base: position 25,166 of record NZ_VSRL01000022.1, read on the forward strand.
ACCCGTGGCTGAGGAACCGCCTCGGGATGCCGAACTCGCGCAACGGGGTGTGCACATCGGCGTCTCGCAGCGTCTGCGCGATCGCGGAACCGACACCGCCCGCGCGGCTGTTGTCCTCGACCGTGATCGCGAGCCGGTGGCGACGGGCCATGTCCGCCAGCGCGGTGTTGACCGGGGTGACCCATCTCGGGTCCACCACCGTCACCCCGATGCCCTGTGCCGCAACGCCTTCGGCGACGGTGAGCGCGAGCCCGGCCAGCGCGCCCACCGCGATGATCAGCACGTCCATCCGGCCGGAGCGGCGCAGCACGTCGATCCCGTTGAACGTGGCGACGGCGGGCAGGTCCTCACCGGCGGGGCCCTTGGGGAACCGCAGCAGTGTCGGACCTTCGTGCCACGCCACCGCCTCAGCCAGCAGTTCGGCCAGCCGGGTGCCGTCCCGCGGCGCCGCGATCCGCAGCCCCGGCACCACCTGCAGCACCGACAGGTCCCACATGCCGTTGTGGCTCGGCCCGTCGTCGCCGGTCACCCCGGACCGGTCGAGGACGAACGTCACGGGGCGGCGGTGCAGCGCGACGTCCATGAGCAGTTGGTCGAGCGCGCGGTTGACGAACGTGGAGTAGATGGCCACCACCGGGTGTACGCCGCCCATGGACAACCCGGCGGCCATCGTGACCGCGTGCTGCTCGGCGATGCCGACGTCGATCACCCGGTGCGGAAACCTGCGCTGCAGCGGCAGGAGCCCGGTCGGCTCGGTCATCGCGGCCGTGATCGCCACCAGGTCGTCGCGCTGCCCGGCCAGTTCGACCAGCTTCTCGCCGAACACCGACGTGAACGACGGGGGCGCCGCCTTCAGCGCCTGCCCGGTGTGCGGGTCCATCGGTTTGACGACGTGGCCGAGGTCGAGGTCGTTGGTCTCGGTGTGCCGGAATCCCTTGCCCTTGGCGGTGATCACGTGCACCACCACCGGCTCGCCCAGTGCGACCGCGTGGCGCAGAGCGTCCTGGACGGCGGAGATGTCGTGACCGTCGACGGGGCCGAGGTAGCCGAGCCCGAGTTGTTCGAACACGCCCGGCCCGCGCCCGGCGCGCAGGTCGGCCAGGTGCTCGGCCAGCCCGCCGACGGTCGGCGCGTAGGAGCGTTGGTTGTCGTTGAGCACGATGACGAGCGGCCGCTCCGGCCCGCCCGCGATGTTGTTGAGCGCCTCCCACGCCATGCCGCCGGTCATCGCGCCGTCGCCGATGATCGCGACGGTCGCCCGGTCGCGGTGGCCGAGGTGGGCGTCCGCCCTGGCCAGTCCGTCCGCATAGGACAGTGCGGTGGACGCGTGCGAGTTCTCCACCAGGTCGTGCTCGGACTCCTCCGGGTTCGGGTAGCCGGAGACCCCGCCCGAGCGGCGCAGCCGGTCGAACCCGGCCTGGCGGCCCGTGAGGATCTTGTGCACGTAGGACTGGTGCCCGGTGTCCCACAGCAACCGGTCCCGCGGGGACTCGAACACCGTGTGCAACGCGATGGTCAGCTCCACCACACCCAGGTTGGGCCCGAGGTGTCCGCCGGTCGCGGAGACCCGCTCGATCAGGAACGCGCGAATCTCCTCGGCGAGGTCGCGGAGCTCCCCAGCGGTCAGCTCACGCAGCCGCGCCGGTTCGCGCACGGTTTCCAGCAGCGCCATGTCGAACAGTGCTCCTCATCTCGGTCGGTCACGACACGTCCGCCGTTCCGGTCAGCCGCGCGGGCGGGGAGAAGACGATGTCCTCGGTCGCGACTCGGTGCACGGCCACGTCCGCGTGGCCCAGTTCGGCGAGCCTGTCGACCAGTTCGTCGACGAGGATCTCCGGTGCGCTCGCCCCGGCACTCACACCGACCGTGGTCACGCCGGCCAGCCACGCGGGATCGAAGTGGGTCACGTCCGGGACGAGTTCCGCTTTGACACCAAGCCTTCTGGCCACTTCGACCATGCGGATCGAGTTGCTGGAGTTGGTCGAACCGACCACCAGCACCAGGTCGCACCGGTCCACGATGGCCCTGATGCCGTCCTGGCGGTTCTGGCTGGCGTAACAGATGTCGTCGGTCGCGGGCCCGCGCAGGCCGGTGAACCTGCGCTGGAGCACGGCGATGATGTCCCTGGTCTCGTCCACCGAGAGCGTGGTCTGGGTGAGGTAGGCGACCGGTGCGTCGGGGGGAAGGTCCAGTGCCTCCGCGTCGGCAACCGTCTCGACGATGATCGTCTGGTCGGGAGCGTGCCCGAAGGTGCCCTCGACCTCCTCGTGGTCCGCGTGCCCGATCAGCAGCAACGTCCGCCCGTCGCGGGCGAACCGGCGGGCCTCCTGGTGCACCTTGGCCACCAGGGGACAGGTCGCGTCGAGCACGTCCAGCCCGCGTGCGTCCGCGTTCTGCCGCACCTGCGGGGAGACACCGTGCGCGGAGAAGACGCACACCGCGCCCTCCGGTACCTCCTGCTCGGAGTCGACGAACCGGACACCCCGGCGCTGGAACTCGCGCACCACGTAGTGGTTGTGCACGATCTCCTTGCGGACGTAGATCGGCGCGCCGTGCTGTTCCAGCGCCAGGTCGATGATGGCCATCGCCCGGCGCACACCGGCACACAAACTCCGCGGCTCGGCCAGCAGGACCTGCTTACCGCCACTCATTCCCACTCCGTTCCGCGCCATGACCACGCCGGTCGGTAGAAGCCGAGTCCTTCTCGGGAAGTCTTGTCCGCCGTCGGGCGCCGGCCTAATAGCCGGACTCGAACGCGGCTTTGGTGTCGCACGCAGCAGTCACCAATCCGCAGAATAGTCCAATCCAGGCTTTACGCCGTGCCCTTTGGGGTTTTTCCTAAAGTCGAACCTGCGCATGCCGCGTCGTTGACACGACCAGGGTGGTCCTCCAGGATGGAATCCGCAGCTCAGAATTTTTGACGAGGCGCACCCTCGTCAAAATTGCGACGAGCACTGCACAACGACCACATCAGGCCATTCACCAAAGTCGTCGGCATCCGAGGCCCTGGAGAAGTGACCGTGTCAAACCTGGATGAGATTTCGAGTCCACCCCAAACAGCGCCGGACCTTCAGGATGAGTCAAGAATGGTCGGCCAGTACTACGACGACAAGACGGCCAAGCTCGTTCGCAAATACGGTCCTGGACCCAGGATTCACTATCACGTGGGTTACTACCCCGCCTCCGAAACGCCGCCGCACGCCCACGACGCGACGCCGGAGGCCATTCGCCACAGCATTCGGCTCCATCAAGAGGGTCTGCTGCGGTACGCGGCCAAGATCTGGGGGGCCGAACACCGGCTGTCGGGGCGAATCCTGGACGTCGGCTGCGGACTCGGCGGGGGCTCGCTCTTCTGGGCACAGGAGTACGGCGCCGACGTGACGGCGATCACCAACGCGCCGGAACACCCGCCGATCGTCGACGGGTTCGCGCGGGAATGCGGTGTGGACGGGAAGGTCCGGACGCTGGTCCGCGATGCGACGCAGCTCCCACTGGACGGCCCCTACGACGCGGCCGTGGCGATCGAGAGCAGCGGATATTTCAACCGTCCTCTGTGGTTCGAGCGTCTGGCGCGCGTGCTTCGTCCAGGCGGGAGTGTGTGCATCGAGGAAGTGTTCATCACCCGCCCCCACGGGGCCGACGTGTGGGCCGAATACTTCTACACGAAGCCGGTCACGGTGCTCGACTACGTAGAAGCCGCGAAGTCCGCCGGTTTTGAACTCGTCGATGACGTCGACGCCACGTCGGAAACTTCGCCGTTCTGGGACGAGAGTGCCGCCTGGACGAAGGCGGTGCTGGACAGCGACAGCAGCCTTTCCGCGGTTGCCCGCAGGCAGATGAGGATCTCACTGCTGGCGAACCAGGCGCTGGGCACCGAATGGAAAGCAGGGGGCCTGAAGCTGGGTTTCCTGCGCTTCGAGCTGAAGTGAACGAGGAATGCCGCACTGACACATCACGCAGGCGCTCGGCCGGGGTTGCCCAGCCGGGCGCCTGCGTGATCGGCCGGCGACTTCAAGCCACCTTCACAACGATACGGAGTTCCTCATGACGCTCGAGCAGTCTCCCGCTCCCAGCGACGTCGCCGACGTGTACGACGGGATCGGTCAGATCTACGGTTCCGCGTGGGGCCCAACTACCACTACGGCTACTGGGAGAACGACGCCGACGACAGCTCGATCGAGGTGGCCACGGACCGCCTGACCGACATGATGATCTCCGGTCTCGCCGCGCAGGCCGGCCAGCGGGTCCTCGACGTCGGCTGCGGCATCGGCCACCCCGCGCTGCGGCTCGTCCGCACTTCGGACGTGAACGTGGTGGGCATCTCCGTCAGCCACGTCCAGGTGGCGCAGGCGAACGAACTCGCGGCCGCGGCCGGGCTCGCCGACAAGGCGACGTTCCAGTTCACGGACGCGATGGACATGTCCTTCCCCGACGACTCGTTCGACGCGGCCTGGGCGTTCGAGTCGATGTGGCACATGCCCGACCGCGGCCAGGTGCTCTCCGAGATCGCCCGCGTCCTGCGCCCCGGCGGCCGCCTCGCCATCGCCGACGTCATCGAGCGAGGCCCGGTCAGCCCTGAGGGGCGCAAGGTCCTGGACCACGTCTGCGAGAACTACGCGGTGAAGTCCTTGGCCACCATCGACGAATACCGGACGGCGTTGGCCGCCAACGGTTTCGTCGACGTGGAGATCCGCGACATCAGCGACAATTCCTGCCGCACGCTCGCGGTCATGGCCGACGCCGTGGAGACCAAACGCGACGAACTGGTCGCTCTGGTCGGCGAGGAACAGGCCACCTCGCTCCTCGCCTTCATGCGTCTGTCCGCGGTCACCCCGGAGCAGGGCTACCTCTACCTGACCGCGGTCCGCGCGTGACGGCTTCGCCGCGCACTCCTCGGCCTGCGCCACGCCGTGGCGCAGGCCGAGGCCGTCCTCACAGCCGTACCCGCAACTCGGTCAACGCCCGAAGCGGAAACACCGGCCGGTGACGTGGCAGCTGCCCTGGCGCCAGAGTCAGCCCCGGCATCCTGGCGGCGATGGCCTGCACCGCGATCTCCAGTTCCGCGCGGGCGAATCCGGCTCCGAGGCAGAAGTGGATGCCGTGCCCGAACGCGAGATGCGTGGCAGACCGACTGCCTGGACTGAACGCGGCCGGACACGCGTGGGCGCGACTGTCCCTGCCGGCCGCTCCGTACAGCAGAAGCAGCCGGCTCCCCTCGGCCAGGTGGACGTCGCCGACCACCACGTCACGCGTCGCGGTCCGGTACATGCCCGCCAGCGGACTGTCGAACCGCAACCCCTCCTCGACGAGGTCCCTGGTGGCGATCGTTCCGTCGACGACCTCGGCCCAGCCGCCGGGTGACCGGAGCTGCTGGAAGAGGATCGTGCCCAGCGCCTCGGCACACGTCATGTGTCCCGCGAAGATCAGTGTGGGGATCTGGACGGCGACCTCGTCGGCGGTGAGCGTGTTGCCCGCCTTGCCGTCGTGGAGCAGCTCGCTGATCAGGTCGTCCTGGGGTGAGGCCAGCCGCTCCTGCGCGAGTGAACGGGCGAACGCTCCGAACTCCACCAGCCCGCGGGCCCATTCACGCAACCGGTCGGGATCGGTGTCGTGCTGCAACATCATGAGTTCGATGCGTTGTTCGGACCACAAGCGACAGCGGTCGAGGTAGGAGTCCGGGACCCCGAGACGCCGGCACATCACCTCAAGGGCGTACGGAACGGCGAACGCCGAGATGAAGTCGAACTCCGCCGCGACCGCGGCACGCTCGACGAGGTCGGTGGCGATCGCACGCATCGTGGGTTCGAACGCTCTGACCCTGGCCGGCGTGAACCCGGTGTTGAGCACTTCCCTGATCCTGGCGTGCTCGGGAGGGTCGAGTGAGCCGACGGCGACAGCACCGGCGCCGCGCCAGGTGCGGAACATCTGACTCACGTCCTCGGGCAGCGCGACCTTGGGACGAGGGTTGTGGTCGCGCGCCGAGAAGCTCCGGTCGTCCTTCAGCACCGCGACCATGTCCTCGCGCCGGGTGACGCACCACGCGTCGAGCAAAGGGGCGTAGAACACCGGCTCCGCATCAACGATGTCGGCCAGGAATGAGTACGGGTCGTCGCGATGTGCGCCATACGGGTCGAACGGCCTGCCGTCACGCAATTGCCTGGAATCGGCCGATATAGCCATTTCGCCTCTCAAGCTTTCAGTGAACCATTCCCAATGCTGATCAGCGCGACACTTCTGGACGATGGTCGTCTGCTCTGACGCGTGCCCGGCCCTGGCGCCGCCAGCGGCCACCAATCCACAGAATAGTCCAATCCGGGCTTTACGTCGTCTTCTTTGGGGTTTTTCCTAAAGTCGAACGTGCTCACGCCGCGTCGTTGACACGAACAGGAGAGGTCGTTCAGGATACTGATCGGAACTACCGCTCAAATTCCCGAGCACCACTCGAGATTCAGATTGCGCACAGATCGGGAGCGGATGAGTTTTCGGCGTTCAATTCGCGAACGCCACGTGCACAGGTCTGACCAGGAATCGGGAAGGCGTGCGACCACCGGAGGAGAATCCCGATGAGCACACTCGACACCTCGTCGACCGGGCTCCAAGCCCTCCTGTCGCCGAGGACGGTGCGGTCCACGGTCTTGCCCGTTGTGCGGCAGCAGGTTTCCGCGCTGGAGCCGACCCTGGCCCGGATCTGCTCCTACCACCTCGGCTTCATCGACGAACACGGTGACCCCACCGGTGCGGGGAGCGGCAAACTGACCCGCGCTGCCCTCATGACGGCGGCGGCCGAGGGAGTCGGTCTGCGGCCGGAGGACGTTCAGTCCCAGGCAGCAGCACTGGAGTTGCTGCACAACTCGACCCTGATCCACGACGACATCATCGACGCGGACGAGCTGCGTCGCGGCCGCCCAGCCGCGTGGAAGGTGTTCGGCGCCAGCCTGGCCATCCTGGCCGGGGACGCGTTGCAGGCTCTTTCCCTGCAGGTGGTCGTCGACGACCCCGGCCCCGGCCGTGCGGAGATCTCCAGCGCGTTCGCCGAAGCCCTCCGCCTGGTTCTCGCGGGCCAGTCTCGCGAGCTCACCGTCCGGCTGGGTCCGGGCGCCGGCATCGCGGAGTACGACCGGATCGTGGAGGAGAAGACGTCCGCGCTGCTGGAGTGCGCACTGGTGACGCCCGCACTGCGGGCGGGCAAACCGGAGCACGTCCTGGCCGCCCTGCGCGGTGCGGGCAGGCACCTGGGCCTCGCATTCCAGATCTCCAACGATGTCGAGGACATCTGGGGCGACCCCGCGGTGACCGGCAAGCCCGTCCGGGGCGACATCGGGCGGCGCAACCCGTCTTTTCCGGTGCTGGCGGCGTTGTCCGCCGACAGCCCGGTCAGCGAGCGACTGCGCGAGCTGTGGCACGGCGACGGCACCGCGGCGGCGCACCTGCAGGAGATGGCCGACCTCACCGAGGAGGCCGGCGGCCGTCACACGGCCGAAAAGCTGTCCCGCGGCCATCTCGGCTCGGCTCTGGAGCACCTCGGACGAGCCGAGCTGTCCCCGGCCGCGTCCGCCGAACTGACCGCCTTGTTCGACCGCATCGTCAACCGCACGGCATGACCCGTGACTCCCGGAGGTCGTCAGTGAGTACCCCGGTTCAACTGCCTTTCGAGCAGGCGAACGTGCTGCAACTCGCGCCAGGGCTGCGCACGCTCCAATCCCGGGGCACGGTTCACCGGGTTCGTACTCCCGCAGGCGACGAGGCGTGGCTGGTCACCGGTCACGCCCAGGTGAGGCAGTTGCTCGACGACGACCGGCTCAGCCGCTCGAATCCCGATCCGGAAGCGGCGAAGGACGGCGGGGCGGCGCTTCTCGCCAGCCTGCTGGGCGGTTTCGCCACCGACCACGCCCGGATGCGTGCTCTGCTGGAGCCGCACTTCGCACCTGAGCGCATGGCGGAGCTGCGACCGTACGTCGAGAAGCAGACCGGGCAGCTGCTGGACGAACTGGCCGGGCAGCAGCCACCGGTCGACCTGCGCGAGGCGTTGGCGCTGTCGCTGCCGATCCAGGTGATGTGCGAGTGGCTGGGCGTGCCGCAGGAGGACAAGGACAAGTTCGGCGGCTGGACGCAGGACGCCGCGAACGTCGGCGACCCGGTCAGGTCCAAGCAGGGGCTGGGCGGGTTGTTCGGCTACTGCAAGCAACTCATCGCGGACAAGCGGCGGAATCCGGGCGATGACGCGATCTCCAGGATCTGCGCGACCGAGGGGATCACCGACGACGAGGTTCTCGGGCTGACGGCGTTGTTGCTGTTCGGTGGTTATGAGACCACGGTGGCCCGGATCGGCACCTGTGTGTTGCTGTTGTTGTCCAACCCCGAGCAGTGGCAGGCGTTGCTGGACGACCCGAGCCTCGTCCCCGGCGCCGTCGAGGAAACCCTGCGGATGTCGATGCCGAACCCGCACAACGGCGGCATGCCCCGTTACGCGGTGACGGACTTCGAGATCGACGGGGTCACCATCCGGACCGGCGACTTCGTGCTGCTGAACATCATCGCGGCCAACCACGACGAGACGGCCTTCGCCGGCCCCGGCCGGGTCGACGTCACGCGCGACACCGCGGACAGCCTCGCGTTCGGGTACGGCGCGCACCACTGCGTGGGCGCGGCGCTGGCGCGGATGCAGCTGCAGGTGGTGCTCACCCAGCTCGTCGCGCGGTTCCCGACGATGCGCCTGGCTGTCGGTGTGGACGAGCTGCGGCTGCGCCACGACACGTTGATCGGCGGGTTGGTCGAACTCCCGGTGACCTGGTGATTGGGAACCTGATGCTGCACAAGATATCCGCGGGCGTCGTCACGAAGAGCCCGGACTCGATCCGGTCGTATCTGCTGTTGATGCGACTGGACCGGCCGACGGGCTACATCCTCTACCTGCTTCCAGGACTCTGGGCCGTCGTCTTCGCCTCCGGGGGACGGCCGAACCTGCTCGCGGTGGCGGCCGTCGCCGTCGCCGCGGTGCTGATCCGCGGTTTCGCCTGCGCGACCAACGACGTGATCGACAAGGAGATCGACGCCCGCGTCGCCCGCACCGTGTCGCGTCCTGTCGCGTCGGGGAAGGTCAGCGTCCGGAACGCGAACCTGTGGGCCGCCGCGCAGGCTCTGGTCGCACTGCTGGTCCTCGCGGTGGCGAACGTCGAGACGGCTCTGGTCGCCCTGGCCACGTACCCGTTGATCGTCGCGTACCCGTTCATGAAGCGCTTCTTCTTCTGGCCCTCGGGGTTCCTCGGGCTGGTGATGAGCACCTACGTGTTCGTCGGATGGACGGCGGCGACCGGGAACGCCGACTACCCACCCGCGGTGTACGGCCTGTACGCCGCAGGGACTTTCTGGGCCATGGTCCACGACGCGATCTACTCCCATCAGGACAAGGAGTACGACCGGAAAATCGGCGTCCGGTCTTCGGCGTTGCTGTTCGGCGGGGCCACCAAGGCGTGGCTGTCGGTCTTCGTCGTGCTCAGCGTCGCCGGCGTGCTGTGGGCCGGTTCCCTGACGCCGATCGGGTGGGCGTTCTACGTGATCGTCGTGCTCGCGGGAACCTACCTGTCCTACCTGCTCTTCCGGGTGGACCTGGACAACCCCAAGTCGTGCTGGGACGCCTTCGTCGCCAACACCTACTACGGCTGGATCGTTCTCGCCGCCGTGATCGCCGGGCAGTTCACATGAGCGATTCGATGTGGCAAGGCGGTGGCGTCGACCTGGACGCCTACCTGACCCGCGTGGGCTACGAGGGCGACGTGGCCGCGGACCTCTTCACGCTGCGGGGCCTGCACACCGCCCACGTCGATGCGATCGCCTTCGACAACCTCGACGCGCTGCTCGGGCGCACGGCGGTGCCGCTGGACCTGGACAGCGTCCAGGAGAAGATCGTGCGGCGGGGCCGCGGAGGCTGGTGCCTGGAACAGGTCGTGCTGATGGCGGCCGTGCTGGACCGCATCGGGTTCACGTTCACGGCGTTCGCCGGCAGGACGCGGATCCGCACCGGGAGCAGGTTCGGGCCGGCCCTGCACGTGGCCCTGTGCGTGGAGCTGGACGGCGAACTCTGGCTCCACGACGTGAGTTTCGGCGCCTTCGGGCCGCACGAGCCGATCCAGCTCGCGGAGAACGCGCGGCTGGACGGCGACTGGTCGTTCGATCTCGTGCGCGAGCCGAGCGGTGAACACGTGCTGCGGTTCCTGCGGCCGGAGGGACCGGCGGAGCTCTACGGCTTCACCACGGACGTGCGCTATCCATCGGACTTCGAGCTTCTCAACCACTTCTGCCTCACGCATCCGCGCTCGCCGTTCAACCACCGGATGATCCTCCAGCGCACGCAGCCTGAGGTGAGGCACCTCCTCGCCGGCACCGTGCTCACCGAGATCCGGCCGGGGGAGCCGGCGACGGTCCGCGAGCTCGACGAGGCCGAGACGCTGTCCGCTCCCGAGGAGATCTTCGGGATCACCTTGGAGCCAGGCGACATCCAGGTCCTCAGGAAGACCTTGGCGGGCCCATGACGCGTACATTGCTGGTGGACAACTACGACTCGTACACCTTCAACCTGTACCAGCTGATCGCCGAGATCAACGGCCAGGAGCCGGTCGTCGTGGTGAACGACGATCCGGCACTGCTCGACCTGTGGCTGGAGAACTTCGACAACATCGTCGTCTCGCCCGGCCCCGGTCGACCGCAGAGCTCCCGCGACATCGGCCTCGTCGGGGAACTGTTGCGCCGCACCACGTTGCCGGTGCTGGGTGTTTGTCTCGGCCATCAGATCATCGGGCACCTGGCGGGCGCGACCGTGTCCGCCGCGCCCGAGCCACGGCACGGGCACCTCGCCAAGGTCTCCCACGAGGGAGATCCGTTGTTCGCCGGGGTTCCTCGTGAGTTCGTCGCGGTGCGGTACCACTCGCTCGGCGTGCAGGAGCCTCTGCCGGAGGAGCTCGTCCCGATCGCGTGGGCGGACGACGGCGTGTTGATGGCGTTGCGGCACCGGGACTTGCCGCAGTGGGGGGTGCAGTTCCACCCCGAGTCGGTCGCCTCCGGGTACGGCAGGGAGATCCTGCGGAACTTCGCCGAGCTGACCCGCCAGGCCCACGGGTCTGGATCCAGCGCGCTCGGACTCATCAGCACCGTCGTCCCGACCGCTGCCGATGCCGAGTCCATCTTCCTGGAGCTGTTCGACGACAACCCCTGCTGCTTCTGGCTCGACAGCAGCCGGGTCGAGAAAGGACTGTCCCGGTTCTCGTTCCTGGGCGACACGTCCGGGCCGCTCAGCGAGATCGTGACGTACCGCACCGGCAGCGGGGTGGTGGAGGTGCGCGACGCCGACGGGGTCCGCGACGTCCCCGGCAGCGTGTTCGACTTCCTGGAGCAGCGGCTGCGCGAGCGGCGGATCCCCGACACGACCCTGCCGTTCAACCTGACCGGTGGGTACGTCGGCTACTTCGGGTACGAGCTCAAGGCGGAATGCGGTGCCGCGGTCCGCCACAGCGCCCAAACTCCGGATGCCGCCTGGATGTTCGCCGACCGGATCGTCGCGGTCGACCACCAGGAAGGGCTGACCTACCTGGTCGCCGTGCACGACGAGGAGACCCGGCGCGACGCTCAGGAGTGGGTGGACCGGACGGCGACCGTCCTCAGTGGACTGCGCCCGGCTGCCGACGAGCCCGCGGGCGAACCGTGCGCGCTTCCTGACGCCGAGGAGTACCTGGTCCGCGACCGGGACCAGTACCTGGCGGACATCGCGGAGTGCCAACGGCAGCTGCGCCTGGGCGAGAGCTACGAGATCTGCCTGACCAACAACCTGCACCTGCCGTTCCACGACGACGACACCACGTTCTACCGGCGGTTGCGCCGGGCGAACCCGGCGCCGTACGCCGCGTTGCTGCGCCTCGGCGACGTCACGGTCTTCTGCTCGTCGCCGGAGCGGTTCCTGCGCATCGAGCGGGACCGCACGGTCACCAGCAAGCCGATCAAGGGCACCGCACCCCGCGACGCCGATCCCGTGCGCGACGCCGAGATCGCCGCCACCCTCGCCTCGAGCGCCAAGACGCAGGCCGAGAACCTGATGATCGTCGACCTGCTGCGCAACGACCTGGGCCGGGTGTGCGAGGTGGGCAGCATCGACGTCGATCCGTACCTGGCCGTCGAGAGCTACCAGACCGTGCACCAGCTGGTCTCCACGGTCCACGGCCGGCTCAAGGACGGGGTCAGCGCGATGGACTGCCTCCGGCAGTGCTTCCCCGGCGGCTCGATGACCGGGGCGCCGAAGCTGCGCACCATGGAGATCATCGACGGCCTGGAGACGGAGGCCAGGGGCGTGTACTCCGGCACCCTCGGCTACTTCGGCCTCTCCGGCGGCACCGACCTGAACATCGTGATCCGCACCGCGGTCCGCGTCGGTGACCGGTTGACGATCGGTGCGGGCGGGCGATCGTGCTCGACTCCGACGCCCAGGAGGAGTACGAGGAGATGCTGCTCAAGGCGGCGGCGTCGCTGCGCGCCTGGCGTGCGCCAGCAGTGTCGGACGCGGGCGGCTCGCAGCGATGAGCGACAACGGCATTCGGTGGTGGGACGACGACGGGTGGTCGCCGTCCGACACGACCGGGACGGTGCGGGTCATCGACTCGTGGCTCGTGGACGAGGGGCGAGTGCGGGGATTCGGCCTGCACGCCCGGCGCTTTGCCGAAGCCTGCTCCCGGTTCTCCGGACCGGGAACGGACGGGTTCCTGCGCGCGGTCGCCGAGTCGTTGCCCGCGCGGGGCCGGTGGTTTCCCCGCGTCGAGCTCGTGGAGACCGGTTCTCGGACGCGACTGCGGCTGTGGCTGCGTCCCGCGCCCCCGCGCACCAGGACCGTTCGGTTGTGGAACTCGGGCCCCGACCGCCGAAGCCTGCCCGCCGTCAAGGGCGTCGACCTGGACCACCTGACCGCCCTGCGCGCCGCCGCGGTCGCGGCAGGAGCCGACGAGGCGTTGCTGCTCTCGCCCGAAGGACACGTGCTCGAAGGATCCACGACGAGCATCGTCTGGTGGCGCGGTGACACGCTGTGCGGTCCGCCGCCCGGACCCGGCCTGCTCCCCGGGATCACCCGTGCCCTGCTCGGGGAGCTGGCCGGGCAGCCGGTCGCCGGAGAGTCCGCCACCCCGGCAGAGCTGGCTGACGTTCCTGTGTGGACGGTCAACGCCCTGCACGGCATCCGGCCGGTCACCGAGGGGCTGGGCCGGTTCCTCGAAGACGACGCGGCGCTGGCCGAGCGCTGGCAGGCGCGCCTGGAGCAGCTCGCCGTTCCCGTCGTCCCCGCGCTGAACACCTGAAGGAGGTTTCCCGATGCCCGGCACCGCGGCACGTGAAGAGTCCGAGTATGAACGCGACCTGCTGGTCCAGCTGACCCGTCGCTGGGGCAAGCGGGTGGCCGTCAAGAAGGACGAGCTCGACCTGGACGGTCACTTCGACGCAGGCCTGCCGGACTTCCCGGAACACCTCGTCCCGGTGCTGCACCTGCCGGGCGCCGAGCGGCTCGACCGGGACGCCCGCGAGCGCATCCTGTCCGCGGCGTGGATCGCCTACAACGCCAAGACTGCGGCCATCGAGGACGAGATCATCCTGCCGGCCTGCCGGTTGATGCTCCAGGAGCGGATCCCCGTCCGCCGTGACGACGTCGCCGTGGACGCGCTGCACCAGACGATCATCGACGAGCACTACCACATCCTGATGTGTCACAACGCCGTCGGCGTCACCCGCCGCCGGCGCGACATGGCCGGCGTGCGGTTCGCGCCGGACGCGTGGTCGGTGGTCCAGGGCAGGGCCGCGGCCAGGGCCGGGCTGTCCGGATTCGACCGCGACATCGTCGACATCGCGTTCTCCCTGGCCGCCGAGACGACGATCAGCGGGTTCCTCTCCGCGCTCTCCACCGCCCAGGAGATCCAGCCGATGAACCGGATCACCACCGATCTGCACCGGCGGGACGAGAGCGGCCACGCGGTGGTGTTCCGCGAGTTGTGCGGGTCGCTCTACCGGAACCTGGACAGTGCGCAGCAGCAGATGTTCCGCGAGGCGCTCGTCGACGGCCTGACCGCGTTCCGTTCCGCCGACCTGGAGCCGTGGGTGAGTGTTGCGGCCCAAGGCGGCTTCGAGGTCGGCGTCGACCAGCTGGGCGAGTGGGCCGCGTCCCGTCCCGCACCCGCGCGCGACACCGGACCGTTGCAGCTGCTGCTCGACGACCTGGGCATCAGCCACGACCTCGTCGAGACGGTCCAGGTGAACCGGCCCTGACCGCCCTGCCCAGCCACGTGATCGTGAGGCCAGATGAGCGACGGCACAGTCGAAACGGTCCCGGACTGGCGGACGCTCGTCGCCCACCAGCGACCGGAGTGGCCCGACCAGGTCAGGCTCGACGAGGTGGTGGCCGACCTGGCGGCCTCGCCCTCGCTGGTCACACCCCAGGAATGCGACACGCTCACCGCACGCCTCGCCCAGGTCGCAGAGGGCAAAGCGTTCCTGCTGCAGGGCGGTGACTGCGCCGAACGTCTCGACAACCTCTCGACGCAGGCGATCCAACGCAAACTGCGCCTGCTGCAGCAGATGTCCGTGATCCTCACGTCCGCCTCGGCGCTCCCGGTGGTCACCGTGGGCCGGATCGCCGGCCAGTACGCCAAGCCCCGGTCCTGGCCGACCGAGACCGTCGACGGGCGCACGCTGCCGGTGTACCGGGGCGACGCGGTGAACGGCATCGGCTTCACCCAGGCGGAACGGCAGCCCGATCCGGCCCGGCTGCGTCGCGTGTACGACGCTTCACGGTACACATTGGACGTTCTGCGCGCCCACACCTACGACCTGCACCAGCTGCGCGAACGGAACCAGGACTTCGTCGCCCGCTCGCCGGCCGGCGTTGGCTGCGGCCGGCTCGTCAGGCGGATCGGCCGGTCAATGTCCTCAATGGACGCCAGAGGCGGCGCGAGCGGCGCGGAGTTGTTCGCGAGCCACGAGGGACTCCTGCTCGACTACGAGGAAGCGCTGACCCGCCACGACCGGGGCTCCGGCCGGCGATACGCGGGCAGCGGCCACATGCTGTGGATCGGTGACCGCACCAGACAGCTCGACGGCGCCCACGTCGCCTACTTCGCGACCATCGACAACCCCATCGCGGTGAAGCTGGGCCCGGCCACCACGCCCGAGCACGCGCTGGCCCTGATCGACCGCCTCGACCCCGACCGCCGGCCGGGCAGGCTGACGTTCATCGTGCGCATGGGAGCCCGCCGGGTACGGGACCTGCTGCCGGAGCTCGTGGAAAAGGTCAACGCCTCAGGAGCGCCGGTGGTGTGGGTGAGCGATCCCATGCACGCCAACACCTTCCAAGCGCCCAGCCGGCACAAGACGCGGCGTTTCGACGACGTCCTCGCCGAGGTCGCCGGCTTCCTCGAGGTGCACAAGGCGCTCGGCACCCACGCCGGCGGCCTGCACGTGGAGCTGACCGGTGAAGACGTGACCGAGTGCATCGGCGGCAGTGCCGAACTGGGTTTCGAGGACCTGCACCGCAACTACGAGTCGGCGTGCGACCCGCGTCTCAACGCCGACCAGGCACTCGAGCTGGCCTTTTTGGTCGCCGAGATGCTTGGCTGAAACGGGCAAGGCACCTGCCCGGTGCCTTGCCCGTTTCAGCAAGGGAGCGATCATCCCGCGTCGGGGTTCGTGTACAGCGTCCCCTCCGACCAGATGTAACGAGTCCCACCCCACCGGGCCGCCGACTCGACGTCGGGAAAGAAGCCCCGTCCCTCCAGGTTCGCGCTGGTGTTGCACAGCACGGGTATTCCGCTGATCTCCGCATAGGCGGTGAGGATGCGCACCGTGGCGGTGTCCTGAGTGGACGCGATGGTCTGGAGCCGGGCGGTGCCGTCCAGGTGCACGATCGCCGGGACGCGTTCGGCCCAGCCGGGCCGCATGCGGTGCTCGAAGATCATGTAGGGATCGGGCGTGCCGGGGTCGAAGACCTCCGGCGCGCGGTCCTCCAGGCAGATGGGCGCGACGGGCCGGTACTGGGCTCGGTTCTTGATGTCGTTGAGCCGGTCCTTCATCCGGGTGCTGGTCGCGGGCGCGATGATGCTGCGGTTGCCCAGAGCTCGCGGACCCAGCTCCGCTCGGCCGGACAGGACGACCACCGGTTCGTCCTCGGCGTGCAGGAGGGCGGCCAGCTGCCGCTCGTCGCAGGGTTGTGCGCGCCACCCGTCGGGGAGGGTGCCGGTGGTGATCCGCGGTCCGCTGTAGACGTTCCACTCCAGCGCCGTCCGGCCGCGCCGGAACATCTCACAGGCCGCTGTTCCGATCGCCGCCCCCGCGTCGTTGGGGAAGGGCGGGATGAAGACCTCCTGGAAGACCCCGCTGGCCCGGATCGCGGTGTTCCACTTGATGTTCAGCGCGCAGCCGCCGCCGAGCACCAGGTTGTGGCCGCCGTCCGGGAAGCGGCTCCGCACCGCCGAGGTGAGCCGCTCGAGCAGGTTGCGGCCGAGGTAGGCCTGATAGGTGGCGATGAGGTCCGCGTTGGACAAGCCCGGCATCAGCTCGTCCCGGTTCGCGGCGACCTTGTCTCCCAGCACCCCCACCCTGTCGACGGGAATGTCGCGGAGCTCGGCCATGAGGTCGTCGAAGACGGCGAAGGCGCCGGTCTCGACCCGGCCTTTGGCCGCGTAGGCCATGGCCTTTCCCGCGACGGAGAGGTGATGGCGGATGAACCGGTCCGACGAAATGTCGTCGGTGTCGGGCAGGTACGGTTCGAACCGGGCGCAGAAGGCCGCGAAGCTGCCTCCGAAGACGGGCATGAGGGCCTCGACGAAGGTCACCTCACGGGTCGCGGCCCGCACCCGGTAGAGGCGCGGTGTGATGAGGCCGTCCCAGACCAGGACGAACGCGTCTTCGCCCCTCGCGGCGAACGGGCTCGAGCAGTACGTGCCGATGAGATGGTTGGCGACGTGGGTGTAGCTGGCGTAGTCGTCGAAACCGTGGCCGCTGAAAGTGTGGCGTTGCAGCGGACCGTCGTCGCCAGGGCTCTCGAGGTACGGTGCGACTCGGAGCTGTACCGGCAGGCCGCCGGCGTTCACGTTGACGGCGAGCTTGCCCGCGGCGTCTTTCGTGTACCAGCCGTCGACCACGAACTGGTCGATGTCGGCGGGTGACAGACCCTCCGCGGCGAGGATCTCGGTCACGCGTTCCAGGTCTCCGAGAGAGCTGTAACGTTCGCCGTTCTGCAGCTTCTCGATCTCGTAACTGAAGAGAAGACGACCGTCCTCGATGACGGCAACCCCGCCGTCGTGTGATGCCTTGATCCCGCATATGCGCATTGGTCAGCCGCACCTTTCTGGTCGTACAGCAGCCTGGAATCTGGAACGCCAAAAACGGGTTGGTGACGCGGTGTTCCGGAAATGTGAGAAGGTGTCTAGCGGTGGTTCAGCCGTACCGGCAGTGAGTCGAGCCCGCGAATGATCGTGCTGTTGCGCCACCGCAGGTCCTCGGGGTCGACGGCGAGCCTCATGGCGGGGAACGCGTCGAGCAGGGCGCCGAACGCCATCTGCACCTCCACCCTGGCCAGCGGCGCCCCGAGGCAGTGGTGGATGCCATGTCCGAAGGCCAGATGGCCGGCGGCGGGCCGGAGGACGTCCAGCGCGTGCGGATCACCGAAGCGCTGGGGGTCACGGTTGGCGGAGGCGATCGCCAGCAGCACGAAGTCACCGGCCGGGATCTCGACGTCACCGATGCTCACCGACTCCGTCGCACATCGGAAGGTGGCGTGCTTCAGCGGGCTCTCCAGCCTCAGGAACTCCTCGACCGCGCCGGGGAGGAGGGTTCGGTCCTCGCGCAGCGCCTCCCATTGGTCCAGGTTCCGCATCAGGTGGAGCGTGCCGTTGCCGAGGGCGTTGAGGGTGGTCTCGAAACCGGCGATGAACAGCAGGTAGGCCGTCGAGACCAGTTCGGTCTCGGTCAGCCGGTCGTCGACGTCGTGCGCCGAGATCAGGGCGGTGAGCACGTCGTCGGTGGTCATGCGGCGTTTGCGCTCGATCAGTTCGCCGAGGTACTCGGCCACCGCGGTCGCGGCGGCGGCGGCCTCGTCCGGGGAGTTGCCGGAGACGAGCGCCTTGGACCAGGACTTGAAGTTGCCCTGCTCCTCGACAGGTACGCCCAGCAGCAGGCAGATCACCCGAATCGGCAGCGGAAACGCGAAGGCGTCCAGCAGGTCCACCGTGTCGTGGTCCGCGAGGGCGTCGACCAGTTCGTCGGTGATCTTCTGGATCTGCGGCCGGAGCGCTTGGATGGCGCGGCTGGTGAAGGCCTTGCTCACTAGCTTGCGCAGCCTGGTGTGGTCCGGTGGGTCGGTGTGCATCATGTGGCTGGCCAGGACCGAGGAGAAACCGCCGCGCTTGGTGCGGTCCGGCTCCTTCTGCGCGAACAGCCCGTCGATCCTGTTCAGGTCGGTGCTCAGCCGGGGATCCGCCAGTGCGGAGCGCACAGCCTCGTATCCGGTGATGAGCCAGACCGGCAGTCCGCCGCACAGGGGGACTCCAGGAGGCATCATCACCCGGTGCGCCGAGCCTTCGGTGCTGAGCTTCGCATACACCGAGTACGGGTCCTGCACGAACGCGTCGTCGAGTTCCAGAGGGGCGGAATCGTGGTCCATGGGCACATCCTCGGATTGCAGGCGTCCTCCTGGAATCACTATCAAGGACGACCGGCCATCGCAATGGTGGTTATCAAAAAGCCTAACTGCGGCCCGAAGTGCGTGACTGTCCGGTCAGCTGCTGCTACCGTCGCCCTGGTCTGACGATCGAATTGCTTGCGAGGAAAACCGGTCCACGTCGCGTTTTCGGCGCTGTTTCCATTTCCTGACGGCACAAGTCCGCCACCTGTGCGGCGCGGAGATCACATTGCGACTTGCGCAAGTAATGGCAAACGTCTTTGAGCGCTACGGGGAACGGCCCGCTGTCGGTGAGCGCGCGAGGGAGTTCGTGCGGGACGCCCGGACGGGGCGCGTGTCGGCCCGTCTGCTGCCCCGCTATGAAATGACCACGTACCGGCAGCTGTGGAGCCGCATCCGCGCGGTGGCGAGCGAATGGCACCACCACCCGCAGCGTCCTCTCGTCGCGGGCGATCGGGTGGCCCTCCTCGGCTTCACGAGCCGGGACCACGCGACACTGGACCTGGCGTGCGGCTATCTGGGCGCCGTCAGCGTTCCGTTGCAGACGGGTGCGTCGGCCGAGAATCTGACGTCCATCATGGCGGAGACCGAGCCGTTCCTCGTCGCCGCGAGCATCGAGCGTCTGGGCGCGGCGACCGAACTGGCCTTGCGCGCGCCTTCGGTCCAGCGGCTGGTGGTGTTCGACTACCACCCGCGCGCCGAGGACCAGGCGGAGCGGTTCGCCGCCGCCCGCAACAGCCTGGTCCAGGCCGGACGGGACGTGGACGTCGTCGCGCTGCCTGAGGTCCTCGACCGCGGCGCGGCCCTGCCCGACGCGCCGCCGCACATCCCCGGCGACGACGAGGACCCACTCACAAAGCTCGTGTACACCTCGGGGAGCACCGGAACGCCCAAGGGGGCGATCTACACCGAGCGGCTGGCCAGGGTGACGTGGGAGGACCGGGCGAACCGGACTCCCGACGCGGGCCTGATCACCGTCCACTACACGCCGCTGAGCCATTTCGCGGGCTACTTCACGCTGACGAACACACTGGCGCGCGGTGGCACCAGTTGTTTCACCGCCAGCAGCGACCTCTCGACGTTCTTCGAGGACGTCGCTCTCGTGCGGCCCACCGAGCTGTCCCTGGTTCCGCGTGTGTGCGAGATGCTCTACCAGCGTTACCAGAGCGAGCTGGACCGGTGGACCGTCGAAGGCGCCGACTCGGCGCGAGGCGCGACCGAGGTGCGCACGCGCCTCCGCGAGGACGTCCTCGGAGGGCGCGTCACATGGGCCACCTGTGGCTCCGCGCCGCTGTCGGCCACGCTGACCGAGTTCATCGAGTCACTCCTCGGCATCCCCCTGTACGACATGTACGGCTCCACGGAGGTCCCGGGCATCGCCGTCAACGGCGCCTTGATGTGCCCACCCGTGATCGACTACAAGCTGGCCGACGTGCCCGAGTTCGGCTACTTCCGCACCGATACGCCGCACCCGCGCGGCGAGTTGCGGTTGAAAGCAGACGGCATCCCCGGCTACTACAAGCAGCCCGAACTGACGGCGGATCTCTTCGACGAGGACGGTTACTACAAGACCGGCGACATTGTCGCGGAACTCGGTCCACGCCGCATCGCCGTCGTGGACCGCCTCAAGAGTGTCCTGAAGCTGTCCCAGGGCGAGTTCGTGGCTGTCGCCCGGCTGGAGTCCATCTTCGCCGCCGGCCCGTTGATGCGGCAGATCTTCGTCTACGGCAACAGCGAGCGCTCTTACCTGCTCGCTGTCGTCGTGCCCACCGCGGATGCCCTGGAGCGGTACGGGGATGACCGGGAACGTCTCGGACAACTGCTGACCGAATCGTTCCGGCAGATCGCGAAGGACGCCGGCCTGAACTCGTACGAGATCCCACGTGGCCTGCTGCTCGAGACCGAGCCGTTCAGTCAGGCCAACGGCCTGCTGTCGGACCAACGCAAGTTGCTGTGGCCCAAGCTCGTGGAGCGTTACGGCGAGCGACTGGAACAGCTGTACGCCGAGATCTCGGCCCGCGAGACCCAGGAGTTGCTCGACCTGCGTCGCACAGGCAGCGACCAGCCGGTGCTGGAGACCGTCCAGCGGGCCGCGCGGGCGCTGCTGGCGGGCTCGACGGCCGAGGTGAGTCCCTCCGCGTACTTCCGCGACCTCGGCGGCGACTCACTGTCGGCGGTGTCGCTGTCGAACCTGTTGCACGACACCTTCGGCATCCGGGTACCGGTCGACGTCATCATCAGCCCCGCGCACGACCTGCGGCAGCTGGCCGCCTATATCGAGGCCAAGCGCACGGCCACCGCGACGCGGCCCACCTTCGCGTCGGTGCACGGCGAGGACGTCACCGAGGTGCACGCCGAAGACCTTGCCCTGGAACGGTTTGTCGACGCGAGAACATTGGACGGCGCCCGCCGCCTCTCGCGCCCTGCCGGGGAGCCTCGCCGCGTTCTGCTGACCGGCGCGAGCGGCTACCTGGGGCGCTTCCTCGCCCTGGAGTGGCTCCAGCGGTTGGCGCCTGCCGGCGGCAAGCTGATCGTCGTGGTCCGCGCCGAGAACCCGGACGCCGCCCGGCAGCGTCTGGCCGACGCCTTCGGCAGCGACGACCCCGAACTGACTCGTACTTTCGAGAAGCTTGCCGCGGAGCACCTGGAAGTGCTGGCAGGAGACATCTCCGAGCGCGGACTGGGCCTGGACGACACGACGTGGGACCGGCTGACCGGTGAGGTGGACCTGATCGTCCACGCGGGCGCCCTGGTGAACCACGTGCTGTCATACCGACATCTGTTCGATGCCAACGTCCTTGGAACCGCGGAGCTCATCCGCCTGTCCCTGACCACCCGGCTCAAGCCGATCACGTACATCTCCAGCGTGGCGGTGTCCAGATCGCGGAAGGGGCAGCCTCTCGACGAGGACTCCGACGTGCGCACCGCGCTGCCGGTCCAGCCTGTCGACAACGGGTACGCCGGCGGGTACACGACGAGCAAGTGGGCAGGGGAGGTGCTGCTGCGGGAGGCGCACGACCTGTGCGGCCTGCCGGTGACGGTGTTCCGCTCCACCATGATCCTCGCGCACAGCAAGTACGCCGGGCAGCTGAACGTGCACGACATGTTCAGCCGGCTGATGTTCAGTCTCCTTGCGACGGGCGTGGCACCGCACTCCTTCTACCGGACCGACGGCGGCGAGGGGTCGCGGGCCCACTACGACGGCCTGCCCGTCGACTTCACCGCGGCGTCGGTCGGCACGCTGGGACGGAGCACCTCCGGGTACCGGACCTTCAGCCTCACGAACCCGCACGACGACGGAATCTCACTCGACACGTTCGTGGGGTGGCTCGTCGAAGACGGCCACGGCATCGAGCGGATCGCGGGCTACGGTGACTGGCTCGTCCGCGTCGAAGCCGCCCTGCGCACTCTGCCCGAGGCTCAGCGGCAGTACTCGATCCTCCCGCTGCTGCACGGCTTCCAGGAACCGGAAAAGGCGGTGCCCGGTTCGGACGTCCCGTCGGCCCGTTTCCGGGAGGCCGTCCAGGAGACCGGCATCGGACCGGCCCGGGATGTCCCGCACCTGTCCCGATCCCTCATCCGCAAGTACGCGACGGATCTGCGGCGCCTGATGACCGCCTGACCTTCACGCTTCGTCTTTCCGGCCGAGCCCTGGGATACCGCAGGGCGAAATCGCAGTGCCGCGACGTGCTACAGCGGCCTGCTTTATCTGCTACACGCTGAGCTGTCCGACAGCAGCGCGAACGCCGCGGCCACCGCCGTCGCACCAGACGCACGCGCCGCAGTCACTGCCGCATCCATCAATTGTCGTAGATGCTGATGACGGTGTTCAATCGCCAGCAACAACCATGCACCGTGCACGAGGTCGTTACAGCACAACGCGCAGCAGGTCGGTATTGTGTTGTGGACCGCAATGCGGGAGCGCTGTAATCTTGCGAACGTGAGTGATTACGACTACATCGTAGTGGGCGGTGGGAGCGCAGGTTGCGTGGTCGCTGCTCGCCTGGCCGAGAACGCAAACGTCAGCGTACTGTTACTGGAGGCGGGGAGTGCGTCTCCGTCGACCACCACGCCGAACAATTGGCTATCACTTTTGGGCACCGAAGCAGATTGGCAGGACACGACTCTGCTGGAGCCGGAACTGGGCAGAACTCTCGCCTGGCCACGCGGGAAAGCGCTGGGCGGCTCTTCCAGCATCAACGGAATGATTTTTGCTCGAGGACACCGAAGCAGTTACGACTGGGGCAAGGGCTGGGAGTTTGACGACTTGCTGCCATTTTTCCAGCGCAGCGAGCACGCTCCCACTCGCGATCCGGCCCTGCGCGGCGTCGGTGGCCCTCTGAAGGTCGCCCCAGCCGAGCAACAGCATCCGACAGCAGCAGCGTACGTGGATGCGGCCTCAGAGGCAGGATACCGGCGTGCGACGGACATCAGCGGAGGCTTGGAGGAGGGTGTCGGCTGGGTCGACTTGAACATCGTCGCAGGAATCAGGCAGAGCGCTGCCGACGCCTACCTGGGCTCACACACCAACCTCGATGTGGTGACGGATGCATTGGTCCAGCGTGTGGTGCTCGATGGACACAGAGCCACTGGCGTCGAATACACCCTTGGCGGACAGCAAATCCGCGCCGAAGCTGCCGAAGTGGTGCTTTGCGCGGGCACCATCGGAACTGCTCAATTGATGATGCTGAGCGGGATCGGTCCGGCCGACCACCTGCGTGACATGAACATCGATGTCGTCGCAGATCTGCCAGGTGTGGGCGAAAATCTGCACGATCATCCCCTCTCCTTCGTGATGTACACCAGTGCGCGACCAATACCGGTGGGCTCGAACAACAACGTCGAGGTGATCGGACTGCTGCGCAGCGATCCCGGACTGGGCGCTCCAGATCTACAATCTTGCCTATCGGCACCGACGGGGGAAGACCTCTACGTGATCGCGCTCTCTCTGATGACGCCGTACAGCCGTGGGCGACTCCGCTTGGCCGACCAAGGAATCGCGCTGGCTCCGCGTTACCTGACCGATGCGCGAGACTTGACCGCGATGGTAAATGGAATGCGGCTGATACGCGAGATTGGCGCAGCAAGCGCCCTCAAACCGTGGCGCGGGCAAGAAGTAGAGTCAGGCGGCGAGACTTATGTCAGAGCGGCCACGGGGCCATACTACCACTATGTCGGCACATGCAAGCTGGGTGTGGACGAGATGTCGGTGGTGGACCAAAATCTACGCGTACATGGCATTGAGGGCCTACGGATCGCAGACGCCTCAGTGATCCCGCAGATCCCGTCGGCCAATACTTACTCGACCGTGATTGCGATCGCGGAACGAGCCGCAAGCCTCATCAACGGAGCCGAAACAGTAGAGTGAACTGAAACTCCGAATTCAAACGCTGGCATCCAAACTCCTTGTGCTGTTTTGAGGTCGCAGTGAATCTCGGCTACCCCGTCCTGCGCGCGCCGGTTCGGACGGAACCCATACGAGCAGGCCTTGAAGTCCGCCTCGAAGATGGGTTCGAGCACCAACTTCAGCCTCGCCTGCACCACGCGGTCGGTGATCGTGGGAATCTCGAGCTTCCGGAACTTCCCCTTGGTCCCTTGGTCCCCTTGGGGATCATCACCTGCCACACCGCGACCAGACGGAACGCGTCCGACTTCAGTGCATCCCGGATCTGGCCCAGGAAAGCCTCGGTTCCCACTCAGGTCTCGACCAGGCCAGCGCTGACCTTGTCGATGCCTGAGGTCCGAGCGCCCGTGTTGGTCGTGACGCGCTCCCACGCGCATACCAGGAACGCCGGATCATGAACGAGGTTGAACAGATCACCAAACCGGTGACCTGCGGGGTGTCAGAACTCTGCGCAGAACCGTTCGGCTAAAGACGTTGAACTGCTGGTACTACGGTATGAAGTCGCTGTGCTGCGCCGGATCACTCCCCGCCTGCAGTTGGACTGGACCGACCGTGCGGTGCTCGCCGCGTCGGTGCGGCGACTATCCGACTGGTTGCGGAAACACCGGTTGGTGACACCAGGCACCGCCCTGCGATGGCACCAGCGCCTGGTCGCCAAGAACCGGAGATACCCGAACCA
Source organism: Lentzea indica (assembly GCF_012184385.1). GTDB lineage: Bacteria > Actinomycetota > Actinomycetes > Mycobacteriales > Pseudonocardiaceae > Lentzea > Lentzea indica. The sequence goes on from NZ_VSRL01000022.1 coordinate 49,943, forward strand.
AACCGGGCGCCCGCCGGTCGACGACACAGTGGTGGCGTTGATCGAGCGGATGGCACGGGAGAACGCCACCCGTGGCCACCGCCGAATCCTGCGGGATTCCAGAAGTCGGCCATACGGTCTGACCTGCGCTTCAGGCTGCCGTGGGTTCGTACTCGTTGATCAGGCCGCCGAGGATCGGTCGACGGCGTACCGACGTGGAACTCGGCTCTGCGATCGGGTGTTCCGGTCGTGGTGGCGTGAGTTGTCGGGTTCGGTGAGGTCTGCGGTGGTTGTAGTGGGACGCGTACTGGTCCAGCACTGATCGCAGGTGGCGTTCGTTGATGTCGCCCACGCGAGTTCACTCCACGTAGCACGCCAGGATTCCACGTCGCAGCGATGGACGAGCGCATGCCAGAACGCGGCGACCTGACAATCAAGCGATTACTACCCTTAAGGCAAGGATAGCCAGAATCCGCTTTGCTCCGATTTGGACAGTCCACAGTGATGTCGCTGCCGCCGCACCGGCGCCGCCGCAAGCCACTCAGCCGCCAGCACCGACACTACCGACTGGAGTCCAGATCGGCGATGCACCGGTCACGCTCGCGATGGGGCCCGACCGGCAAGCCGCCCTCGACGCCTGAGGCCGAGCTCAGCAAGCTGGCAGAGCTGGCTCCAAAGGGAGAAGCCCTCTACAACCCGGCCTACGACAAGAGATTCGCGATCGTCAACGATCCCGACGAGCAGGCGGGCAGCCGTCCCGAGGTGACCGGCGAACGGCAGGTCGGCGAGCGCAGGAGTTCACTTTGACCGCCACGCTGACGGGCGCGCAGCGGAACGTCATGGACGGCCTGCGCGCATATGATCTCGGTGTGCTGGTCGCTCCACCGGGAGCGGCAAGCCCGTCATCACCTGCGCGCTGATCGCCGCCCACACGACTCCACAATCGTGCTCGTCGACCGCAAAGCCATTGCGACCTCGCCCCGGCCGTCCGGTATCGGGAGTGACAACGACGCCTGCGGTCTGTTGTCCGCCGGCCGAATCGCTATAGACCCGAACGGAATTCCAAGGCACGAAAGGCTTTCGGGTACCAGGTGGACGCGGATAGCGACCCGTTCGGCTGCGGCTCACTCGTCCGGTGGTTCCTCCGGGTGGTCTCGCGGCGGATTCCTTTCGGCCGCACGACTTCGGGGCACGCTCGGAGCAACCCCCGCGACCGAAGGGCACACGATGACCCACAACGTGATCGACCTCGGCAGCGACACCGACCTGGCCGAGGTCGTCGCCGGCCTCATGCCCGGCCTGTGGCGCGACCTCGCCGACCTGGTGCGCATCCCCAGTGTCTTCCCCTCGCCGGACGTCGCCAGGGCGCGCCAGGCGATCGTCAAGCTCTTCCGGGATGCGAACATCACCGAGGCGGTTGAACTTTCTCTTACTCACCAAGGAAAACCGATCACGCCGCTGGTGTACGCGGACAGAGCTGGACCGGAGAAATCGCCCACTGTTCTGCTGTACGCCCACTACGACGTGCAGCCCGCGAACAAGGCGCACTGGCACGTCACCGAACCGTTCACGCCGAAGGAAGTCCTCTCCGGTACGGACAAACGCCTCTACGGCCGGGGTGCGGCCGACGACAAGTCCGGCGTGATGCTGCACCTGGCCGTCGCACGGGCGTTCGGCGGCAAACTGCCCGTGCACCTCAAGCTGATGCTGGAGGGCGAGGAGGAGAACGGCACCGGCCTGCTGGAGGACTACCTGACCGCCCATCCGGGCGACCCGAGGTTCAAGGCTGACCTTGTCATCGTCGCTGACACCGGCAACGTCGCCCGTGGCAGGCCCACCGTCACATCGACCCTGCGCGGTGTCGTCACGGTCGACGTCACCGTGCACACCCTGCGCAAGACAATCCACAGTGGAATGTACGGCGGGCCGGTCCCCGACGCGTTCACGTGCCTCGTGCGCATGCTGTCCACACTGCACGACGCGAGCGGCGACGTCGCCGTCAAGGGCCTCGCCATCGACGACCTGCCGTGGCCGGCCGTGGACGAGACCCAGCTGCGCAAGGAGGCCGCGATGCTCGACGGCGTCCCGTTCGTCGGCACCGGCACCCTCGCGCAACGTCTCTACGGCAGGGCGTCGGTCAACGTCGTGGGCCTCGACGCGGGCCTGCCGCTGCCGGACAAGTCGGCGAACGTGTTGCGGGACAAGGCGTCCGCGCGGATCAGCATGCGCACCGCGCCGACCCAGAACCCTGCCGCCGCGCAAAGGGCGCTGATCGACCACCTGAAGGCGCATGCGCCGTGGGGCGTGCAGGTGGAGACGACACCTGGCATCACGGCGTACGGCTTCTCCGCCAACCCGAAGGGTTCCTACTTCCCGTTGGTGGAACAGGCGCTCAAAGCCGCTTACCCCGGCTCGACCAAGGTTGAACGGGCGGGCCAGGGCGGCTCGATCCCGCTCGTGCACGCGTTCCAGGTCGTCAACCCGAACGCGGACATCGTGTTGTGGGGCTGCGAGGAGCCGGTGTGCGGCATCCACGGCCCGGACGAGAGCGTCAGCCACGCCGAACTACAGGCGATGGCAACGGCGGAAGTCCTTCTGCTGGACCGGATCGGTAAGTCCGACCACCACAACGGAGGTGCAATGTGACGCAGCTCGAAGGCCGCGAGGAGCTCCAGGCGTTGGAGATGTTCTGGGAGGAAGTCTCCATCCCGATGCAGGACGTGTGGAACCCGATACCGCCCGCCGCACCCGACCCGAAGCAATTCGCCTTGGGCGAGCGGGGATTGAGCCCGGCGGCGCGGGTCAACGCGTTGAACACCCTGGCGGCCTACCTCGACCACAAGCGCGACCACATGCTCGGCTACCAGGTCACCGAGGACATGAACGGGTATCAGGAGGACCTGTCCAGGTTCCTCAAGCACCACCTGAACAACCTGGGCGACCCGTTCCAGGTCGGCGGCTACAAGGTCAACACCAAGGTCGTCGAACAGGCGGTTTTGAACTACTTCGCCAAACTGTGGCACGGCGAGCCGTACAACCAGACGAACAAGGAGTCCTGTTGGGGCTACGTGCTCAGCATGGGCTCGACCGAGGGCAACATGTACGCCCTGTGGAACGCCCGCGACTACCTCGCCGGCAGGTTGCTGATCATCGATGAGGAGACGTCGGGCACGCACACGTACGACCAGCCGGTGCCTGATCCGCACAACCCCAACGCCTACAAACCGGTCGTGTTCTACTCGGAGGACACGCATTACTCCTTCGCCAAGGCCGTCCGTGTGCTCGACCTGAGGACGTTCGGCGAGTATGGCCGTGAGCACGAGAGGGAGTACAAGAACCCGCTGGGCGGCTCTTGGCCGGACGAGGTGCCGTCCGAGCCCGGTCCGGACAACAAGCCGTCGACGTACGGCTCGGGCCGGATCGACATCGGCAAGCTCAAGGTCCTCGTGGACTACTTCGCGGGCAAGGGTCACCCGATCATCGTGAGTCTCAACTTCGGCAGCACTTTCAAGGGCGCGCTGGACGACGTGCAGAAAGTCTGCGACACCCTGCTGCCGGTGTTCGTCAAGCACAAGCTGCACGAGCGTGAGGTCACCTACACCAACGGCAAGAAGCACAAACGCCGCGGCTTCTGGATCCACGTGGACGGCGCGCTCGGCGCGGGCTACATCCCGTTCCTGCGCATGGCGGCCGACGAGGACAAGTACGAGTTCAAGCCGGACAGCGAGATCCCGAAGTTCGACTTCGGCATCAAGTCGAAGTCGGGCAACATCACCAAGGACATGGTGTCGTCGATCGCGCTCAGCGGCCACAAGTGGATGGGCGCGCCGTTCCCCACGGGCGTGTTCATGACGAAGGTCAAGTACCAGATGCAGCCGCCGGACAAGCCTGAGTACATCGGTTCGCTGGACACAACGTTCGCGGGTTCTCGCAACGGCTTCTCGCCGATCGTGCTGTGGGACCACCTGGCCAAGCACCCGCACGACCGGCAGGTCTCTCTGATCACCCATTCCCACCGGATGGCCGCGTACCTGGAGCAGCAGCTCACTCGGCTGGAGGAGTACTGGATCAAGAAGCACAACAAGGAGAAGGGCTTCCTCCAGGTAGCCCGCAGCCCGCTGGCGATCACTGTGCGGTTCCGCAAACCCAACGCGCGGATCGTAGCGAAGTGGTCGCTGTCGACGGTCACGATGCTGATGACACCGGGCAACCCGGAGACCAGGGCGGAGATAGCCCACGTCTTCCTGATGTCGTCGGCGACGCAGGACAAGATCGACGCGTTCATCGCCGACCTGCACGCCCCGGACGCGTTCAACCCGAACGTCAAGGAGCCGTTCGCAGCCCCGACCCAAACCTTCGACGGGATAACCCTCGAAGCGGTCAACCCCTTCGGCGACCGAGGCTTCGCGTAACGAGAACACCCATCTCAACCAGATGATCCGAAACCCGGCCCAGGACGGCGCCACAAGCGCGCAGTCCTGGGCCGCCCTTCATACCCAACGCGCCTTGCCTCCGGAAGTGGGACTGCGGGACGCGTCAGCACTGCCCGATGGTTGCGGGTCCGGTGAGCGTGACGGTGAGGCGTACGAGAGGAACCGGCGTTGACGTCCAACTTCCAAGTCGCCTTGTACAGCGGGGACACGATCACTCGAGCATGCTCTCAGCCTGGGAGAGATGCGCTGCCACGCTGCGGTGACGACTTTTCGAGCGGCACACCATGCCCGTTGTTCGCTAGGACGCGAGGTCACGGGCGAGGGCGCCCAGCAGTCGGCGCAACCCTCTACCGGATGTTCCCCAAGCTCGAGCACGACGTCGTCACGTGGAAAAGCGCCTTCCGGCCTGCCCCTGAACGAGTTCACCGCCACTCCACGCCCCTGGACGGCGTGCCGCCGTTCGTGTGGCACGGCGCCATCCGCAACCCCGACGTGGCCCGGCTGGCGGGTCGACACGGCGACGGGTTCTTCGCCAACCACATCTTCTGGCCGGCTAGTCACACCCGGCAGATGGTTTCGCTGTACCGGGGCGCGTTCGAACAGGCCGGTCACGGAACGGCCGAGCAGGCGATCGTCGGGCTCGGCGGTCAGGTCTTCGTCCGCGAACGCAGCCAGGACGCGGTGAACGAGCTCCGTCCCTACTTCGGCCACGCACCGGGGTACGGGCACGGGCCCTTGCTCGAGGACTTCATGGCCAGCACGCCCCTCACCGTTGGCAGCCCTCAGCAGATCATCGAGCGGACGTTGGCATTCCGCGAGTACGTTGGCGACTACCAACGCCAGCTCTTCCTCATCGACCACGCGGGGCTGCCACTGAAAACGGTGCTGGAACAACTCGACCTTCTCGGCGAGCACGTGATCCCGGTGCTGCGCAAGGAGTTCATGGTCAACCGGCCAGCGCACGTCCCTGACGAACGGACCCACCCACGAAGCACGCCGCCGACGCCACGCCGATCGGGTATCCGCCACGTTGGGTCGCCAGCCGAGGGTTGGCCTTGAGCAGATCCACCGGTGACCGAGGGAGGTACAAATGTGGAGGAGAGCGATGTGAACAACGACAGCGCGATCGACGGTGCGCAGTGGGACGTGGCCGAGGACGACGGGGTGCTCGACACCTCCGACACCCTGGACGATGATCGGGTAGCTGATCCGCTCGACACGGGAGTGGCGGCAGCGGACCGCTGGGCCGGCGCCAACAGCTTCGGCACAACGCCCGCCGAGGCACGGACCGGGGAATCCCTGGCGCAGCTGCTCGCCGCGGAGGAACCAGACGTCGACCCGTACGCAGAGGTGTCCGACGACGAAGATGAGCTCATCCGGCGCGGTTACGACCTGGAGCCGCGCGCAGGGAGGCTCGTCGCCTACGACAAGGGCTTCGGTGACGACGATGAGGCCGATGCGGTGGCGTGGGACGCTGGGATCGACGGCGGCGGCGCCAGCGCTGAAGAAGCCGCTATGCATCTGGTCGTCGACCCAGACGGATCAGGCGACGGCCCCCTGCGGTGAGTCGCATTGAACCGGCCGCTCTGTGGAACGCGGCTCATAGGTCACGACACTGCCAAGCGAGTGGCTGACCACCACCGGAGTCTCGGCGCAGGTGCAGCAACGACGCGTGAGATCGCCTTCGCACGGACAGACGGATGTAAGCCGAGCAGTCGAACATCCTGGCGCTGGGCGACGGCAGATTGCGGTATGGCCAGGCGAAGACCGCTCTGACCGCCGTGTTGGTGTCCTGGACATCGTCGGTTGGTTCGGCAACCAGTTCGCTCAGCACCAGGTGACGTCCGGCTGCAGCTCGTTCGCTGGAGACTCGTAGGGCCAGAGGCAGACGTCCGCACTGGTTGACCAAGGTCTGGGCGGCACCCAGCTCGACATCACCCAGGCGGCACCGACAAGATCGCGTGCCAGGCCAAGAGAATCTTTGGTGGACAACGGATCCAGCGTCAGGCGCTGCCGCCGACCGCGTGCACGTCGAGTAGGGGCCAGAGCGATCCCTGATCACTCAATCCTGGACAGAACCCATGGGTCAGCGATCAGCGACTGGTCGCTGGAGGCAGGGCCGAGCAGGGCGATGCACGCGGCAACGGCGAATTCGGTGTTGTCGCTGATGCGTCCGCCGTCCTCCACGGTGGTGGCGGTCAGCTCGCGCAGTCCGCCGAGCAGGATGATCGCGAGTTGCCGGGACACCGGCTCGGCGCGGACAACGCGCCAAGCCTCTGTGTCGCACAGCGTCTGGATCATGGTGACGAAGGCCTCCATCGTGTCTCGTTGCAGCCGGCGCGCCGCAGCGCCGAGCGATGGCACCTCGCGGATCCAGCTGAGTGTGATCGCGGGCTGGGCTTGCGCGCAGGCGATCCAGGCCTCAACGGCCTGTCGCACCTGGCTGGTCCACGGTGCGTCTCGGTCGACGGCGGCGGAGATCTGACGGATCATCTGCGCGTTCGCGTCCGTGAGAAGTGCGACGAAACAGGCTTCCTTGTCGGAGAAGTGTTCGTAGAACGTCCGGCGTGAGGTGCGCGCGCGACGCACGATGTCGGCGACCGTGGTCCTCCGGTAGCCCTCTTCCACGATCGACGCGGCGAGGCCGTCGAGCAACCGCAGGCGAAAGTCCCCTTGGTCGCCGCTCGCGCCCGCTTTGGCGTGGTCCCCGTGCCGCACAGTCGTCACGGTGGTCACGTTATTACCTCTGGTCCGACGACGCTCTTGCCCCGACTGGTACCAGGGCGTACCGTGTCGGCGGTACGCTCGCGTACCGCGCTGAGAAGGTGTTGTCCAGATGACGACCACCACGCTTCCTCCAGGTCCGTCGACGCCTCGATTCGTGCAGGCCGCCTATGCGCTGACCGTTCCGCGGCGGGGGCTGTACCAGATGCGCGACCGTTACGGGGACGCTTTCACCGTCAACGTGCCGACGTTCGGCAACGCGCTGATCATCAGCGATCCGGCCGAGGTCAAGCAGCTGTTCCTGGCCAGCCCTGACGACGTGGACAAACCGGACCGCAATCTCGGACGGGTCCTGGGGCCCGGTTCCATGTTCGCGCTCGTGGGGGAGGAGCATCGCAGGAGGCGCAAGCTGCTCGCACCACCATTGCACGGCCGTCGGCTGGCGGCCTACGAGAGGATCGTCGAAGAGGAAACGACGCGTGAGCTGGCGACGTGGCCGCAGGACCGTGCCTTCGCCACGCTGCCGTCGATGATGCGCGTCACGTTGAACGTCATCCTGCGCGCGGTGTTCGGCGCCGAGGGTGCCGAGTTCTCAGTGCTGCGCGGCCTACTTCCGCGGTTTGTCAAACTCGGCTCGTGGCTGGCTGTGCTGCCTGTGCCCAAAGCCGGCCACGGACGGTGGAACCCGTGGAGGCGGTTCCTGGCGATGCGCGCTGAGTACGACGCGATCGTGGAACGACTGATCACCAAGGCGGAGCGGGACGGGCACCTCGACGAGCGGGACGACGTCCTCTCGTTGATGCTGCAAAGTCGTTACTACGACGACTCGCCAATGAGCCGCAGCGACATCGCCGATCAACTGCTCACACTGCTGGCCGCTGGGCACGAGACCACGGCGACGACGCTCGCGTGGGCGGTTGAGCGCCTTCGCCGTCACCCCGCGGTCCTGCGCTCGCTCGTCGAGGAGGTGGACGCCGGTGGCAGCGCGTTGCTCGAAGCCACGATCCTCGAGGTACAGCGCACCCGGCCGGTTGTCGATCTCGTGGGGCGGCAGGTGAAGACCGATGGCTTCCAGGTGGGACGGTGGATCGTGCCCGAGGGGTACGTGGTGCTGGTCGGCATCGCCCTGATCCACGACAACGAATCAGTGTTTCCGAACGCACGAACGTTCGATCCGACCCGCTTCCTGGCTGCCCGGCCGGACTTGTACCAGTGGATCCCGTTCGGTGGCGGCACCCGGCGGTGCCTCGGCGCCGCGTTCGCCGGCATGGAGATGAACGTGGTCCTCCGCACCGTGCTGCGTGCCGTCACGCTGATGCTGACCGACGAACCCGGCGAGCGTTGGCACTCGCGCGGCATCGCCAACGCCCCCGCCAAGGGAGGTCGGACGATCGTTCGCCGCCGGACCGCCAGCCGCGGCCAGGCCCACCGAGCACCGTCATGAGGCAGCAGGCAAGGGGGACCAATGCCTCGACGACCTCCTAAGATCGCAGGCCGTCCCGTGGTGATCACCGGCGCAGCGTCCGGCATCGGCCGCAGCCTGGCCCTGCGTCTGTCGGGGCTGGGTTCTCCCGTGGCCCTCGCCGACATGGACGAGGCCCGGTTGAGCACGGTTGCGACGTCGTTGTGCGGCCCGGTGCTCAGCCGCGTTCTCGACGTCCGCGATGCGGCCGCGCAGCAGCGGTTCGCCAACGAGGTGCGCGAGTGGCTCCCAGCTCCTCTGGTTGCGGTGTTCAACAACGCCGGCGTCGCGGTGACCTCGGCCGTCCTGCACACCGTGCCAGAGGACGACGAGTGGCTGTTCGACATCAACTTCTGGGGAGTGGTCCACGGTACCCGTGCGTTCCTGCCGATCCTCGTCCACCAGAACGACGGCGTCATCGTGAACACCTCGAGCGTGTTCGGCCTGCTCGGCATGCCGCACCAGAGCGCCTACTGCGCCTCCAAGTTCGCCATCCGCGGATTCACCGACGCGCTGCGCCAGGAACTGCGCGGCACCGGCGTGCGCGCCGTGACCATCCATCCGGGCGGCATCACCACGAACATCGCCCGCAACGCGCGCATGCGCACCGACCCCGAGGGTCTCGGGCGGACGAAGGAACAGATGGCGGCGCAGTTCGAGGCCGCCACGATGACATCGCCGGACAGGGCGGCAGCGATCATCCACCGTGGCGTCGAGCGCGGCAAGGCACGGATTCTCGTCGGACCGGACGCCTACCTGTTCGACGCTCTTGCCCGGATCACGCCCACCCACTACCACGCCGTCGTCTCGCGTCTGCGGGCCAGACGGAGGGAGTCCGTGTGACTACGACGACCGAGCACCTCGACGTGCTCATCATCGGCGCCGGTCTGTCCGGCATCGGAGCGGCACACCACATCCAGTCAGCCCTGCCCGGCCGGACCTACGCAGTCCTCGAGGCGCGCGACACGATCGGCGGCACCTGGGACCTGTTCCGGTACCCCGGTGTGCGGTCCGACTCCGACATGCACACGCTCGGCTACCGGTTCCGGCCGTGGACGCAGGCCAAGGCCATCGCCGACGGACCGTCGATCCTCCGCTACATCCGCGACACCGCCGCAGAGGCGGGCATCGACCAGCACATCCGTTTCGGGCACCGGACGGTGCGCGCGGAATGGTCCACATCGGACGCGTGCTGGACGGTGGAGGTGGTCCACCGCGACGAAAAGGTCCGACTGACCGCTGGCTTCTTGTACGTCTGCACCGGCTACTACCACTACGACGCCGGCCATGTACCCCACTTTCCCGGCATCGAACGGTTCGGCGGGACCGTCGTTCACCCGCAGCACTGGCCGGAGGACCTCGACCACGCAGGCAAGAAAGTGATCGTGATCGGCAGCGGCGCGACGGCCGTCACGCTCGTACCCGCCATGGCTGCGAGTGCCGCACACGTGACGATGCTGCAGCGCTCGCCCACATACGTCATGCCGTTGCCGTCGGAGGACGTTGTCGCGAAGATGTTGCGGCGCCTGCTCGGCACACGACACGCATACCCGATCGTGCGGTGGAAGAACGTTGCGGTGGGCACGCTGATCTACCAGCTCAGCAGACGCCGTCCGCACATCGTGAAGTCGGTGCTCCGCAAGGCGGCGATCCGACGACTGCCGCCCGGCTACGACATCGACATGCACTTCAAGCCCCGCTACCAACCGTGGGACCAACGGCTGTGCTTCGCGCCCGACGGCGACCTGTTCGCCACGATCAACCAGGGACGGGTGTCCGTCGTGACCGATCGCGTCGCGGAGTTCACCGAGGCGGGGCTGCGCCTGGAATCGGGCGCCGAACTCGAGGCGGACGTTGTCGTCACCGCCACCGGACTGCGACTGCTCGCCCTCGGCGGCATCCGGCTCGCCGTCGACGGCCGCGAGGTCGAGCTCCCGAAGACCATGGCGTACAAGGGCATGATGCTCAGCGGGCTGCCGAACCTCGCCTTCACGGTCGGCTACACGAACGCGTCGTGGACACTGAAGGCGGACCTCGTCAGCGAGTACGTGGTACGCCTGCTGCGGTATCTCGACACCCACGGCTACGACCAGTGCACACCGACCAACGACGATCCGGCCGTCACCGAGCAGCCACTGCTGGACTTCCAAGCCGGTTACGTGCTGCGGTCCATCGACGAGTTCCCGAAAGCCGGCTCGCGGCCACCGTGGCGGCTCGGCATGAGCTACGCGCACGACCTGCTGAAGCTGCGGCACGGCCCGATCGACGACGGCGCCATGCGGTTCTCCCGCCGCCCTGTGCCCCACAAGGCCCTTCGCCAGCAGGCATAACTCACCAACACTGCCCTGCAGGCGAGTACGGGCGTCCTACAGCCGTCTCGACAATTCTGGGAGATGTCCGGTGCCACCGTTCTACGCGCGCGAGTTGACGCGGTATCCAACGGGTTCCCGGCGACTGCGCTATCTGCTGATGGCGGTACTGGCGAGCCTCATCGTCAACTTCGAGGGCCAGCTCTCGCCCGTCGTGCCGCTGTTGCTCGAAGACATGGGGATGTCGCTGAAGACCTACGGCCTGATCGGTGCGCTGGCCGTGGCCGTTGGCGGCGTCTCGGCCGCGATCGGTGGCCGGATCGCCGACCGGCACGGCCGCGTCGTGCTGTTGATACCCGCGCTGGTGCTCGCCGCCGTGTGCAACCTCGCGACCGTGCTGGTGCAGACGCCGACGCAGTTTCTGCTGGTGCGCTGCATACTCTTGTTCATCGAGGGCGCGGCGGTCACGAGGACCGCCGGCCTGGTCCGTGACTTCTCGCCGCGGCTGGGACGTGCCACGGCGTTCGGTTTCTGGACGTGGGGACCGGTCGGTGCCAACTTCCTGGCCGCCGGCCTCGCGGGCGCAACGCTGTCGATCTTGGCGAGCTGGCGGTCGCAGGTAATCATCATGGGCACCATCGCGCTGGCGTCCTCCGTCGTGATCATGTTCTTCATCGCGGATCTGTCACCGAAGTTGCGGGCGCGCGTCATCACGTCCGAGTCGGACATGGCCATGGCGGAACGAAGCGTGGTCGACCTGCGCCTCACCAAGGGACTCATGGCACACCGGGTCTTCTGGGCACATCTCGTGGGCATCACACTGTGGTTGGTCTGGTACTGGACGATGCACATCTTCGGACCAACACTGCTGGTGCAGGCGTTCGGCCTGGCCGAGAGCCGAGCCGCGGCCGTCATGGCCGTCACCTGGGCGTTCAACCTGCTGGCGCTCGTCGCCGCCGGACGGCTGTCCGATCGCCTGCAGGCGCGCAAGCCGGTGATCCTCGCCGGCGTGGTCAGCGGCATCGTCGGCATGGCGGCGCTCATCGCCGTGGTCGACAGCGGGAAGGCGAACGTCGGACTGTTGGTCGGGCTCAACGCGCTGCTCGGCATCGCGATGGCGGCGGTGTACGCGCCCTGGATGGCGCTCTTTTCCGAGGACGTGGAGGATCTGCGGCCGGACCTGCAGGCCACGGCATGGGGCGGTTTCGGCCTGTCCGTCCGGCTCATGATCGTGGTCGTGCTGATCATGTCGCCAGTCGTCGCGGCCGACGGTACGAGATGGAGCCAGTGGCTGCTGATCGCGATGCTGTGCAATGTGCTCTTCCTGCCCCTTGTCTTCCTGCTCGGCGGACGCTGGCGCCGCTGAACAGGCAACGCGCAACCCGTGCACGGTTCCGTCTCATGACCGTGAGGCCCAAGCGGAACGTCGTGCAGTGGTTCGTGGTGCTCGCAGTGCTGGTCACTGGGTGCGGGATGCCAGCTCGACCGTTGCCGGAAGGCATTGTGCTGCGAGCGCAGCAGTTGGTCGGCGTCCCTGACATGACTGCGTTGCGCGAGTTCAGCCTTTGGAGGTCCTAATGCAACGACTGGTGGCGTTGGAGGCGTCGCCAGCGGATGATCGAGCAGCCGAGGCTGAGGAAGGTTTCGTGGATGTCGTCGCGGATCTCCCAGCGGATGCGCAGGCGGCGGAACCAGTGCAGCAGGGCCAGGGTCTGCTCGACCACCCATTGGTGTACGCCCAGTCCGGCGCCGTGGTCGACACCGCGGCGGGCGATGATCGGCCGGATGCCCTTGGCGCGGATCTCTCTCGGTACTTGCCGTGGTCGCGCGCCCGCCAGATGCTGAACCGGGCTACCAGATTCAGCGGCGAGGCCACCGCACTCGGCGGCGAGACTGCCCGCGTGCTGATCATCACCGCCGCCTCGCCCAATAGTGCGGGAGCCGCAGCCCAGCTGTCGTCGGGCTCGCCGTCTCCCCGCCACTGGGCTGTTCTCGTCGTCCGCAAACGACCTTTTCAGGTGACTTGCAGGCGCTTCGGCGAAGCACGGCAGAGCCTCGGGGTGTCCACTGAGGACCGACAACGATGCTCAGCTTATCCGACGAACGGGAATCCAGAAAGGACAGTCATGGGAACCGCAGCTCTCGCGCTGCTCGCCGCGCTCGCCCTCACCGGCACGACACAGGCGGCGCCGGCCGAGATCAACCAAAGGGAAACCCGCGAGAAGGCGATGGCGGAGTATCACGACGACTTCATCGCCGTAGCCGGTCCGAGCGCCCAGGCCGTGCAGGCCGAGTACCGGGTGCCCGCGTCCGTCGCCGCCGCACAGTCGATCCTCGAGTCCGGCTGGGGGCGCAGCACGCTGTCGGTGAACGACAAGAACTACTTCGGCTTCAAGTGCACCGGTCCCACCAGTCCCGGCCCGATCGCGATCGGCTGCCACCAGTACCTCACCGAGGAGTGCACGCCCGACTGCCACACCACGACGGCCTACTTCCGGGTGTACGCCTCGATGCGCGACTCGTTCCGTGACTACGGCAGGCTGCTCTCCACCTACTCCGTCTACGCACCGGCGTTCAACCACCTCGACGATCCCGACGAGTTCGCCCGCAAGATCGCCGTGAGGTACGCGACGGACCCCGAGTACGCGAACAAGGTCATCTCGCTGATGCGCACATGGAACCTCTACCGCTTCAACCTCGGCTCCGGCTCGTCGCTGTCGGGTGACGGCAGGAGCGACGTGGCCGCGGTGCTGGGCGACGGCCGGGTGAAGGCGTGGCGCAACGGCGCGGGCTTCGCACCCCATCCGTGGGACGCGGAGGCCATCGTGGGCTGGGATTTCACCGACGACGGCCTGCACTTCGCCGACCTCGACGGCGACGGTGACGAGGAGATCATCACGGTCCTCGCCGACGGCCGGGTCAAGGCCTGGCGCCACGGCGGCACGTTCAGGGACAACCCGTGGGACGGCGCGCAGGCCGTCATCGGCAACGGATTCGGCAACGACACCGTGCACTTCGCGGACCTCGACGGCGACCGCAAGGCCGAGATCATCACCGTGCTCGCGGACGGTGATGTGAAGGCCTGGCACAACGGCGGTGGGTTCGTGGACTACCCGTGGTCCGGCCTCGATGCGATCATCGGCACCGGGTTCACCAACGAGAACCTCCACTTCGCGGACCTCGACGGCGACCGCAAGGCCGAGATCATCACCGTCCTGCCCAGCGGTGAGGTGAAGGCGTGGCACAACGGTTCGGGCTTCGCGTACTACCCGTGGGACGGCCGTGAGGCGATCATCGGAATGGGCTTCACGAACGACACGGCGCACTTCGCCGATCTGGACGGCGACGGCAGGTCCGACATCGTCACGGTGCTCGCCGATGGCCAGGTGAAGGCGTGGCACAACGGCGCCGGCTTCGCGTACTACCCGTGGGACGGCCGCGAGGCGATCATCGGAACGGGCTTCACCAACAGCGGGCTGCACCTCGTCTGATCTACGAAGCGCAAGCCCGTCGTCGGCTGGGATCGTGATGTTCGCGACTGACGTGCCGAGGGCGGGATCGACCACCAAAGAGGCGTAAGCCGAGAAGCGCCGTGACGATGACCTCGGCGAACAGAGCACCGGCTCGGCGCGCTGGAGGAGATCATCGACCCCGACGAACGAACCTCGCAGAAGGGCTTCGACCATGACCATGGCCGACATCAACCACCAGGGGCTTCACCGAGTGCCCGATGTGCAACGTGCACCGGCTGATCGAGCCCGGCCGCCGTCATCCTCGTGTCCACTTTCGATGGACACCGCGTTGACCTGATGACCAACGGCTTCAACATGCCGATCGCCCGCGGCGCGTTCATCGGCCTCGTCCTCGGCCCGTGGGACCACAGCTACGACGCGCTGCGGACCACCGTGGCGACGGAGCGGTCTCGACCACCGCGTCCACTGTGGACCTGAGCGACCGCAAGACCAAAATGGGCGCTACCTGACCCGCTGATCACAAGAGAGCAGGAACGACCATGTCCACCACGCACGAACTGCTGCGCCGGAGCGTCTCGGACCCGCGACGCCGCGTCCTGCTGACC
>NZ_VSRL01000230.1 GCF_012184385.1 Lentzea indica
CGCCTGGCGCCTGGGCGCCGCCCTCGCCCGCACCGGCGCGCTCACCGAAGCGACCGCTCACCTCGAGCACGCCCTGGCGCTCAGCAGAGACGCGGACGACGCTCCCGGTCAGGCCAACGCCCACCAATCACTCGCCTTCATGTGGGAACAGCGAGGCGACGACAGGCAGGCGCTGCACCACGCCATCAGCGCGTTGGCGATCCTGCGCACCTCGGGCAGTCCGATGCGCGAATCACACGCGCTCAACCAGGCTGGTTGGTACGCCGCCAAACTTGACGACCTGGAACAGGCCCGCCGGTACTGCGAGGCCGCGTTCGACCTCGCCCGGCAGCACAACGACGTTGATGGCGAGGCACGCGTCCTGGACAGCCTCGGCTACATCGCCCACCGCGCGGGTCGTTACGACGACTCGATCCGCCACTACGAACAGGCTCTCGTCCTCTACGAGAACGTCGGCAACACCTATGACTACGCCGACACCTCGGAACGACTTGGAGACACCTGTGCCGCCGCGGGCCGTACCGAACAAGCGCACGCGGCGTGGCGAGAGGCGCTCTCGTTGTTCAGCGAGCAGCACCGGGGCGCGGAGGCCGTGCGACGCCTGCGGGAGCGCCTGGTTCGCTGAACCAGATTCGTTCAAGATCTGTCCGAGATCAGCTCCCTACGTTGCCGGGCATGAACAGAACCAGAAATCGACTCACCGTCCTGATCGCCGTGCTCGCCGCGAGCACCTCGGTGATCTCCACCGCGTCCGCATCGGTACCTGCGGAGCAGTCCGTGACTCTCCCGCTGAACTCCCGGCCCAAAGTGCAACGGCCGTTGCTGGAGATGCTGGGACGGGAAGCGGCGGCAAACCGGGTCACCCTCCTGGAGGCCGTGCGGGCGTACGCGGCGAAGCGGGCGGCGGAGGACCCTCAGACCCGCACCAACCGCCCCGACGGCGATGTCGTCGACGGTGCCGTGATCGACCCCGACGTCATGATCGACGATCTGCCGTACGCCGAGGTGGTCGACCTCGCCCAGATCGCGAAGTCGGCCGGAATCACGCACCAGGAGGCCATCCGCCGGTACGGCTTCCAGGGCGCCGTCAGCAGGGCGATCGACAAGATCGCGGCGAGGTTCCCCGACGAGATCGCCGGTTCCGAGATCACCAACGACGGCGCGGGCGTGCGCATCGGGTTCAAGGGTGCGGTGCCGCGGGGTGCCGTGGATGTGGCGCGCGCCCTGCCGGTCGAGGTCGTCCTCACCGGAGGCCGGGGGTACTCCGAGAAGGAGCTCAAGAGCGTTCTCGACGCCACGACCGACCTGCTCGGCGCTCGCCCCGAGACCGCGGCTGTCAAGGGCTGGTACGACGCCGACACCGGCCGCATCACCATGAAGGTGAAGTCGCGCAACGGACTCGCCGACGCAGCGCGGTTCCGTGCGGCCGTTCCCCAGGCGCGCAACCCGAAGATCGCGATCGACGTCGAAGCGGTCGCCGACCTCGGGACGAGGCCCGTCGACGGTTACCTGCGCGGTGGCGGGCTGATCGACGGGAACGGTACCGGGTGCACGAACGCCTTCAACGTCACCCACACCTCGGGCAGCAAGGGCACCGTCAGCGCACGCCACTGCGCCGACGCGGGCTCGTACTGGACCTACCGCAACCATCCGACCCAGGGTGGCCAAACGACCATCTCGCGGATGTTCCGCGCGGCCAACTACGACATCGCCAGGTTCACCACGGGCGGCCTGACGGCGACCCGCACCTTCTACTACGGCTGGGACAACCCGCGTTATGCCGACGGCGTCGAAACGAGCCCGGCGGTCAACGAGTGGGTGTGCGGCTTCGGCCGGACCAGCGGCTCAACCGGATGCGCGCGCGTGACGAAGGTGAACGCGTCCAACACGGACTCACAGGGTCGTCCGCAACGAGGGCTCATCGAGGAGGAGGGTGCGCCTGTGCACGGCGGGGACAGCGGTGGGGTCTTCCACTACGGCGCGACCCTGTGGGGCGTGATCAGCTACGCGCTGGAAGTCAACGGTGTGTCGATCGGCGGCGGCGCCACGCGAGCCGACGTCATCAACAACGGTCAGCTGGGATCTGGCTGGAGCATCTACACGCGGTGAGACCAGGCCGAGGCCGGAGGGCCGAGACGGAGTTCCCGTGGACGCCGACGCGTTCCTCGTTTCGTGAAGAAGATCGGTTTTCCGTCGTTCGGGCACTGGTCGGACAGCCCGCACTCACGGTGTGGGTCTTCGCCGCGTCCGCCGACGAGTAGCGGCCACCCGATCCGGACGGAGAAAGCCGGACAGGGCAGCCGGGTGATCGGCTCCGCTACTCGAACACGCCGTAGCCCGCGACGGCGTGTGCCCGGACGCCGTCCATGTCGAGCTCCACGCCGATGCCGGGCGTGTCGGGAAGCGTGATGTAGCCGTCCTTCACGATCGAGCCGCTCCCGTCGGGGGCGTGGACGTAGCTGTCCCACACCGCGCGCTCCTCGAGGGCGTGCCATTCCTGGACGAGGAAGTTGGGGATCGCTCCGCACTGGTGCGACGTGGCCATCGTGCCCAGCGGCGTCGACACCAGGTGCGGTGCGAAGGGAATGTAGTGAAGCTCCGCGAGGTTGGCGATCTTCTTGGCCTCGGCGAGGCCACCGCACTTCGGCACGTCCGGCTCGATGACGTCCACGGCGCCGCGTTCGAGCAGCTCGCGGAATCCCCATCGCAGGTAGAGGTTCTCGCCTGCGCAGATCGGCGTGCGGGTCTGTGCGCGCACCCGCACCAGCGCGTCGATGTTCTCCGCCGGCAGCGGCTCCTCCAGCCACATCAGGTGGAACGGCTCGAGCTCCCACGAGATTCGGCATGCGCTCGGCACGTCGTAGCGGGCGTGCAGGTCGATGGCCAGATCGACGTCCGGTCCGATCGCTTCCCGGACGGCTGCCACGCGCTCGACCATCGATCGCAGCTCGGCGGCGTTGATCGTGTGGTTGAAGGCGTCGAACTTGGCGGGGTGGTGCAGGTTGTCGATGTCGAACTTGATGGCGGTGAAGCCTTCGGCGACCATCCGCTGGGCTCGGTCGACGCACCCGGCGATCGAGCCCGCCGGGTCGTCGCCGTCGCCGCAGTCGGCGTAGAGGCGGATCCGGTCGCGGAACTTCCCGCAGAGCAGCCGGTAGACCGGCTGGCCCGCGGCCTTGCCCGCGAGGTCCCACAGCGCGAGCTCGATCCCGGACAGGGCGATCACGGACACCCCGCCCTGGGGGCCGGCGAAGACCGTGTTGCGCCTCAGTTTCTCCCAGCACCGCTCGACGTTGCGCGGGTCCTCGCCGATCAGGAGGGGCGTCAGGAAGTTGATCATTCCGACGACGGCGCCCGCGCCGGCGTCGGGATTGGCCTCGCCGAACCCGCTGAGGCCCTCGTCGGTGTCGATCCGCACCAGCGTGGCCTCACCGTGGTAGGCCACCACTGCCGTCGTGACGTTCACGATCCGCATTTGCTCTCCCGCCGCTGGGTCGTGCAGATGAACGGACTGTCGCAATGTCCAACTTGTCCTATAAGCTGATGACATGCAAAGGGGACAAGAGTCTCCGGACGCTGTCAAGGTCCGGACTCTGCCGGTGCAGGTGGCGGCACACCTGACCCGGCGCATCGTCAGCGGCGACATCGAGGACGGCCGGGCCCCGTCGGAGCTCGACATCTCCCGGGAGTTCGGGGTGTCCCGCGTGGTGGCGCGGGAGACGCTCAAGATCCTCGCCTCGCTCGACATCGTCGACGTCGCGCAGGGCCGCCGCGTCGTCGTGCGCCCCCGCGCGGAGTGGGACTACCTGAGCCCGTTGCTGATCGAGTGGCTGCCCGCGGAGATCGTCGGCGAGCTGCTGCAGGAGCTGCACCAGATGCGCGTGCTGCTCGAGCCCGAACTTGCCGCGATGGCAGCGGCCAGCGTCACCGACGAGACGCTGGACCGGCTCAGGGGCGAGATCGACCGCATGGCGGCGCTCGAGGGGGACCCCAACGCCTATCTCGAGGTCGATCACGAGTTCCACATGGAGATCTGCCGGGCGGCCGACAACCGCATCCTCGACCGGATCATGTACTCCGCCCGCTGGCTCGGCACGGCCAGCCGACGTGTCACCAACGAGGCGCCGGCCGGGCTGCGCCGTGCCACCGCCGAGCACACAGAGATCTACGAGGCGCTCGTGGCGCGCGACCCGGCAGGGGCCCGCGCGGCGATGCGCAGACACCTGAGCAACAACTACTCCACGCTCCTCGCGGAGAAGGGGAAGCACACCAAGCGGGCCGCCCGGCGGCGCTAGCGCATTGCACGACCTCACCGCACGACCGAGATCCGGACCGATGACAAGGGCGGACGAGGAATGGCAGCACCCGCGATCCCGGAGACCGGGCTGTTCGACGGGCTGTCAGGACAACGCATCAGCAGTTCGGCCTCCTTCGCCACATGAACGACCCGGCAGCGCGGCGCTCGCCTCGCTGTCCCGCCGGTTGCAACGTCGCCCCGTCGGCACGCGTCCGCTCGACCGGACGCGAGGGGAGTGGTCATGGAAGAGAAAACGGACTTATCTAGGCGCACGTTCCTCGGGATGAGCGCGCTGGGCGTGCTCGGTCTCGCCGGGTGCGGGGGCGGCCCTGCCGCGCCGCAGGTCGACGTCCAGGTGCCCCAGGCGCTGCTCGACCAGGCGGCCTCGCTGCGCGGCGGGTCGGTGGGGATGCTCTCGCAGAAGCTGTACGCGGAGGCCGCCAACCAGGCGCTGGACCGGTCGCTGCAGGCGTTCGCGCAGGCCACCGGCACCACGGTCCGCAACGACCTGGTCTCCGGCGACGCCGGCGACATGGTCGCGAAGATGGATGCAGAGGTGAAGGCGGGCACCAACCGCGACCTGGCCTTCGTGAGCGACCGGCGGTTCGTCGGCCAGCTGCACAACCTCGGCGCCCTCACCGACGTCACCGACGTGGTCGAGGAGATGCGCAAGCTCTACGGGGAGCCGGCGACGGAGGCGACCAACTACTGCGTGTTCGGCGGGCGGTGGTTCGCGATCCCCTACCACTTCATCGCGTCCGCGATGTACCTGCGCAAGGACTGGTACCAGGAGAAGGGTCTCCCGCTCAAGCCCCACTACTCGTGGGAAGAGTTGCGCGACAACGCATTGGAGGTCTCCGACCCGGCGAAACGGCGCTTCGGCTGGGGTCTCACGGTGAACCGCTCCGGCGACGCCAACGGCTTCATCGGGAACGTCATCAACACCTACGGCGGGGCGATCGCGGACAACACCGGCACGAAGGTGGTGTTCAACTCGCCGGAGACCGTCGCCGCCGTCACGTTCATCGGCGACATCTACACGAACCCGAAGTACACGCCGATGCTGCCACCGGGGATCGGCAGCTGGACCGACTCGAGCAACAACGAGAACTGGCTGGCCCAGATCCTGGGGCTCACGCTCAACCAGTTCAGCGTCTACGCCGACTCGAAGACCAAGAACAACCCGGTCTACGCCAACACCCACCCGTTCAACGGTGCCACCGGACCGGCGATCGACAAGCCACTCGCGTTCGGCGAGTCCAACTCGTTCGTCGTGTTCAAGGGGGCGAAGAACCCCGATCTCGCCAAGCTGGTGGCGAAGTTCATGGTCAGCGGGAGCGCACTGCTCGGTGTCGCGAAGGGAGCACCGTGCCTGGTCAACCCCTCGTGGGACAAGGTGTGGGACTCCGACCCGTACTACACCACCGGTGACCCGGCCTTCCCCGCGCTGCGGGAGCAGACCCGCACGAAGCTTCCGCTGACCACCAAGACCGGCTTGTCGTTCCCGCAGGCCCCGAGCCCCGGCGACCAGGCCGCCACCGCCGCCTACCTGCTGACCGACATGATGCAGTCGGTCATCCAGGGCACCCGGCCGGCCGACGCCGTCGCCTCGACCCACGCCCGGATCGTCCAGGTCTTCGAGCAGCAGGGTTACAAGCAGTGACCGTCCTGCGTGAGCGTCCGGCGCCGGCCCGTCCGGCGCCGAGCGGGTCGTCCTCGCTCACCGCGTCGCAGCGGCGGTTCGGGCGCGACTGGCGCCTCGCCGCGGTGTTCATCGGGCCGACGCTGCTGCTGGTCGCGGCCCTGATCCTGTTCCCGATCGTCAGCTCGATCTTCACCAGCACCACGGAACGCCACGGTGCGGAGACGGTCTTCGTCGGGCTGGACAACTACACCGCCCTCCTCGGCGACACCGTGTTCCACAAGGGCGTGCTCAACTCGTTCGTCTTCACCGCGTACGCCGAGATCTTCAAGGTGACCCTCGGTCTCATCGCGGCGTTGATGCTGCACCACATGCGCCGCGGCCGGGCGATCATCGCCGGGGTGATCCTGCTGCCGTGGGTGGTGCCGACGGTCGTCACGGCCTTCACCTGGCGGTCGTTGTTCGACCCGATCTTCGGCAGCGTCAACGTCCTGCTCACCGACTCCGGGATAGGGCCTGCCCTCGCCGCGGTCGGGCTGGTCGACAGGTGGCCGGCGGAGTGGCTGTCCGATCCCGCGCTCGCGATGCCGGCGGTCATCCTGGTCAACGTCTGGAAGGGCATCCCGTTCTTCACGGTGACGTTCCTCGCCGGGCTCAAGGCCATCGACAGCGGTCTCTACGAGGCGGCCATTGTGGACGGTGCCTCGCCGTGGCAGCGTTTCAAGCACATCACGCTGCCGGGCCTGCGCCACGTCATGATCGTGACGGTGTTGCTGTCGTCGATCTGGACGTTCAACAACTTCGACCTGATCTGGCTGATGACCCAGGGCGGACCAGGGGACGCCACCGCCCCGTACGTGATGGTGGCCTACTCGAAGGCCATCCAGCAGCTGCAGCTGGGCGCGGGCGCCGCGGTCACGCTCGTGATGCTGCCGATCATCGGCATCCTCGTGGTGATCCTCGTGCGGATGATGCGACGCAGCGACCTGCCGGGCACGGGCGACCTGGGGCGCAGGCGGCTGACCCCCGCGCAGCGCAGGGCGATGCCGTGGGTGATCGTCGCGGCATCGGTGCTCGTGCTGGTCTGGGCGTCGCCGCACATCGTGTGGAAGGCCGCGCTCGTGCTGGGCGTGTTCGTGGTGCTCGCGGCCGCCGTCGGACGAGTCGTCTCCACGCTCGCCGCGCGGGCAGCCGGCTGGCCGCACGCGTGGTCAGCGGCACCGGCTCGGGGATCGCGCTCGTGGGTCTGCTGGGCTTCGTGCTCGCCCCGCTCTACTGGATGACGGTCACGGCGTTCAAGTCCGACTCCCAGATCGTTGCGCGCACCGACGACCTCTGGCCGACCCCGTGGAGCACCGAGCAGTTCACCAACCTGTTCACGGGCAGGGCGTTCGGCACCTGGTACGTCAACACGATCCTGGTGTCGGTGGCGTCCACCGTGATCGCCCTGGTCTGCGCGGCGCTGGCGGGCTACGCGCTGGCGCGGCTGAAGTTCCGGGGTTCGGAGAGCTTCACGGTGACGATCCTGCTCACCTACGTGATGCCGGGCGCGCTGCTGTTCATCCCGCTGTACCAGATGATGAGTGGCATCGGGCTCAACGACTCGTTGTGGGCGCTCGTGCTCGCCTACCCCACGTTCACCCTGCCGTTCGCGACGTGGCTGCTCGTCGGCTACTTCAAGTCGATCCCGGCCGACCTCGAGGAGGCTGCGCTGGTCGATGGCTGCACGCGGTTCGGGGCGTTCATCCGGATCGTGCTGCCGCTGGCCAAACCGGGCCTGCTCGCGGTCGCGCTGTTCACGCTCACGAACGCGTGGAACGAGTTCCTGTTCGCTTTCGTGTTCATCACCAAGGACGGTTACAAGACGCTGCCCGTCGGCATGCAGTCGATGATCTTCGGTGACGTCGTGCCGCAGGGCCAGCTGGCCGCGGCCTCGCTGCTGATCAGTATCCCGGTCGTGGTCATGTACGCGTTCGGGCAACGGTTCCTGACCGAGGGCCTCACCGCGGGGGCCGTGAAGGGATGAGCGAGACCCCGGTGGTCACGGAGGAGCACGTCGCGACGGCATCCCGGCCGAGCGACCTGCGCATCACCGACCTGCGGGTGGCCAACGTGACCGGCGTGCCGTTCCGCTCGTCGATCATCAGGATCGACACCAACCAGGGCCTGGTCGGCTACGGGGAGGTGCGCGACCAGGCCAGCGCCACCTACGCGCTCATGCTCAAGAGCCGGCTCGTCGGTGAGAATCCCTGCAACGTCGACAAGATCTTCCGCAAGATCAAGCAGTTCGGGTTCCACGGCCGCCAGGGCGGCGGGGTCTCCGGCGTCGAGATGGCGCTGATGGACCTCGCCGGCAAGGCGTACGGCGTGCCCGCGTACGCGCTGATCGGCGGCCGGTTCCGGGACGAGATCCGCTGCTACGCGGACACGCCGTCGCTGCCGGACCCGCACGCGATGGGCGCCCGGCTGCTGGACCGCAAGCAGCGCGGGTTCACGATGCTGAAGATGGACGTGGGCATCGACCTGCTGTGGGACGTGCCGGGAGCGCTGATCGCGCCGCCGGGTGCCCGCGCGGACCTGACGACGATGCATCCGTTCACCGGCATCCAGATCACCGCGAAGGGCGTCGACCACCTGGCGTCCTATGTGGACGTCGTCCGCTCCGTCGTCGGCTACGACATCGCGCTCGCCGCCGACCACTTCGGCCACATCGCCCTCGACTCCTGCATCCGGATCGGCCGCGCGCTGGAGGAGTTCACACTGGCGTGGATCGAGGACCTGATCCCGTGGCAGCTGACCGACCAGTGGCGCCAGCTCACCGCGGCCGTCGCCGTCCCGACGTGCACGGGGGAGGACATCTACCTGCTCGACGGCTTCCGGCCGCTGCTCGACGCCGGCGCCATCCGCGTCGTGCACCCCGACCCGGCGACGGCGGGCGGGATCGCGGAGACCAAGCGGCTCGGCGATTACGCGCAGGAGCGCGGGGTCGCGATGGCGCTGCACCTGGCGGCGTCGCCGATCGCGACGATGGCGTGCGTGCACCTGGCCGCCGCCACGGAGAACTTCCTCGCACTCGAACACCACGCGGCCGAGGTGGAGTTCTGGAGCGACCTCGTCACCGACCTGCCGCGCCCGCTGATCCAGAACGGCCACATCACGGTGCCGGACACGCCAGGACTGGGGTTCGGCGACATCGACGAGGAGCTGCTGCGCCGCCACCTCGACCCGCGCGATCCGGTGTTCTTCGCCGAGACGACGCACTGGGACGGGGAGACGAGCCACGACCGGCTGTGGAGCTGAGAGGGTCGGTCAGGCCGGGCCCTGCTCGGCACGCCACCGCTCGTACTCGGGCCGGGCCTCGTCCGACAGCGGGTAGTACAGCCGCAGGTCGCCGCCCTCGGCCAGCCGCATCCGGGAGAACTCCTCCCATTCCGCGTGCTCCTGAGCGACAGCCAGCAGAGCGGGTGCGAGCTTGATCGGCACCACGACCGCACCGTCGTCGTCGGCGACGACGATGTCGCCCGGCTCGACGAGCGTGCCACCGCACGCCACCGGCACGTTGACGGCAGCAGGGACGATGTCGGTCTGGGCGTGGAAGTTCGGCGTGGCGCCCCGGATCCACAGCCCGAGGCCGAGCTGCTTGGCCTCGCCGATGTCGCGCAGGCACCCGTCGACCACCACGCCGGCGCCGCCGCGGCCCTTGAAGTAGGTCAGCATCATCTCGCCGAACACTCCGCTGCTCATGTCGCCGCGCGCGTCGACGACGATCATGTCGCCGGGCTGGGCGTGGTACATGACGTGCCGATGCAGCTGCTTCTCCGGCTCGGCGTACTCGTCGACGGGGTAGAGGTCCTCCCGCTTCGGCAGGAACTGCAGCGTCAGCGCCGGGCCGGCCACGCGCACGCCGGGGGTCACCGAAACCGGGCCGCGGATGAACGCGCTGCGGATGCCCATGCGGCTGAGCTCGGCGCTGGCCGTTGCGCTGCCGATGGCCGCGAGGGCCGCACTGAGCTCGGCAGGCGGGCGAACGATGTCGTGCGTCTCGACCACGTCGGTAGCTCCCTCGGATCCGCGCTGACCGCAACTGTTCGGAGAGTTTCGATGAGATTCCGATCCGAGCGTAGTTCGGCGAAACCTTGTGGGGGTGCCAAAGTCGGCTGCTCGGGTCTGAACTGCGCGTTGGGCTGCTGCGGGGTTCATTTGCCGTTCGGTGAGCTTCTTCGGCAGCCGGCGATCTTCTCCCGCACCTCCGCGGTCTTCGGTGCCCGCAGTGCGCGGTAGGTCGTGAGCGCTCGTTGCCAGTGCTGGACGGCCTTGTCGTGGTCACCTTGCCGCTGGTGGACGTCGCCGAGGCCGGCGTGGGCCCTGGCTTGTTCGTACGGGGCACCCAGGTCGCTGGCCGCGGCCAGCGCGGCGAGGTGGTGGTGGCGGACGACTTCGGCCGGTGCTCCCGCTGCGGCGTGTGTCTCGGCCAGCCCGTTCAGCACCGTGGCAACCAGCTGTGTGTCGGAGAAGTTCCTGGCGATCGCCAGCGCCTGGTGGTGGAGTCCGCGGGACTGTTCGTGGTTGCCGAGGCGGAGGTGGATCGTGCCGAGCCGGTACAGGACGAGGACCTCGAGTTTGGGGAAACGCAGGCCGCGGACGAGATCCAGGGCCAGATGGGCCCAGTCGAGCGCGTCGCTGTACCGGCCGGTGTCGCGGTAGACCCCGGCGAGTCCGTAGGAGGACAGGAACCTGCCAGGCGGGTAGTCGTGCTCGTCGGTGATGGCGAACGCCTGGCGCAGGTGCGGCAGCGCGCGGTCCGGCCTGCCCAGGCGCAGGTGCAGCTGGCCCAGCGCGGTCAACGGGCGTTGCGCCATCACCGGGTGACCCAGTTCCTGGAACAGGGCGGAGGACCGGAGCAGGTGCCTGATCCCGTCTTCCTCCCGCCCCACGAACCCGCACAGGGCGCCGAGGTGGTGCAGCGTGGTCGCCCGGAAGACCTGCGCGCCGGTTTTCTCGTGCAGGGCAAGGGACTCCTCGAAGTACCGCTCCGCATCGTCGTAGCGGTGCGCACACAGCCGCACCAGGCCGAGGGTGCGCAGTGCGATGCCCTCGGCGACGAGGTCACCGTGCTCGCGGGCGGTCTCGAGCGCTTTGCCTTGCAGGCGCTGGGCTTCGTCGAGGTACAGGCCGATGTCCAGGTACCACGACAGCACCCTGGACAGGCCCGTGGTGTAGGCGGGCAGCTCCGGTGCGGCGGCCTCGGCCGCGCGGATCAGGTTGGCTCGTTCGGCGTCGAGCCAGCGCACCGCGGCGTCGTAGGTCTGCAGCTCCGGCGCCGGGGTAGCAGGGGGACCGGTGTGGTCGACCTCGGTCGGCGCGATGAACCGGACGGCCCGTGCCGCGGTGTGCAGGTAGTGGTCGAGCAGCCGTCGCAACGCGGAGGTGCGTTCGGCCGGGGTGTCGGTGGCCCGGGTGAGCTCGGCCGCGTAGGTGGCGAGGAGATCATGCTGCAGGTAACGCTGTTCGGTGGTCTCGTCGACGAGGTTCGCGCGCACGAGCGTGTCCAGCAGGCGCCGCGTGGTCCGCAGATCGGTGCCGGCGAGCGCGGCGAGGGAGTACGCGTCCACGTCACATCCGGGGTGCACACCGAACATGCGGAACAGGCGTGCCGCATCAGGGCTCAGGCCGCGGTAGGACGCGTAGAACACCGCGCGCACGGACGTGTCCGGGTCGTCGCCGCTGTCGAGCAGATCGAGCCGTGCCTGTTCGTCGGCGAGTTCGGCGACGAGTGCTGCCATGTTGTGCGGGTGTTCGCGGATCCGTTCCGCGGCGATGCGCAGAGCGAGCGGCAGGCGGGCGCAGCGTTCGATCAGCTGTGCGGCTTCGGACTCGCCGGCGCAGCGGCCGCCAAGTCGTTCGGTGAGCAGCAGGCGGGCGTCGCCGACCGTCATGCGGTCGAGCCGTACGCGGTGGGCACCCTCCCGGACGACCAGTCCCGCGAGCGAGTCACGGCTGGTGACCACGACCAGGCAACCAGACGAGCCGGGCAGCAGGGGGCGCACCTGGGCGGCGGAACGCGCGTTGTCGAGCAGGACCAGCACCCTGCGCCCGTCGACCTCGGAACGGAACCGCGCGGCACGTTCGGCCGGCTCCTGCGGGATGGCGGCGCCGTCCACCCCGAAAGCACGCAGAAAGCCGGCGAGCGCGTCCTCCGGTGACAACGGCTGGTCCGGACCGTATCCGCGCAGGTCGACGTACAGCTGGCCGTCCGGGAAACGGTCCTTCACACGATGCGCCCACCTGATCGTCATCGCCGTCTTGCCCACTCCCGCGGTACCCACGACCACCGCGATCGGCGCCTTTCCCTGCATCTCGTCCAGCCGGGCCAGCTCGGCCGCGCGTCCGACAAACCCGGCAGCGTCGTGAGGGATCTGCGCCGGGACGCAACGCGACGGCGGCGGCGGTGCGCCGAGCTCGACCGGTTCACCCTGAAGGATCCGGCTTTCCACGGCGCGCAGCTCAGGACCGGGGTCGAGGCCGAGCTCGTCGGCCAGCACTTTCCGCGCCCGGTGGTAGACCGTGATCGCGTCCGCCTGCCTGCCGCCCAGGTACAACGCCGTCATCAACAGGCACTGCAGCCGTTCTCGCAACGGATGCCGATGAACGAGGTCGGTCAGCTCAGCGGTGATCTCGGCGTGCCGGCCGCGGCGCAGCTCGGCCGCGCAGAGGTCCTCGACCGCAGCCAGCCTGCGCTCAGAGAGCCGGTGGACCTCGCCGACCAGCTCGAGAACGTTCACGCCCTGATACGGCGTACCGCGCCACAAACCGAGAGCCTGTCGGATCAGCTCCGGATCCGCCCCGTCCGCCTGGTCGAGCAGCGCCTCGAACCGATGGGCGTCGAGATCATCGGGTGGCACGTGCAGGCAGTAGCCGTTCGGGCCGAACGACAGCCGATCGGGATCGTCGAGCGTCGCGCGCAACCGGTGCACCTGCACCTGGAGCCGTTGGGCGCTGCCCCGCTCGCCCCACAGCGCCTCACGCAGTACATCCGCGGACACCGGTTCGTTCGCGCGTGCGAGCAGCATGGCCAGCAGGCTCCTGCGCAACGTCCCGGAGACCGTGACCACTTCACCGCCGCGGTGCATCCGCAGCGGACCGAGCACGTCGAACCGCACCGCGCCGTCACCTCCCCGAGTCGGCGCGGAGTCCAGGTTAGGGGAGCGGCGACGTAAGCGCGGGGAAAGCGCGGGATCGCAGGGTGGTGCCATGACAGTCGAAAACACACCGAAGTACCTGCTC
Source organism: Lentzea indica (assembly GCF_012184385.1). GTDB lineage: Bacteria > Actinomycetota > Actinomycetes > Mycobacteriales > Pseudonocardiaceae > Lentzea > Lentzea indica. The sequence goes on from NZ_VSRL01000230.1 coordinate 13,224, forward strand.
GACACGGGTTCCAATTGGGTGGACTGCAGATGGGCTACCTGGAGGAACTGCTGGACCCCACCACCACGGCCTGCCTCGCCGAGATCGGTGTCGAGCAGGGCTGGCGGTGCCTGGACCTGGGCGCGGGCGGCGGTTCGATCACCCGCTGGCTCGCCGACCGCGTCACCCCGACAGGCACCGTCGTCGCGGTCGACCTGGACACCAGCCACCTCGCGGAGCGCCCCGGCATCGAGGTCCACCGGCACGACGTCAACGACGGCCTGCCGGTCGACGGGCCGTTCCAGCTCATCCACGCCCGTCTGCTGCTCCTGCACCTGCCCAACCGCGCGGAGATCCTCCAGAGGCTGGTCGACGCACTCGCGCCGGGCGGCTGGCTGCTGATCGGCGAGTTCAGCGACCGCCCGCGCGGCGTGCTGTCCGCACCGAGCGCCGCCGATGAGCGGCTGTACGACCGCGTGCAGGACATCGGCCACAACACCGTGGCCCAGGCCGTCTCCTTCACGTGGGCGCACGACGTCCATCGGCACCTGTCCGAAGCGGGGATGATGAATCTGCACAGCCTGTCGCACGCGCGGACCACCGAGGGCAACACCACCGGATGCCTGCTCAACCTCAACTACGTGGCACAGTTGGAGATCCAGTTGCTGGACGCCGGGATCACCAGGGAAGAACTGGCGCGGTACCGCGACCTCATGCTCGATCCGCGGTTCCGAGCCTGGCACTACGAGTTCGTCTGCACCTGGGGCCAAAAGCGCCGATGAACGACCGTGGTGCCGGCGCCCGGCACCACGGTCGATCAGTTCAGCTCAGCACCGCTTCGTCGCTCCGCCGTCGCTGAGGTACCCGTCGTAGAACCAGCCCTGCTTCTGCGTGCCTGCGACCCGACCCCAGGTCCAGGTGCTCGTGCCGGGCTTCACCTCCGTGCCGAACGTCCAGCAGTGGTAGTAGATCAGCGTGCCCTTGACGGCCAGACCCAGCGCGGTGCAGCTGGTGTGCGGGCCGGTCCGGTAACGCAGATCCACGGTCGTCCTGCCCTCACCGCTGTCCTTGTTCGAGTGCGGGTGGCTGCAGTCCATGACCCGCACCGGTTCGTTCGGCGTGCCGGCGGGCGCCGCCACGGCCGCCCGCCGACGCCGAGCAGCAGCTGCGCGACGAG
>NZ_VSRL01000231.1 GCF_012184385.1 Lentzea indica
ACCACGCGCCCTGTCGCCCGTGCCGTCCGGGGTGGTCGTGGTGACCGACCTGCCGCACGACCTCCGCCACCAGGCCGACCAGTCCCTCGGTCGCCGCGTGGTCGACGTCGGCGCGGGTGGCGGCCAGGAGCCGCCGGTGGGCGAGGTCGAGTCCGGCGTCCACGTACAGCGACGATCCGTTCAGCCGCGGTGTGTCGCCGGCCAGAACTCGCCATAGGTCGGGCCTCAGGCTGATCGACGTGCACTCATCGCCACCGGCGGGATGGGCGAAGTGCTCCTCCTCGCCCGGCGTCCCGATGTAGCCGACAGTGCGGTCGAGATCGACGCACTCACCGCGGACCCGGCGGCGGAACCCACCGAGGCGCACCAGCACGAGCCGCACGTCCTCGCGCGGCGGCTCGGCCGACCAGCCGTGGTGGTCGTCGCGACAGTCCACCGCTGAAACGGTGAACTCAGGACGGGCGGCGAGGTCGACGAACGAGAGCACCTTCGCAGGCTAGGCGGAGGGTCTGACAATTCCGCGCAAGGATCTTCAAGACCGGAGGTGCGGTCCTGGCCGAGGCTTGTACGCACCAACTCGGAAGGAGCCGACACGATGTCCGCACTGGCCCAGCTCACCACGATCGTCCTCGACTGCGCCGACCCCGCACCGCTGGCCGAGTTCTACCGCGCGGTCACGGGATGGGAGGTGACCTCCAGCGACGAGGACTCCGTCTACCTCGGTGGAAGCGGCGTCCAGCTCGCCTTCGTCCGCGTGCCGGACTACCAGCCGCCGGCGTGGCCCGGTTCGGCCAAGCAGGCGCATCTGGACTTCCACGTCGCCGACCTCGATCTGGCGGTCAAGCAGCTGCTCGCGCTCGGTGCCACGAAGCCCGGTTTCCAGCCAGGGGAAGGCCAGTGGACGGTGCTGGCCGACCCGCAGGGGCACCTGCTCTGCCTGGCCGCGTGACGCGCATGGCCTCCATCAGCAAGGAAATCGTGATCGAGTCCAGCGCCGACGACGTGTGGGAGGTGATCGGCGACTTCGCCGCAGGTCCCGCGCGCATGGCACCGGGGTTCGTCGTGGACTGCAAGGCCGAGGGTGACTGCCGGACCGTCACGTTCGCCAACGGCACGGTGGCCAAGGAGCGGTGCGTCAGCGTCGACCACAACATGCGCCGCATCGTCTACGCGGTCGTCGGTGGTGACTTCCAGCCAGAGCACGACAACGCGTCGATGCACGTCGTCGCCGACGGTGAACGACGCTGCCGGTTGGTGTGGGTGCGCGACGTTCTCCCCGAGGAGTTGGCCGCGCCGATGGCTGAGGCGATGTCACACGGGCTGAGCGTCGTCAAGCAAACCCTCGACCACCGCCTGGGTTGAGCCGCGCGGCGTGAAGTCGTAGTGCTCCAAAGGAAAACGGGCTGCGGCACGGTGCGCGCTGATGGTCGACGTGGGCCGCAGCAGCGTGGCCTCCCCGTGCTGGTTGAAGTAGTAGCTGCGCGCGGTGGAGCACTGGCCGAGCGAGAACACCGAGTTCTGCGCGACTTTCGTGCGCATCCGGTCGAGGAACTCGTCGTTGGCCCGCTGGGTGATCTCGAAGACGGACGCGCCACGGGAGTGCATCGCGGTGAACAGCCGCCGCATGTGCGTCATCTGGCACTCGATCGTCGTGAAGTACGACAGGCCGCTGTAGGAGTAGGGGCTGTTGAGCGACAGGTAGTTCGGGAACCCCGGCACGGTCACGCCTTCGTAGGCCTGGAACCGGTTCTGCCGCCACCACGCGCCGAGGTTCCTGCCGTCTCGCCCGATCACCTCGAACGCGGGGAAGTTGGTGTCCCAGAGGTTGAATCCCGTTGCCAGCACGAGAACGTCGATCTCGGTCCTGCCGTCCGCGGTGACGACTCCGGAGGCGTCGATCCGTTCGATGGCGGACGTTTCGAGGTGCACGTGCGGTTGGGTGAACGTGCGGAAGTAGTCGTTGGAGAACGTGGGCCGCTTGCAGCCGAACGAGTAGTCCGGCGTGAGCTTGCGGCGCAGCTCCGGATCACGGACCTGGCGGTGCAGGTGTGCCCTGCACCACCGCTCGGCCAGCCGGTTCGCGACGCGCAGCTGCCTGTAGTGCACCACTCCCGAGATCATCATCAGTTCGAGGATCGAGCTCCCGAGCCGGCGCACGGTGCGCTGGACGAAAGGCAGCCGGGCGAACAACTTCCTGAGCGCCAACGGGATCGGGTAGTCGGGTTTGGGGCTGACCCAGATCGGCGTGCGCTGGTACACCGTCAAATCGGAGGCCGTCTTCGCCAGCTCGGGGATCAGCTGCACGGCGGTCGCACCGGTGCCGATGATCGCCACGCGTTTGCCGGTGAGATCAGAAGGTTCCCACGCGGCGGTGTGGATCACCTTGCCCGCGAACGACTCGATGCCCGCGATGTCGGGAGTTTTCGGCTGGGACAGGAACCCGGTGGCGGTCACGAGGTACCGGGCGGTGACGGTCTCATCGCCCGCGACGACCTCCCAGTGGTCGTCCTTCCACGTCGCGCCGGTCACCGCCACACAGAAGCGCATCGACCGCCGCAGGTCGTACTTGTGCGCCACGTGCTCGGCGTACCGCTTGAGCTCCTCGCCCGGCGCGAAAAGTCGTGACCAGTGCGGGTTCGGCTCGAACGAGTAGGAGTACGTCGAGGACGGGATGTCGACGGCCAGCCCCGGATAGCGGTTCACGTGCCAGGTGCCGCCGAGGTCGTCCTCCCGTTCCAGGATGAGCAGGTTGTGGTGGCCGAGCCGCTTGAGCTCGATCGCCGCGCCCATGCCGCCGAACCCGGCACCGACGACGACTGCGTCGTACTGCGGGGTCATCCTGACCTCCTCGCCGAACGGAATCGCGTGTCAGTTTCGGAACCGTATGTCAGTTCTCAGGTGATCACAAGAGTCCGCAGGTCATAGACTTGGCCGCATGACGTCCAGTGCCGAGCCCGTCAGCCGAGCCGAGCGCAAGAAGCAGGAGCTGCGCCGCGAGATCATCGACGCGGCGTTCGACTGCTTCGCCGAACGCGGCTACCACGCCACCGGGATCGCCGACGTCGCCGCGCGGCTCGGCATCGGGCACGGCACGTTCTACCGCTACTTCCAGAACAAGCGGGACATCGTCGACCACGTCGTCGACGACCTGGTCGCGCGCATCACCGGTGCCCTCACGGCGGAGAACGCGCCGGACGCGGTGTCGACGCTCTCCGAGTACCGCGAGCAGTCCGCGCGCATCGGCGAGGCGCTGGCCCGCATCTTCGGCGAGGACCCCCGCGTGCCCCGCCTCCTGCTGTTCGAGGCGCCAGGCATCGACAGGGCCATGGCCGAACGGATCCTCGACCTGTTCGACCTGGCCGCCGCGCTCACCGCCGCCTACCTGTCGCACGGCGTCGAGCTGGGCTACCTGCGCGCCGATCTCGACGTCGACAACACCGCCAGGGCCATCAACGGGATGATCCTCGGCACGGCGATCTCCTCGCTGCGCACGCCAGAAGCCCAAGCCGCACAGAGCGAAGCACTGCGGCGCGTGATGTACGACGGCATCGCCGCGCGGGATTAGTCAGCTCGTGAGCCACGTCCGTGCGGCGACGACCAGCGCGTCGACCCCGGTGGACAGAGTCGGCTCGATGTCAGGGGCGAACTCGGGGGAGTGGTTCATCGCCACGGCACGACCGGGTTCACGTGTGCTGAAGTCGACGCCGCCGAAGAACCAGAACACCGTTGGCACGCCCGCTGCAGTGCCGAACACGCCCACGTCCTCGCTGGCGTTGACCACCGCGCCGGGGATCAGCCGCTCCTTGCCGAAGTGCTCGGCGAACGCGGCCATCGTCGCCGCGGTCGCGTCCGGATCGGACACGAGCACCGGAGTGCCGTCGTACCAGTCGAACTCCGGCTCGCGCGGCGCCCCGGACGCAGCGGCCTCGGCGCGGATGATCCGTTCGACGGCGCTGCGGACGATGCCGCGGATGTGCTCGCTGAACGTCCGGATGTTGACCCCGAGCTCGGCCGTCTCCGGGATGACGTTCTCCTTCGTGCCGGCCTGCAACCGTCCGACCGTGACGACAGCACGTTCGCTGGGCGAGATCTCGCGCGCGACGATCCCCTGCAGCCGTACGACAGCGTGCGCGGCCATCAGCACCGGATCGACCGCGATCTCTGGCGCGGAACCGTGGCCACCTCGCCCGAACAACGTGACGCGGACCGAGTCGGCAGCGGCCATCAACGGCCCGCTGCCGTACGCGATCATGCCGGCGGGAAGCGGCCCGACGTGCTGGGCCAGCACGACGTCAGGCTTGCCGAACCTGTCGAACAACCCGTCCTCGACCATGTTCCGCGCACCGCGGCCCAGTTCCTCGGCCGGCTGGAACACCACGAGTAGGGTCCCCGACCACTCCTCACGGGTGTGCGCCAGCCGTTCGGCCGCCCCGATCAGGCACGTGGCATGCATGTCGTGCCCGCACGCGTGAGCGACCGGCACGTCCTCACCGTCGGCGTTGGTCGCACGCACGGCCGACGCGTACGGCAGCCCGGTCTTCTCCTCGACCGGCAACGCGTCGATGTCCGCCCTGAGCATCACCACCGGCCCGTCACCGTTGCGCAGCACGCCGACCACGCCGGTGCCACCGACCTCGGTGGTGACGTCGAAACCCAACGGCCGCAACGCATCGGCGAGCACACCGGCCGTGCGGAACTCCTGCAGCGACAGTTCGGGGTGGCGGTGCAGATCGCGGTAGAGCTCGTGCAGGTCGGTCATCGCCAGATCTTGACCAGTACGGGCGAACAATGCAAAGGCCCCGACCGGCGAACCGGTCGGGGCCCTGCACACATCAGACGGATCAGCCGATCAGGCGGGTGCTACCCCAGCCCCAGCCGCGCTCGGTGCCGACCCAGGAGCCGGAGCCACCGTTCTCGACCCAGGCGAACTCCATCAGGGTGCCGTCGGTCCGGATGATCGTGAAGTGGTCCTCGTCGCCACCCGCGATCAGACGGATCCAGCGGTTGTCGCCGCCCTCCGCGAACTCCTGCAGGCCGGTCGTGGTGTCGACCCACCAGGAGAGGCTGTTGAACGTGTCGCCCTTGATCTCGATGAACATGTACGGGCTGAGACCCGTGATGCTCTTCGTGCCTCCCCAGCCCCAGCCGCGGACGGCCTTGGAGAGGGTGCCGGAGCCGTCGAACGTCCAGTAGGCGAGCTCGCCCTGGGCGTTGATCTCGATGAACTGGCCACTGCTGATACCGGTGATCAGACGCGCGTTGTTCCAGCCCCAGCCGACGACGGCCTCGGAGTAGGCACCGCCGTTCCACGTCCACTTGGACAGGCGGCCGTCACCCTTGATCTCGAGGAAGTTCTGCTCGTCGAGGGTCGTGATGGTGCGGGTGCCTCCCCAGCCCCAACCGCGGACGTGCTTGGCGTAGCTCTCACCGGAACGCTGCCAGTGGACGAGCTCGCCCGCGCCGTTGATCTCGAGGAAGGACTGGCCGCCGGTCGTGGTGAGGCTCATGCCCCGCTCACGCTCGACACCCTTGAACGTGGTGTTGTCCCCCTGCGCCTGGCTCGGGTTCGCGCCCACGATGGTGACCATCGCCGCGAGGCCGAGCACAGCTGCCATTACACGCTTGAATCGCATGATTCGACTGCCCCCATAACAATCAGTCGCTAGCTAGACGCCGCCCATCCTGGCGGGTAAACGCGCAGGTCACAACACATTTGTGCGCTATATGAAACGTGTGCGACACAGAGAGCGATGGAGGAGATACGCCGCACTCCGTGCACTCCTGGGCACACAGGTGCGGGCGGCCGGGAGCTTAGGAGCATGACCCAGCTGGTGAACTTGATGATGAGCATTCTGCGCTGAACAAAACAAAGAAGCAGGTCGAGACGAATCTCGACCTGCTTCTTCGGAGTACGCCGCCAGGGACTCGAACCCCGGACCCGCTGATTAAGAGTCAGCTGCTCTAACCAACTGAGCTAGCGGCGCTTGTTTGTGTGCCGGACACTTGCCGTTCCGACGTGAAGAACGTTAGCACACGGCCGACGCGCGCTCCCAATCGGCTGGTCAGCGTGGGTTTGGGGGTGCATCGGCCACGTAACGATCCGGCCACTCGCGCAACTTCGGGGCGCCTCTTGTCGTCACCTAGTCGGGGGACGCCAATACAGCTTCGTGCAGGCAGTCTCGGGAGCGGCGACAAGTAGATCGGAAGTACGTCAATGGGGATGTGGGGCAGGCGCGGTCGTGGGGTGGTCGCAGCGGGAATCGCTGTGATGCTGATCGCAGGCTGTTCAGGGGGCGGCGACAGCGCGAACGGGGGTGCGGGCTCGTCGTCGAGCGCTCCTCCGCCGCCGCCGAAGCCTGTCACGTTGACGCTGGCGCTGAACAACGGCGCGGTCGACGTGTCACCGGGGCTGCCGGTCATCGCGACGGCGGCGGACGGGAAGCTGACCGAGGTCAAGCTGACCAACCCTGAGGGCAAGGTCGTCGAGGGGAAGATGAACCCCGAGTCGACGCAGTGGACGAACACGGAGCCGCTCGGGTACTCGAAGACGTACAAGCTGACCGCCACGGCGACCGGCGAGGACGGCAAGCCGCAGACCAAGGAGTCGTCCTTCACCACGGTGAAGCCGCGGACGCTGACGTACGTGTCGACGAACCCGCAGGACGGCACCACGATCGGCGTGGGGCAGCCGCTCGCCTTCTACTTCGACGAGCCGGTGGCCGACAAGGTCGCGGCCGAGAAGATGTTGGAGATCACCACCGAGCCCAAGGTCGAGGGCGCCTTCTACTGGTTCAACAAGAAGGAGGTGCACTGGCGTCCGGAGAAGTTCTGGAAGTCGGGCACCAAGATCACCATGCACATCAAGGTCTACGGCAAGCACGTCGGTGACGGCATTTACGGCCAGGAAGACCGCACGATCACCACGACGGTCGGCGACGAGGTCATCCACGAGGCCGACGGGCAATCGCACCAGGTGATCACCAAGGTCAACGGGCAGGTCGTGCGGACCATGCCGACCTCGATGGGCAAGCCGGCCGACGCCACTCCCACCGGCACGTACGTGCTGATGGAGAAGCACAGTCACATGATCATGGACTCGACCACGTACGGCCTCGCGCTGGAGAACGGCGGCTACAAGACGCCGGTCGACTGGGCGTACCGGATGTCGAACAGCGGCATCTTCTTCCACAGCGCGCCGTGGTCCGTCGGTGACCAGGGCCGGCGCAACGTGAGCCACGGCTGTCTCAACCTCTCGCCGGAGAACGCCAAGTGGGTGTTCGACAACAGCAAGCAGGGTGACGTGGTCGTCGTCACCAACTCCGGTGGCCCGGCGCTGGAGTCGTGGGACGGCTTCGGCGACTGGCAGGTGCCGTGGGCGCAGTGGGTGCAGGGCAATCGCTGACCCTGGCGGTCTGAAAACGTTTGTGAAAGGCTGATGCCGCCACCGCCACCCGACCCATCTGGGAGGCACTGTGGCTCCGCTGCGAAGACTGCTCACAGTCATCAGCGCACTGGCGCTCACGGCGGTGGCGGCACCACCAGCACAGGCCGACGACGTGCTGCTCTCGCTCGCCAGACCGGCAACGGCGTCCAGCGAGAGCAACGTCCGTCACGTCGCCACCAAGGCGACCGACCTCGACCGCCGGACCACCTGGCGCAGCGAGGGCGCGGACCGGCAGTGGATCGCGATCAACCTCGGCTCGATGTCCACGGTCAACAGGGTCGTGCTGCGCTGGGGTTGGCTCTGTGCAAGGAAGTACTCCGTCCAGACCTCGCCGGAGGGCGTGTACTGGCGCGACGTGCACAGCACGGAGACGGGCGACGGCGGCGACGACAACCTGGAGTTCACCGGCTTCGGCCGCTGGGTCCGGGTGTCGCTGACCAAGCCGTGCTTCAAGAACTACGAGCTCCGTGAGTTCGAGGTCCACGGCACACCCGGCGTCGTCGACACCACACCGCCCAGTGCGCCCGGCACGTTGTCCGTCAAGAGCTTCACGGCCACCTCGGTGAACCTGCAGTGGGGCGCGGCGAGCGACAACGTGGCCGTCGCGAACTACGAGATCTACCAGTCCGGCCAGTACGTGAAGACGGTCGACGGGCTCTCCAACAACGTCACGCGCCTCAGCCCGAACACCACGTATTCCTTCTACGTCAACGCGAAGGACGCCGCGGGCAACATCTCGCAGGCCGGCAACTCCGTCACGGTCACCACGCCGGCCGCCGTCGTCGACAACGAACCACCGACCACGCCGTCCAACGCGATCGTCACCGGGCAGACCGCCAACAGCGTCTCGCTCGCCTGGGGAGCGTCGAGCGACAACGTCGGCGTCGCGAGCTACGCGGTGTTCTCGAACGGCGTTCAGGTCGGCACCACCACCGGTCTGCAGACGACGATCGCCGGCCTGAAGCAGCAGGCGGACCACGAGTTCACGGTCAAGGCGATCGACACCTCCGGCAAGAGCTCGCCGTTCACCGCGCCCGTCAAGGCCAGTACCCGCAAGGGGCACGACGCCGTCGGTGAGGTCACCAAGATCACCGATGACACCGACGTCCCATGGGGCCTGGAGTTCCTGCACGACGGCACGGCGTTCTACGCCCAGCGCGACACCGGCGACATCATCCGGATCGCCAAGGACGGCACCAGGTCCGTCGCCGGCCGCGTCCCGAACGTCGTGAGCACCGACGGCGAAGGCGGCCTGCTCGGCATCGAGCACCGGGACGGCTGGATCTACGCGTACCACACCAGCCCGACCGACAACCGGCTCGTCAGGTTCAAGCTGGTGGACGGAAAACTCGACGCGCACCAGGTCCTGCTGACCGGTGCCCCGCGCAACAAGTTCCACAACGGTGGCAGGCTGCGCTTCGGCCCGGACGGCAAGCTCTACATCGCCACCGGCGACGGCCAGGTCGCGTCCACCGCGCAGGACCTGAACTCGTTGGGCGGCAAGGTGTTGCGCGTCAACCCGGACGGCAGCGTGCCGCGCGACAACCCGTTCCCGGGCAAGTACGTCTACAGCTACGGCCACCGCAACGTGCAGGGTCTGGCGTTCGACTCGCGCGGACGCCTCTGGGAAGCCGAGTTCGGCAACTCGGTCATGGACGAGGTCAACCTGATCAATCCGGGCGGCAACTACGGCTGGCCCGCTTGCGAGGGCACGTCCGGTGAGTGCGGCGAACCGTCGTTCATCGCGCCCAAGCACACCTGGCCGGTGTCCCAAGCATCGCCCAGCGGACTGGCCATTGTGGACGACGTGCTGTACCTGGCTGCGCTGCGCGGGCAGCGGCTCTACCGGATCCCGATCGGCGGTGAGCCGCAGATCTTCTTCGAAGGCGCCTACGGTCGCTTGAGGACGGTCGAGAAGACACCGGACGGCGACCTCTGGCTCACGACGTCCAACGGTGACAAGGACTCCATCCCGAACAACAGCAACACCAAGATCTACGAGGTGTCGCTGAGGTAGCTCAGGAAACCGTCACCTGGCCGCCCTCGACGGTCAGGTGACGGTTCACCTGCACCGCCTCCAGCATCCGCCGGTCGTGCGTCACCAGCAGCAACGTGCCGGGGTAGTTCTCCAGCGCCGACTCCAGCTGCTCGATCGCGGCCAGGTCGAGGTGGTTCGTCGGCTCGTCCAGCACCAGCAGGTTCACCCCGCGTGCCTGCAGCAACGCCAACGCGGCCCGCGTCCGCTCACCCGGCGACAACGAAGCCGCCGACCGCACGACGTGCGCCGCCTTCAGCCCGAACTTCGCCAGCAACGTCCGCACGTCGGCGGGCGTCATCTCCGGCACGGCCTCCTCGAACGCGTCCACCAGCGGTAGATCGCCCAGGAACAGCCCGCGCGCCTGGTCCACCTCGCCGACCACGACGCCGGAGCCCAGCGTCGCGTAACCGGACGCCAGCTCCGCCCTCCCGAGCAGCGCGGCCAGCAGCGTCGACTTGCCCGCGCCGTTCGCACCGGTGATCGCGACCCGGTCCGCCCAGTCGATCTGCAGGTCCACCGGGCCCAGCCGGAACGAGCCGCGTTCCACCACCGCCGCACGCAAGGAAGCCACGACGGCACCGGAACGCGGGGCCGCGGCGATCTCCATCCGCAGCTCCCACTCCTTGCGGGGCTCCTCGACGACGTCCAGGCGTTCGATCATGCGGTCGGTCTGGCGGGCCTTCGAGGCCTGCTTCTCGGTGGCGTCGGCGCGGAACTTGCGGGCGTTCTTGTCGTTGTCGCCCGCCTTGCGCCGGGCGTTCTTCACGCCCTTCTCCATCCACGACCGCTGCATGCGCGCGCGGGCTTCCAGCGAGGCCTTCGTGTCCGCGAACTCCTCGTAGTCCTCCCTGGCGTGCCGGCGGGCGCGGTCGCGTTCCTCCAGGTACGACTCGTAGCCGCCGCCGTACAGGTTCACCTGCTGCTGGTGCAGATCCAGTTCCAGGACCTTGGTCACCGTGCGGGCCAGGAACTCGCGGTCGTGCGACACGAGCACGGTGCCCGCGCGCAGCCCTGTGACGAACTTCTCCAGCCGCTCCAGGCCGTCGAGGTCGAGGTCGTTGGTCGGCTCGTCCAGCAGGAAGATGTCGTAGCGGCTGAGCAGCAACGACGCCATGCCCGCCCGCGCCGCCTGACCACCGGACAACGAGGTCATCACCGCGTCCAGGCCCACGGTCAGACCGAGGTCGGCGACGACCTCCAGCGACCGTTCCTCCAGGTCGGCGCCGCCCAGCGCGAGCCACCGGTCCAGCGCGTCCGAGTAGCCCTCGTCGTTGCCGGCGGTCAACGCCTCGGTTGCCGTATCCAGATCGGCCTGAGCTGCGGCGACACCGGTCCGGCGTGCCAGGAAGTCCCGCACGGTCTCGCCCTCGCGCCGCTCCGGCTCCTGCGGGAGGTGCCCGACGTTGGCGGACGGCGGGTTCAAGGACACGCGGCCCTCTTCTGCGGGGATTAGACCGGCCAGCGTCTTCAGCAACGTTGACTTGCCTGCCCCGTTCACGCCCACGAGCCCGATGACGTCGCCGGGAGCGACCACGAGGTCCAGCCCCGAGAACAGGACACGATCACCGTGACCCGCGGCGAGATCCTTGGCGACAAGGGTTGTCACAGGGCGCTCCGACGCTTGGGGGTCCGGGGGCTTGCCCCCGGCTGGGGTCTGGGGGCTTGGCCCCCAGAAAACACAACGAAGCCGGATTATGTTCGCGCTTTCCGCGAACATAATCCGGCTTATCCGGGTGAGTGACGGGACTTGAACCCGCGACACCTGGGATCACAACCCAGTGCTCTGCCAGCTGAGCTACACCCACCATCACCGGTCGTTGACCGGCAGGGGAAGCATAGCAATGACAGCTACTGATATTGAAATCGGGGGTCAGTCGGTGTTCTTGAGCAGCTCAGCGGCCACGGCCTGCGCCTGCTCCGTCGTCGGACCCGGCTGCGGCACGAACGCGGTGCGCCGGTAGTACGCGAGCTCCCGGATCGACTCGATGATGTCCGCGAGCGCCCGGTGCGCGAGGCCCTTGCCCGGCTGCGCGTAGTAGATGCGCGGGTACCAGCGCCGGCACAGCTCCTTGATCGACGACACGTCGACCATGCGGTAGTGCAGGTGCGCGTCCAGCGCCGGCATGTCGCGGGCGATGAAGCCGCGGTCGGTGGCGATGGAGTTGCCGGCCAGCGGTGCCGTGCGCGGGTCGGGGACCCACTCCTTGATGTACGCCAGCACGGCGGCCTCGGCCTCTTCCATCGACACCGAGGAGGCACGCACCTCCTCGGTCAGGCCCGACTTGGCGTGCATCTCCATGACGACCTCCGGCATCGAGGCGAGCACGTCGTCGGAAGCGTGGATCACTATGTCCACACCTTCGCCGAGCACGTTCAGCTCGGCGTCCGTGACCAGTGCCGCGATCTCGATCAGAGCGTCTTTGCCCAAGTCGAGTCCGGTCATCTCGCAGTCGATCCACACCAGACGATCCATCACGCCGGAAACATTACTGCGCGGAGGCTCAACTTCGAGTGGCGGCGTGCAGCAACCTGGTTACGCTCCTCGTGCATGACGGCTCAGGGTGAGATCGCTGCTGGATACGCGTCCGAGAGCGCGGCCATCGAACTTGGCGCCGTGCTGGTCGACGGACAGGTGGAGTCGACCGCACACGTCCGCATCCCGTTGGCCATGGTCAACCGCCACGGACTTGTCGCGGGGGCAACGGGAACGGGAAAGACGAAGACCCTCCAGTTGCTCGCCGAACAGCTGTCGGACAACGGCGTTCCGGTGCTCATGGCGGACGTGAAGGGCGACTTGTCCGGTCTGTCGCAACAGGGAGCCCGGAGCGACAGGACCGACGCCCGCGCCAAGGACACCGGTGACGACTGGCAGCCGCAGTCGTACCCCACGCAGTTCCTGTCGATCGGCACGGGCGGAATCGGCGTGCCGCTGCGGGCGACGGTCACGAGCTTCGGGCCGATCCTGCTGTCGAAGGTGCTGGGCCTGAACGACACCCAGGAGTCGACCCTGGGACTGATCTTCCACTGGGCGGACTCGAAAGGCCTCCCGCTGCTCGACACCAAGGACCTGCGCGGTGTCATCCAGCACCTCACCAGTGACGAGGGCAAAGAGGACCTCAAGGGCATCGGCGGCGTTTCCAGCTCCACGGCTGGCGTGATCCTGCGGGCACTGGTGAACCTGGAGGCGCAGGGCGGCGACCGGTTCTTCGGTGAACCTGAGCTGGACCCGGCCGACCTGATGCGGCAGCACGACGGCAAAGGCGTCGTCAGCCTGCTCGAACTCGCCGAGCTGCAGGGCAATCCGGCGTTGTTCTCCACGTTCCTGATGTGGTTGCTGGCGGAGCTTTTCGAGACGCTGCCGGAAGAAGGCGATGTCGAGAAGCCCAAGCTCGTTTTCTTCTTCGACGAGGCGCATTTGCTGTTCTCGAACGCCTCGAAGGCGTTCCTCGACCAGATCACCCAGACCGTGAAGCTGATCCGGTCCAAGGGAATCGGCGTCTTCTTCTGCACGCAGCTGCCGACCGACATCCCGAACGACGTGCTGTCCCAGCTCGGTGCACGCGTACAGCACGCACTGCGCGCGTTCACGCCGGACGACCAGAAGGCGTTGTCGCGCACGGTGAAGACGTACCCGAACACGCCGCACTACGACCTGGAGAAGGCGCTTACCTCGCTCGGCATCGGCGAGGCGATCATCACCGTGCTCAGCGAGAGGGGCGCGCCGACGCCCGTCGCGTGGACCAGGCTCCGGGCGCCGCGCTCGTTGATGGACACCATCGGCAACGACGCGATCAAGCAGGCGGCCCAGCAGAGTGATCTTCACGGCAAGTACGCGGAAACCGTCGACCGCGAGTCGGCCTACGAGCAGCTGATGCGGAAAGTGGCGCCGCCACAACAGGAACAACAAGCCCCGGAACCCCAGCGTCAGCAGAAGGAGGAACCGGGCCTCGTCGAGAAGGTGCTCGGCAACAGCGCCGTGAAGTCGTTCCTGCGGTCAGCCGGCAGCGCCCTGGCGCGCGAGATCACGCGGGGCATCTTCGGGACTTCGCGCAAGCGACGCTGACAGCACGGCCGCGCCGATGCAGAGGGCGCCGGCGACGTACCAGGCCAGGTCGTAGCTGCCCAGGTGGTCGCGGGTGAGTCCGGCGGCGGACGCGGCCATGGCGGCGCCGAGCTGGTGCGACGCGAACACCCAGCCGAACACGACAGGGGCGGACATGCCGAAGTACTGACGGCACAACGCCACGGTCGGCGGAACGGTGGCGACCCAGTCCAGGCCGTAGAAGATGATGAACACCAGCATCGACGGGTGCGCTGATTCGCTGAACAGCTGCGGCAGCAGCATCAGCGAGAGGCCGCGCAACGCGTAGTACCCCGCGAGCAGCAGTCGTGAGTCGACGCGGTCGGTCAGCCAGCCGGACGCGATCGTGCCCACGATGTCGAACACGCCGACCAGCGCCAGCAACCCGGCCGCGGTCGTCGTCGGCATGCCGTGGTCGTGCGCGGCGGGGATGAAGTGCGTGCCCACCAGACCGTTCGTGGACGCGCCGCAGATCGCGAAACCGCCTGCCAGCAACCAGAACGGTCGCGTCTTCGCAGCCTGGACCAGCCCGTTGATCGCCCTTCGAGCCGCACCACCGGACGGCGGCGGGGGAGTGTCCTCGGTCGCGCCGAGCGGCAGCAGGCCGACGTCGCGCGGGTACTCGCGCAGGAAGAACGCCGCCAGCGGCACCACGGCCAGCGCGGCGATGCAGATCACCAGCGACGCGGCCGCCAGCCGTACGGCGTCGGACAGCCACGCCACCAGCGGCAGGA
>NZ_VSRL01000232.1 GCF_012184385.1 Lentzea indica
CAGCCCGCTGAGCTTCGCGAGCAGGCCACCGGTCACGATCTCACGCGCTGCGGTGCGCCGGCCCGCTCGCACGAGGCCGCGCATGATCGCGGGAACGTCGCCCTGCGCGGCACCCCCGCCGGACGCGAGCGGGACCAGCAAGGACTCGTCCGAAGCGACGGCCGCGTCGAAGAGAGCCAGGCCCTGCTCGATCGAGAGCATCGGCATCCGGCGCAGGTCGCCTTCGTCCAAAGTGGATGTCATGCCGGTGTCCCATGCGCCCCAGGCCAACGACAGGGCAGGCAGGCCGAGTCCGCGGCGATGGGCCGCCAGAGCGTCGAGGAACGCGTTGGCAGCGGCATAGTTGCCCTGGCCCGCGGCTCCCATCACACCGGACACCGACGAGAACAAAATAAGCTGCGCATCGCCGATGAGCTCGTGCAGGTTCCAGGCGGCGTCGACCTTCGGCCGCATGACGGCGGAGAGCCGTTCGGGCGTCAGGGAACCGATCACGCCGTCGTCCAGCACGCCCGCGGTGTGAACGACGGCGGTGAGCTGAACACCGTCCAGCAGGCTTGCAACAGCGGCGCGTTCCGTGACATCGCAGGCCTTCACCTCGACGTCCGCGCCCATCGCGAGCAGTTCGTCGCGCAGATCGGCGGCGCCGGGCGCGTCGAGGCCGCGGCGGCTGACCAGCAGCAGCTTGCGATGGCCGCGCGCCACGAGGTGACGGGCGAGGACGGCACCCAGGCCGCCCGTGCCGCCGGTGATCAGCACCGTGCCGCCGGAATCCCATTCGCGCGCAACGCTTTCGGTCGCACGCGCTAGCCTGCCCGCGAACACCTCGCCCGCGCGCACGACGACCTGGGTCTCCCCCGCGTCGATCAGCCCGCCGAGGCCGGGCAGCAGCGCTTCCGACTCGGGCGCGTCGTCGAGGTCGACGAGCAGGAACCGGCCTGGGTCCTCGGTCTGCGCTGACCGCACCAACCCCCAGACGGCGGCGGCCGCGACGTCGTCACCCGTGACGGCCCCGCGCGTGACGAAGATCAGCCTTCCGATGGCCTCCTGAAGCGTGCCAAGCGCTTCCGCGGCCAGCGCGTGCGCGGACTCCGGCGACTGCTCACCGCTGACGTGCACAACCGTTGCATCACCTGGGGTGTAGGCGACAGGCACCCAGTCGAGGCGGAACAGCAAGTCGGCACCGGTGTGCGTGGTCAACTCGCCGAGCGGCTCGATCAGGACCGTGTCGGCGCACAGCACGGGATCACCGGCGACGTCGACGACCTTGAGCGCCAGCCCACCGTCCACAACGGACAGCTTTACGCGAACGACCTCCGCACCGTTCGCGTAAAGGGAGACACCGTGCCAGTTCGTGGGGACGCCTTCGAGGCCGAGGAAGGCGGCGGCGTGGGTCGCGGCGTCGAGCAGTGCCGGGTGAACACCGAAACCCTTTGCGTCAACGGGCAACGCAACCTCGGCGAACACCTCCTGACCCCTCCGCCACGCCGCGCGCAGTCCCTTGAACGCTTCGCCGTAAGGAGTGTCGTCGTAGAAGCCGTCAAGGTCGGCGACGGTCGCGCCCTTGGGCGGCCACTCGGTGTCCTTGCCCGGCGCGGGAACACCCTGCCCCAGTAGGCCGTGCGCGTGCTCGACCCACTCCTGGTCGCCGCGCCGCGCGTGGAACCGGAACGCGCCGTCGCGCCCGACCTGGAACTGCACCTGAACGGAACCGCTGTCCGGCAGCACCAGCGGCGCGACCTGCGTGAGCTCCTCGACCCGCGCGTAGCCCGCGAGGTCGGCGGCGCGGAACGCCAGCTCCAGCACGCCCGCTGTTGGGAACACGACGTGGTCGGCGAGCCAGGACGTCTTGGTCAGTGTGCCGGTGAGGATCAGCTCGCCGGAACCCGCCACGGTCATCGCGGCGCCGAGCAGCGGGTGGTCGGCCGGGGTCAGGCCGAGACCGGCAGCGTCGCCGGCACTCACCGACACCGACGGCCAATAGCGGTCGTGCTGGAACACGTAGGTCGGGACGTCGACGCGCTTGCCGTTGCGGTAGAACGGCTTCCAGTCGACCGCGACGCCCGCGACGTGCATCCTCGCGAGCGCCGTGATGAACGCGGTGCGCTCGTCACGATCCTTGCGCTGGGTGGGGATGGCTCCGTCGACCAGCGCGGAGAGCACGCCATCGGGGCCGATCTCCACGAACGTCCTGTCGCCGATGGCCTGGACGGCGTCGTGGAACCGGACGGCGTCGCGGACGTGGCGCACCCAATACTCGGGGTTCGCGACGTCGCCGACCATCGGGATCGCCGGACTGTGGAAGGTGATGCCGCCGATGGCTTCCCGGAAGGCGTTGAGCATCGGGTCCATCAGCGGCGAGTGGAACGCGTGGCTGACCTTGAGCTGCTTGGTCTTGCGGCCCTCGAAGCGGGTGATGACCGCTAGGGCTTCGGCTTCGACACCGGCGATGACCAGCGAGTCCGGTCCGTTGATCGCCGCGATGGACACACCTGGGGTCAGATGCGGGGTCACCTCGTCCTCGGTGGCCTGCAACGCGATCATCACGCCGCCCGCGGGCAGCGCCTGCATGAGAGTCGCGCGAGCGGTGACGAGTTTCGCCGCGTCCTCCAGGCTGAACACGCCCGCGATGTGCGCGGCGGCGATCTCGCCGATCGAGTGGCCGGTGACGTGTGCGGCGGTGACGCCGTAGAACTCCAACAGGCGGTAGAGGGCAACCTCGAACGCGAACAGCGCGGGCTGCGTGTTCCCCGTCTGGTTCAGCGCTTCCTCGTCGCCCCACATGACGTCGCGGAGTTTCGGGCCAAGGTGGCCGAGCACCTCGTCGAACGCATCGCGAAAGACCGGGAACGCCTCGTACAGCTCCTTGCCCATACCCACGCGCTGGGCACCCTGACCGGAGAACAGCAACGCCGGCTCGGTCCGCCGCGCCACTCCCCTGGCGATCTCGGCCCCGTCCAGCAACACCGCACGGTGCTCGAACAACGCGCGCGTGGTCGCCAACGAGAACCCGACGTCCACCGGGTCACCGCCGAGCGCGCGCACCCGCTCGATCTGCGCCGCGAGAGAGGCCTCCGACTTCGCCGACACCAGCCACGGAATCGATTCCGTCTGGGCCCCCCAGGGGGAGACCGAGGTCCCCACTCCAAGCGTCCCACGGGAGACCGACGATTCCGGCTCTGCGAGATCAACAACGGGCGGGTTGTCCACAGGCGCCGAGCTGTCCACAGAAATCGAAGACGGGGTTGCGCCTTCGAGAATGATGTGCGCGTTCGTGCCGGAGACGCCGAAAGACGAGACGGCGGCGCGCGGGGCGCGGTCGGTGGCGGGCCACGACACGGCTGTGGTGGCCAGTTCGACGGAGCCGGTGGTCCAGTCGACGTGGGTGGACGGGCTGGAGACGTGCAGAGTGGCGGGCACGACGCCGTGTTGCATCGCCTGGACCATCTTGATGACGCCCGCGACACCGGCGGCCGACTGGGTGTGGCCGATGTTCGACTTCACCGAGCCCAGCAGCAGCGGCAACGCGCGATCAGTGCCGTAGGTGGCGAGCAGACTGCGGGCCTCGATCGGGTCACCGAGAGGCGTGCCGGTGCCGTGAGCCTCCACAACGTCCACATCGGACGGAGACAGGCCGGCGCGGTCGAGAGCCGCCCTGATCACCCGCTGCTGCGCGCGGCCGTTGGGCGCGGTGAAACCGTTGGAGGCACCGTCGGAGTTGACAGCGGAGCCTCGCACCACGGCGAGAACCGGGTAGCCCAGCGACACGGCGTCCGACAAGCGGGCCAGGACGAGCACACCGACGCCCTCGGACCAGCCGGTGCCGTCGGCGTCGTCGGAGAAGGCCTTGCAGCGGCCGTTGCGGGCGAGACCGCCCTGGCGCGAGAACTCGACCAGGGAGCCGGGCGTGCACATGACGTTCACGCCGCCGGCCAGCGCCAGTCCGCATTCGTTCGCGCGCAAGGCGTGCGCCGCCAGGTGCAGTGCGACCAAAGAAGAAGAGCAGGCGGTGTCGACGGTCAGCGCCGGACCTTCGAGGCCCAAAGCGTAGGAGATGCGGCCGGACTCGGCGGAGGCGGCGATACCGGTGCCGACGTCGCCGGTCGCGTCGTCGAGGCCGCGGATCAGCAGGTGCTCGTAGTCCTGGCCGTTGGTGCCGACGAACACACCGGTGCGTGACCCGCGCAAGGAAGTCGGATCGATCCCGCCGCGTTCCAGAGCTTCCCAGGAAGTCTCCAGCAGCAGGCGTTGCTGGGGGTCCATCGTCACGGCCTCGCGCGGCGAGATGCCGAAGAATGCCGGGTCGAAGTCGGCGATGCCGTGCAGGAAGCCGCCTTGCACGGACACGCTGTGGCCGCGTTCGTCGGTTCCGCTGCCCAGCAGGGCGTCGACGTCCCAGCCGCGGTCGGCGGGGAAGCCGGTGATCGCGTCACGTCCGGACGACACCAGCTCCCACAGCTCCTCCGGCGAGCTGATGCCGCCGGGGAAGCGGCACGCCATCCCGATGATGGCGATCGGTTCGGTGGCGGCCGCGACGAGCTGCCGGTTCTGCTTGCGCAGCCGCTCCGCCTCCTTCATCGCGGCGCGGAGGGCCTCGACAACCTTCTCGCTGGAGGTACTCATTCATCAGCTCCGTCAGTCCAGCCGGACACGGTCATCCCGCCAGCAATTCCAGCAGCAGAAGCGGTAGCGAATTCCTCAGATAAACCAGGAACAAAGCGAACGGCCGGCCGCCCGTGAGGGCAGCCGGCCGCATCAGAACCGGATCAGTCGGCCTGGCCGTCGAGCGCGGCCTGGATCAGGTCGTCGACGCTCATCTCGTCGATGTCCTCGTCGTCCTGAACCTGCGTTCCCTTGCCGATGAGCCGCATCAACGGCTCCAGCACGCCGATCTCCCGCAGCTGGGCGAGCGGCACCCGCGCCAGCAGGTCGCGGACTTCCGACTCCTCGGAGTCAGCCGAAGCGGAATCCGGGACCAGCTCGGTCAGCACGTGCGTCGCGAGCTCTTCCGGTGACGGATGGTCGAACACCAGCGTGGACGCCAACGACAAGCCCGTGGCCGCGTTGAGCTGGTTGCGCAGCTCCACCACCGCGAGAGAGTCGAACCCGAGGTCGCGGAACGGCCGGTCCGGGCGCACCGCCTCGACGTCGGCCTGTCCGACCACCTCGGCAGCCCGCGTCCGCACCAGGTCCAGCACCTCGTCAAACCTCTTCGCCACGGGGAGAGCCAGCAGCTTCTCCCGGAACGCGCCCTCGGGAACCGGTGCTTCCGCCGGAGCGTCCGCAGCAAGCTCCCGGAGCAGCGGATTCGGGCGGAACCCACCGGAGAACCGGCCCTTGTCGACCGCCGCCACGACAGCGGTGGGAAGCCCTTCGCCGACGAGCTGCCGCAGAGCGACGCACGCCAGAACGGGGTCCATCGAGGCGATACCGGCACGTTTGGCGTTGGCCAGCGCGTCCTCGGTGTCGGCCATACCGCCACCACCCCACGCGCCCCACGCGATCGACGTCGCCGCGAGGCCCTGACCGCGCCGCCGATCGGCCAGCGCGTCGAGCATCGCGTTCGCCGCCGCGTAGTTCGCCTGGCCAGGACTGCCGACCGACGACGACGCGGAGGAGAACAGCACGAACGCGTCCAGGTCGGACGTCAACTCGTCCAGCAGCAGCGCCGAGGTGACCTTGCTGCGGAACACCGCCTCGAACCGTTCCGGCGTCATCTTGTCCAGCACGCCGTCGTCGATGATTCCCGCGGTGTGCACGACGCCGGTCAACGGCCGCGGGATCGCGGAAAGCACCGCCTGCAACGACTTCCGGTCCGCCACGTCGCACGCGGCGATCGTGACATCGACGCCCAGGTCCACCAACTCGGCCCGCAGCTCCGCCGCACCCTCGGCCCTCAGGCCACTGCGACTGACCAGAACCAGGTGCTCGGCACCGTTCCGTGCGAGCATCCGGGCCACGTGGCCGCCCAGAGCACCGGTGCCTCCGGTGATCAAGACGGTGCCGCGTGGCTGCCACTCCCGCGCCGGAACGGGTGCCGGCGCGGCGACCAGCCGCCGCCCGAACAGCCCGTTCGCGCGCACCGCGACCTGATCCTCGCCGTCGAGTCCGGAAAGGACGGACGTGAGGCCGTTCGCGACCCTGTCGTCGATCCCCGCAGGCAGGTCGACCAGACCTCCCCAGCGCTCCGGATGCTCGAGCGTCACCACCCGGCCGAGACCGTGGATCGCCGCCTGCGTCAGGTCCTCGAAAGCCGTGCCGTTGACAGCAACGCCGTCTCGGGTCGCGCACCACAGCGGCGCGTTGATGCCCGCGTCGCCGAGCGCCTGGATCAACGCGGCGGTCAGCAGCACCCCGGCAGGCGCGCTCCCCTCCCCCGAGTCAGCACGTCCGAGCAGCGACAGCACACCAGCGAAGGACGTGCCCAGTGACCGCAGTTTCTCGGCGATGGTCTCGCGGTCCGGAGACGTCACGTCGACCCGTACAACACTGACGCCGAGCGAGTCGATGACCGCGTCGCTCCACTCGTCGTCAGAAGTCGTGACCGCGAGCCAAGTGCCGGTCAGCTCGCCGGACCTGGTTGCGTCCAGGGGCTTCCAGCTGATGCGGTGCCGCCAGCTGTCGACCAGGGCGAGGTCGGTGCGCTGCTTGCGCCAGTCCAGCAACGCGGGCAGCACCTGCGACAACGCGTCGGTGCCGACGCTGAGCACGTCCTGCAGCGACCCGAAGTCCTCGCCCTCGACCGCGGCCCAGAACGCCGCGTCGTCGCCGGCCGGTGCGGCGGGCTTCGAGGAGCCGGCCACCGTCGACGGCCAGAACCGCTGGTGCTGGAACGCGTAGGTCGGCAGCGTGATCTTGCGGCCGGCGGAACCGAAGAACCCCGCCCAGTCGACCTTCACGCCGCGGGTGTGCAGGCGGGCGAGTGCCGAAACGATCGACTGCTCCTCGTCGCGGTCCTTGCGCAGCACCGGAATTCCGCCCTCGACCAGACCGGACAGCGTCGCGTCCGGGCCCAGCTCGACGAACGTCGTGACGCCGCGTTCGGTGAGCGTCCGCACGTTGTCCGCGAACCGCACCGCCTCCCGCACGTGCCGCACCCAGTACTCAGGGCTCGTGATGTCGCCTTCCGCGACAACAGGAATCCGCGGCTGACCGAACGTCAGGGACTCCACAGTGGACCGAAACTCGTCCAGCATCGGGTCCATCAGCGGCGAGTGGAACGCGTGTGAGACGCGCAAACGCCGGGACTTCCAGCGTTCCGCGATCGCGACCACCGGGCCCTCCGGTCCGGCGATCACGACCGACTCGGGGCCGTTGACCGCGGCGATCGTCACGCCGTCGGTGAGGTGCGGCAGCACGACGTCCTCGCTGGCCTGCACCGCGACCATCGCGCCGCTCTCCGGCAGCGCCTGCATCAGCGCCGACCGCACGGTCACGAGCTTCGCCGCGTCCTCCAGGCTGAGCACGCCCGCGACGTGTGCCGCCGCGATCTCGCCGATCGAGTGGCCTGCCAGGAAGTCAGGCCTGACACCCCACGACTCGACGAGGCGGTAGAGGGCGACCTCGATGGCGAACAGCGCGGGCTGGGTGGTGCCGGTGAGGTTCAGCGCCTCCTGGTCGTCGCCCCAGATGACGTCGGCGAGCTTCGGATCGAGGTGGCTCACGACCTCGTCGAAGGCGTTCTTGAACACCGGGAACCGGTCGTGCAGCATGCGGCCCATGCCGATCCGCTGCGAACCCTGCCCGGCGAACAGGAACGCGAGCTTGCCGGAACGCGCCACCTCGTCGCGGACCACCAGCGGGTTCCGGACGTCGGCGGCGATCGCGGCGAGAGCGTCGGTCAGCTCCTCACGGCTACCGGCCAGCACGACCGCACGCTGGTCGAACGACGCCCGCGTGGTGGCCGCCGAGCGGGCGATGTCCAGCAGGTCGGCGTCCACGTCGAGCAGGCGCGCGGCCTGGTCACGCAGGGCGGCCGGAGTGCGTCCGGACACGAGCACCGGCACCACACCGAAGTTGTCCACAGATCGCCCAGCGGCCCCTTGACCAGCACTTTCATCCGGTACGCTGGAAATTGGGGGGATCCCCAACGGCGGCGCTTCCAAGATCACGTGGGCGTTGGTCCCGCTCGCGCCGAACGACGACACAGCGGCCCGGCGTGCACGGTCGACCGAAGGCCATGCCGTGCGTTCCTGCAACAGCTGGACTGCGCCCGTGCTCCAGTCGATGTGCGAGGACGGCGTCTCGGCGTGCAGGGTCCTGGGCAGCTCGCCCGCCCGCATCGCCATCACCATCTTGATCACGCCGGCCACACCGGCGGCGGCCTGCGTGTGGCCCATGTTCGACTTGACCGCGCCCAGGAGCAGCGGCGCCGAGCGGTCCTGTCCGTAGACGGTGAGCAGCGCCTGCGCCTCGATCGGGTCGCCCAGCGTCGTGCCGGTGCCGTGCGCCTCGACAACGTCCACATCGGACGGACGCAGCCCGGAGGCCGCCAGCGCCTGCCGGATGACCCGTTGCTGGGCCGGTCCGGACGGGGCGGTGAGACCGTTGGACGCGCCGTCGGAGTTGATCGCCGAGCCGCGCACGACCGCGAGCACCTCGTGACCGTTGCGAACCGCGTCGGACAGCCGTTCCAGCACCAGCATGCCGACGCCCTCCGCCCAGCCCGTGCCGTCGGCGTTGTCGGAGAAGGCCTTGCAGCGGCCGTCTTCCGACAGCGCGCCCTGGGCGCTGAACTCGATGAACCCGACCGGCGTCGACATCACGCACACACCGCCGGCGAGCGCCATCGCGCATTCGCCCGTGCGCAGCGCCTGTGCCGCGAGGTGCATCGCGACCAGCGACGACGAGCACGCGGTGTCGACCGAGACCGTCGGGCCCTGCAGGCCGAACGTGTAGGCGAGGCGGCCGGACAGCAGCGACGCGGACTGCGCGGTCTGCCATTCCAAGCCGGTCTCCTCAGGCGATGGCCGGTACTCGCCGCTGCCACCACCGACGAACACACCGGTAACGCTGCCGCGGATCGTCGCAGGGTCGACACCCGCGCGTTCCAGCGCCTCCCACGCCGTTTCGAGCACGATGCGCTGCTGCGGGTCCATGACCATTGCTTCGCGCGGCGAGATGGAGAAGAAGTCCGGGTCGAAGTCCGGCACGTCGTAGAGGAAACCGCCGTTGCGGGTGACGCTCTGTCCACTGTAGAGGGTGGCAAGGTCCCAGCCGCGGTCGGCGGGGAACTCCCCGATCGCGTCGACACCGTCGAGCAGCAGCTTCCAGAGGTCTTCCGGCGACCGCACGTCACCGGGGTAGCGGCAGGCCATGCCGACGATCGCGATCGGCTCGTCCGTCGCGTTCCGAGCGGTGATCACGACATCGTCCGCGCCGCCGAGGAGTTCGGTGAGCAGGTGCCCGGCGAGCTCGTTCGGCGTCGGGTGGTCGAACACCAGCGTGGCGCTCAGCTGCAGACCCGACTCGGTCTGGATCTGGTTGCGCAGGTCGACGGCGGTGAGCGAGTCGAAACCGAGGTCACGGAAGGGAACGTCCGGTTCGATCGCCTGAATTCCGTTGTGGCCGAGGACGAGCGCGGCCTTCTCGCGGACAAGGGTGAGCAGCGAGCCGAGCCGTTCGTACTCGGAGAGCTTGACCAGCGTCTGCTTGAGCGCCGGTTCTGCGACCTGCTTCTGCTGCGCGAAGTTGCCGAACATCCTGTTGGGCTGTTGGAAGGTGCTCCAGTCGACGTTCGCGACGACGACGTTCGTTCGTCCACTTGCGACAGCTTGGTGCAGGGCCGCGATGGCGTTCGGTGCATCGAGGACCGGAATGCCGCTCATCCCCAGGTGCACGGTCATGCTCTGGTCGGTCGTGCCCTCCCACGGCGCATACGCGATGGAGGTCGCCTTGAGGCCACGCGCCTTTCGCTGCCGTGCGAACTCCTCGACGATCGCGCTGTGGGCGGCTTGCGGAGCCTGACCGCGGAAGCCCCACGTTCCGGCGACCGAGCCGAAGACCACGAACGCCTCCAGCTCGCGGTCGCCCAGTTGCTCGTCGAGCAGCTTCAGGGAGTCGATGTCGCCGAGGTGGATCACCGCGGTGACGTCGTCGGCGAAGGTGTCGGTGGTGTTGGGCAGGTTCTGCTTGATCTGCTCGCCCATCGGTCCGTCGGCGCCGACGAGAAGGATCTTGCCTGTCGGGGTCCACGGGCTCACGTTTTCGATGCGGCGCAAGCGTGGGACGAACGTGCCTTCATCGTGGAAGGCGACTTCCTGTTCGCCTTGAGGAATCGCCCACGTATCAGTGCCGACGCGGATGAGGCCACCCCAGCGTTCGGGCTGCTCCAGCGCGGCGACGCGGCCCTCGCCCCAGACGGCGGGCTCGCTGCTGACACACCACAGCGGGGCCGTGATGTTGTTGTCGGCAAGGGTATTCAGGACCTCGAACGGGCTCGTGCCGCCCACCGAGATCACACCGGCGTAGTCGCCCGGCACGAGTTCCGAGACCGTCTCTCCGGCGAATCCCGAGGCGTCGCCGAGAACCAGCCAGGTTCCTTCGGTTGTGGTGGAAACCTTGTGCTGCTCCCACACGACCTCGTACAGCCAGTCGTCGGTCGCGGACTTCGGCGTCGTCGTGGGCCAGTAGCGCTCGCGCTGGAACGCGTACGTGGGCAGCGGGATGCGCTTGGCGGTGGTGCCCGCGAAGTACTGCCGCCAGTCGATGTCGGCGCCACGGACGTGCAGGGTGCCGAGCGCGAGGGCGAACGCGCTGACCTCGTCGCGGTCCTTGCGTTGCGTGGCAACGGCTCCGTCGACCATCGCCGCGAGCACGCCGTCCGGGCCGATCTCGACGAACGTGTCGACGTTGCCGAGACTCTGGACGTTGTCGTGGAAGCGGACCGTGTCGCGGACGTGGTTCACCCAGTAGTCGACGGTCGTGACATCGCCGGTAGTGGCCATCGGGATGCGCGGCGCCGTGAAGCTCAGGTTCTGGATCGCCGCGCGGAAGTCGTCGAGCATCGGTTCCATCAGCGGCGAGTGGAACGCGTGGCTCACGGTGAGCTGCTTGGTCTTCTCGAACTTCTTCGCGATCTTGGCGACCGCGGTCCTGTCGCCGGCGATGACGACGCTGTCCGGCCCGTTGACGGCCGCGATCGACACCTTCCTGGACTTGCCGATCTGCTTCGCGACCTCCTGTTCGGCCGCGAGGACGGAGACCATCGCGCCGCCGGCCGGGAGTGCCTGCATGAGGTTCGCGCGGGCGGTGACGAAGCTTCGCGGCGTCTTCGAGGCTGAGCACCTCGGCGACGTGCGCGGCTGCGATCTCGCCGATGGAGTGGCCCGCGACGTGGTCGGGCAGGACACCGAGGCTCTGGACGAGCCTGGCGAGCGCGACCTCGATCGCGAACAACGCGGGCTGTGTGGTGCCGGTCTGGTTGAGCTGCTCCGCGTCCTCGCCCCAGATGATGCCCCTGAGGTCGGGGCCGAGGTGGCCGAGCACCTCGTCGAACGCCGCGCGGAACGTGCCGAACCGCTCGTAGAGCTCCCTGCCCATGCCCAGTCGCTGCGAGCCCTGGCCGGTGAACAGGAACGCCGTCGTGCCCGCCTTGCGCGCTACGCCGCTGGTGACTTCGACGTCGTCGATCAGCAACGCCCTGTGCGCGAACTGCGCGCGCGTCGTCGCCGCCGAGAACGCCAGGTCGAGCTGATCGGCCTCGATGGCGCGGAGCTGGTCGATCTGAGCGCGCAGCGAAGCCGGGGACTTCGCCGAAACAACGACGGGAGCCCCCTTGGGGGAGACCGAGGTCCCCATCTCAATCATCGCAGAGGGGTCTGACAGTTCCTGGCCTGGCGCGGACTCCAAGATCACGTGGGCGTTGGTGCCGGAGAGGCCGAACGCGGAGATGCCCGCGCGGCGAGGCCGGCTGGTGGACGGCCACGTTGTGTTCTCGGTGAGGAGCGAGACCGGGCCCGAGGTCCAGTCGACGTGGGAGGTCGGGGCGTCGACGTGGAGGGTGCGGGGCAGCACGCCGTGGCGCATCGCCTCGACCATCTTGATGACGCCCGCGACGCCGGCCGCTGCCTGGGCGTGGCCGATGTTCGACTTCACCGAGCCCAGGTAGAGCGGCTCGGAGCGGTCGGCGAACGTCGAGAGGAGTGCCTGGGCCTCGATCGGGTCGCCCAGCGTCGTGCCGGTGCCGTGTGCTTCCACAGCGTCGATGTCGGCCACGGACAGACCGGCGTCCGCGAGAGCGCGACGGATGACTCGCTGCTGCGAAGGGCCGTTCGGTGCGGTGAGGCCGTTGGAGGCTCCGTCGGAGTTGACGGCCGAGCCACGCACGATCGCCAAGACCTCGTGGCCGTTGGCCACAGCATCCGACAGGCGCTCCAGCACGAGAATGCCCGCACCCTCGGACCACGCCGTGCCGTCGGCGCCGTCGGCGAAGGCCTTGCAGCGGCCGTCCGGAGCGAGACCGCCCTGGGTGGTGAACTCGACGAACGAGTCCGGGCTCGACATGACGCTGACGCCGCCAGCGAGAGCGAGAGAGCACTCACCGGAGCGGAGCGCGCGCATCGCCCAGTGCATGGCGACCAACGACGACGAACACGCCGTGTCGATGGTGACGGCAGGCCCTTCGAGTCCGAGGACGTAGGACAAACGGCCGGACATGACCGACGCGGTGTTGCCGGTGGCGAGGTAGCCCTGGATGTCGGGGTCGAGCGAGCGGCGCAGGACGTACTCGTAGTCCTGGCCGTTGGTGCCGACGAACACGCCGGTCGTGCTGCCCTTCAACGACAACGGGTCGATGCCGGTGCGTTCCAGCGCCTCCCAGGCGGTTTCGAGGATCAGGCGCTGCTGCGGGTCCATCGCGAGCGCTTCCCGCGGCGAGATGCCGAAGAAGTGCGCGTCGAAGTCCGCGACACCGTTGAGGAAACCGGCCTCCAGCGACGCCGACGCACCGGCGCCGAGGGCCGCTAGGTCCCAGCCGCGGTCGGACGGGAACGAGCTGATGCCGTCGCCGCCCGTGGCCACCAGGTCCCAGAAGGCTTCCGGTGACATCACGCCGCCGGGGAAGCGGCAGCCGATGCCGACAATCGCGATCGGGTCGTCGTCGACCGGGCGCGTGGCGACAGGTTCGGTTGCGACTTCGCCGACCTCGCCCAGCAGAAACTCCGCCAGGTCGTAGGGGGTCGGGTAGTCGTAGAGCAACGAGGCGGGCAGCGTCAGTTCGGTCGCAGCCTGCAGGCGGTTGCGCAGCTCCAGCGTCGTCAGCGAGTCGAAGCCGAGATCGAGGAACGCGCGGTCGGGATCGACGTCGGAAGCGTTGCCGTGACCGAGGACCGCGGCGATCTGGCCGCGCACCAGGTCCAGCACCGCGCGGTTGCGTTCTGCCTTCGACAGCCCTGCGAGCGCCTTGCGGAACTGCGGCTGTTCCGAGGACTCGACCACCTTCTCGGTGGTGTGGAAGCGTTTGACCTCCGGCAGGTCGCCGACCAGCGGCGCGGGACGCAGACCCGCGAGTGCGGGCAGGAACCGTTCCCAGTCGATCTCCGCGACCAGCACGGCCGCGTCGCCGTGCTCGATGGCCTGCTTCAGCGCCTGCAACGCGAGCGCGGGCTCCATCGGCGTGAAACCGCCGCGCTTCAGGCGTTCCGCGACGCCACCCGCGACCGCCATGCCCGCCTCACCCCACGGGCCCCAAGCCACCGACGTGGCCGGAAGTCCTTGCAGGCGGCGGTGTTCGGCGAACGCGTCGAGGAAGGCGTTGGCGGCGGCATAGTTGCCTTGGCCCGCGCCGCCGATGATGCCCGCGGTCGAGGAGAAGAGCACGAACGCGTCGAGGTCAGAGGTGAGCTCGTGCAGGTTGCGAGTCGCGTCGACCTTGGCGCGCAACACGTTCGCGAACGACGTGGCGTCCATCGACTCGACGAGGCGGTCCTCGACGACTCCCGCCGCGTGGAACACGGACGTCACCGGGTGCTCGGCGAGGAGGTTCGCGAGCGCGTCCCGGTCGGCGACGTCGCAGGCCTTGACGATCACGCGCGGGTCCGCGAAGTCCGCGGTCCCGGTGCGGCTGACGAGTACGACCTGCTCGGCGTCGTTGTCGAGCAGCCAACGTGCGACCTGCTTGCCGATCGCGCCCGTTCCACCGGTGACGAGCACGCGGCCCGGCCGGTAGTCGCGGTGCAGCGCGCTCGGGGTACTGTGGACGAGGCGGCGGCCGTAGACGCCGGACGGCCGCACCGCGACCACGGTCCTCACCCGTGCCTGGCCAGCACGCCGGGG
>NZ_VSRL01000233.1 GCF_012184385.1 Lentzea indica
CACCCGCAACACCGCGACGAAACACGAGGCGCCCGCCGGGAACACCCTCGTGGGCGCCTCACCTTGCCCCTTGACAAGAGGCCACTCCATATCAGTCCTTCTTCTTCTCCGCCTCGGGCTCGGCCGGAACGTCAGCCGGCTCGTCGAACGACGCGGGCACGCGCTTGAGGTGCTTGTTCATCGACTTGACGAGGAAGAACACGGCGATGAAGAAGACGATCAGCAGGACGAGGCCGACCGGGGAGGACTTGCCGAAGTCCTCACCCTGGCCGCCCTTGTCGTTGTTCGTGTTCGACGGCTGCACGGCGACGAACGCCACCGTGCTGCCGAGGTCGAATTCTGGGGAGAGCACCCCTAGACCTTAACTCCGGCGAACAGGTCGTTCTCCGGCAGCGTCGAGTCCACCTGCGACCGCACGAGCTCGTACTCCTCGGTCGGCCAGACCTCGCGCTGCATCTCCATCGGGATGGCGAACCAGCGGCTGGTCGGGTCGATCTGGGTGGCGTGGGCCTTCAGCGCCTCGTCGCGGACGTCGAAGTAGTCGGCGCACTCGACCTGGGTGGTCACGCGGTCCATCACGTCGGGGCGGCCGGCGTCCCAGTTCGCGAGCCACTCGGTGTAGGGCGACTCCATTCCGCGAGCTTCCATCGCCTCGTGGAACGCCAGGAGCTTTGCGCGCGAGAAACCGTGCCCGTAGTAGACCTTCTGGGTCTCCCACGCCTCGCCCAGCGACGGCTCGAACGCGGGATCCGCTGCGGCGTCCAGCGCGGCCATCGAGATCTCGTGCGTGCGGATGTGATCCGGGTGCGGGTAGCCGCCGTTTTCGTCGTAGGTCACCACGACGTGCGGGCGGAAGTCCCTGATCGCCTCGACGAGAGACGGCACCGACTCCTCGAGCGGCACCAGGGCGAAGCAGCCCTCCGGCAGCGGCGGCTTCGGGTCGCCCTCCGGCAGGCCGGAGTCCTTGAAACCGAGCCAGCGGTGCTGGATGCCCAGGATCTTGGCCGCGCGGGCCATCTCCTCCTTGCGGACTTCGATGATGTTCTCGAGCACGTCCGGCCTGTCCATCGCCGGGTTGAGGATGCTGCCCGCACCACCGTCGGTACAGGTCACGACCATCACGTCGTGGCCTTCCGCGATGTAGCGGGCCATCGTGGCCGCGCCCTTGCTCGACTCGTCGTCGGGATGTGCGTGCACTGCCATAAGGCGCAGCTTTTCGGCCATGACCCCCGTGGTCCTCCTATGTGAAAGGTCCTGCGACACTCAACAACTGAACGTCGGGCACCATTGTTCCCCAGAGGCCGAGGAGGGCGCGGGAAAGTGGCACAGCGCGCGCTCCCGGAGGGGCGCTACAGCAAGCAGAGCCGTCGGCCGCTGCCCAAGTGGACGCGGTGGGCGTTACTCGCTGTAGCCGTTGCGGTGGGTGCCCTGGTCGCCTTCGTCGGTTACCGAAATCTCGGCACAAAGCCGATCGAGGCGAAGCAGACCGCGTTCACCATCCTCGGCGACGACCGCGTACAGGTCAGTTTCGAGGTTTCCCGAGATCAACCGGACCGAGCGGCGGTGTGCATCATTCGGGCCCGTTCCAAGGACGGGGACGAAGCGGGCAGACGTGAAGTTCTGGTACCGCCGGGAAATTCCGTCGTCGTCGAGACAACAGTTCTCCGCACCTCGAAGCCGCCGGTCACCGGCGAGGTGTTCGGGTGCTCCTACCAGGTTCCCCCCTACTTGTCCACGAGCTAGCGGCCAAGCGGGTGATCTGCGGTTTAAACGGCGAGATGGGGAACAAATCGCCGTCGCTGAACGTTGTCTCCGTGTTACTATTGCAGCTCAAGCACGGCCCCGGCGCGGGCCGTGTTTTTCCGTTCCGGGCCCACGGCCCGGGAACTATCTGGTGCACACGCGTGGGCCAGAGCAAGACGAGGAGTTGGTGACCGTGAGCGACACCCAGGTGACCTGGCTGACCCAGGAGGCCTACGACCGGCTCAAGGCTGAGCTGGACGAACTCATCGCGTACCGCCCGGTCATGGCTGCCGAGATCAACGCCCGTCGCGAAGAGGGCGACCTGCGCGAGAACGGCGGCTACCACGCGGCCCGCCGAGGAGCAGGGCAAGCAGGAGGCGCGCATTCGCCAGCTGCACGAGCTGCTCCAGGCCGCGAAGGTCGGCGAGGCTCCCACCACGAAGGGTGTCGCGGCGCCGGGCACGGTGCTCACGATCCGCTACGAAGGCGACGACGAGACCGAGACCTTCCTGCTGGCCACCCGCGAGGAGGGCGCACACGGCGAGATGGAGGTCTACTCTCCTGTGTCGCCGCTCGGCAAGGCGCTCAACGGCGCGAAGGACGGCGAGACCGTCGAGTACGAGCTGCCCAACGGCAAGCTCCAGAAGGTCACGCTGATCTCGGCAGTTCCTTACGGCGGGTAGTAACGCCACAAAACGTATGAAGGGGCGGTCACCGCGGTGGCCGCCCCTTCACGCGTTCCAGGAGCGGCCGCACGCGTGGGGGCACGGGCGTCGACAAAGCGATCGAGGTCGACAGGCGCCGCACGTGCGGCACGTCCACGATGTGATCGACCACGCGCTGCAGGTCCGCGTTCGACCTCGCGACCATTCTCACGAAGAGATCGCCCTGACCGGTCGTCGCGTGCACCTCGCACACCTCGCTGATCGCGGCCAGGCCCTCGCACACCTCCGCCCGCCTTCCCTGCGCGATCTCCACCACCGCGAACGCCGTCAGCCCGTAGCCCATCGCCCCGAGGTCCAGCGCCGGCGGGAACCCTGTGAGCACGCCGCGTTCGACCAACCGGTCGAGCCGGGCCTGCACAGTTCCCCGCGCGACCCCCAGCCGGCGCGAGCATTCGAGGACCCCGAGACGCGGCTCGTCGGTGAGGAGCAGGAGCAGTCTTGCGTCCAGTTCGTCCACGGGCTGGTCAGAGTGCTCACTCTGCTGATCTGAAGGCATAGATCACTATACAAACTGAACAGTGAAATCGCTGACTGTTGCTCACCCTGCTAGGTCGACGCATGCTGTGAGGCATGACGCAGCAGCTTGACGACGTGAGCTACGACCAGCTCCGGCAGCTCGTGGGGTTGGTCGACTACGACGCGACCAAGGATCCCTTCCCCGTGCGCGCCATGGACGCCGTGGTGTTCGTCGCGGGCAACGCCACGCAGACCGCCTGGCTCTACCAGGTGGCGTTCGGCATGGAGCTCGTGGCCTACGCGGGCCCCGAGACCGGCCAGCGCTCCCACAAGTCGTTCGTGCTGAAGTCGGGCTCTGCCCGCTTCGTCATCCACGGCGGCGTGCAGCCCGGCTCCCCGCTGCTCGACCACCACCGCAAGCACGGTGACGGTGTGGTCGACCTGGCGCTGGAGGTCGGCGACGTCGACCAGTGCATCGCGCACGCCCGCAAGCAGGGCGCGACGGTGCTGGAGGAGCCGCACGACGTGTCAGACGAGCACGGCGCCGTGCGTCTCGCGGCCATCGCGACCTACGGCGAGACCCGCCACACGCTGGTGGACCGTTCCAAGTACTCCGGCCCGTACCTGCCGGGTTACGTGGCACGGACGTCCACGGTCAAGCGCCCGGAAGGTGCGCCGAAGCGGCTGTTCCAGGCCGTCGACCACTGCGTCGGCAACGTCGAGCTCGGCAAGATGGACTACTGGGTCGAGTGGTACAACCGCGTCATGGGCTTCGTGAACATGGCGGAGTTCATCGGCGACGACATCGCCACCGACTACTCGGCGCTGATGTCGAAGGTCGTCTCCAATGGCAACCACCGGGTCAAGTTCCCGCTCAACGAGCCGGCGGTCGCGAAGAAGAAGTCGCAGATCGACGAGTACCTCGAGTTCTACGAGGGCGCCGGCGTGCAGCACATCGCGCTGGCGACCAACGACATCATCCGCACCGTCACGGCCATGCGCGAGGCGGGCGTGGAGTTCCTGGAGACCCCGGACTCCTACTACGACGACCCGGAGCTTCGTGCCCGGATCGGCGAGGTCCGCGTGCCGATCGAGGTGCTCAAGGAGCACCGCATCCTGGTCGACCGCGACGAGGACGGCTACCTGCTGCAGATCTTCACCA
The DNA here is from genome assembly GCF_012184385.1 of Lentzea indica. Taxonomy (GTDB): domain Bacteria; phylum Actinomycetota; class Actinomycetes; order Mycobacteriales; family Pseudonocardiaceae; genus Lentzea; species Lentzea indica. Next base: position 4,087 of record NZ_VSRL01000233.1, read on the forward strand.
AGCCGATCGGCGACCGCCCGACCGTCTTCTACGAGCTGATCGAGCGCCACGGCTCGCTGGGCTTCGGCAAGGGCAACTTCAAGGCACTTTTCGAGGCGATCGAGCGAGAGCAGGAGCGACGCGGCAACCTCTGATGGCGTTCCCCCGGTAAGGTGCTTTACGGGGGATACACATCGTGGGGAGGTGGCATGGCATTCGCACGACGCGTGGCCGCGGTGATTCCGCTGGTCGGAGCCGTGACCACGGCTGCGGCGCTGACCGGCGCGGCGTTCTTGACCGTGGCTCATGCGGGCTGCGACGAAGCCGGCCGCTTCGTCCGCTCCGGCCAGTCGATCGAGTTCGTCGGCGGCTGTGTCAACGGCGCCGATCTTCCGGCGGCACCGACGGCCGAGGCCGAGAACGTGGACAGGTTCGGCGGCTCCAAGAAGCCGTGATGCGCTGAGGGCGTCTGCAAGTACTACCAACTCGATGTTGGCGGTACTTGCAGACGCCCTTTCGCGCTGCCGGGACTAGCCCAGGGCTTCGAGCAGGTCGGCCACGAGGTCGTCACCGGACTCGATGCCCACCGACACGCGCACGAGGTCGGCAGGCACCTCCAGCATCGACCCTGCGGTCGAGGCGTGGGTCATCTTGCCGGGGTGCTCGATCAGCGACTCGACACCGCCCAGCGACTCCGCCAGCGTGAACAGCTTCGTCCGCGCGCAGACCTCGAGCGCCGCGGCCTCGCCACCCTCGACGAGGAACGACACCATGCCGCCGAACCGGCGCATCTGCTTGGCCGCCACCGCGTGGCCGGGGTGCGACTCCAGGCCTGGGTAGATGACCTTGCGGACCTTCGGGTGCCGCGTCAGCGCCTCCGCCACCAGTTCGGCGTTGTCGGAGTGCTTCTCCATCCGCAGTTCGAGGGTCTTGATGCCGCGCAACGTCAGGTACGCGTCGAACGGGCCGGGCACCGCGCCCGCGCCGTTCTGCAGGAACCCGAACGCGGCGTCGATCTCCTCGTCCGAGGTGATCAGGGCGCCACCGACGACGTCGGAGTGGCCACCGATGTACTTGGTCGTCGAGTGCAGCACCACGTCCGCGCCCAGCTCCAGCGGCGTCTGCAGCGCGGGCGAGGCGAACGTGTTGTCCACGACCAGCTTCGCGCCGACCGAGTGCGCCACCTCGGCGATCGCCGCGATGTCGCCGACGTTCAGCAACGGGTTGGTCGGCGTCTCGATCCACACCAGCTTGGTCTCGGGACGGACAGCGGCGCGGATGGCGTCGACGTCGGAGACCGGGGCCGGCGAGTGGGCGATGCCCCACTTCGAGAAGACCTTGTCGATCAACCGGAACGTGCCGCCGTACGCGTCGTTCGGGATGACGATGTGGTCGCCCGGCTTGAGGAACGTGCGCAGCGCCGCGTCGGTCGCACCCATACCGGAGGAGAACGCCCGGCCGAAGCGGCCGCGTTCGAGCGACGCGAGGCAGGTCTCCAGCGCGCGGCGCGTCGGGTTGCCGGTGCGCGAGTACTCGAAGCCCTCCCGCAGCCCGCCGACGCCGTCCTGGGCGTACGTCGACGTCGCGTAAATGGGCACGTTCACCGCACCCGTGGTCGGGTCCGGGTCCTGACCGGCGTGGATCGCCCTGGTCGCGAAGCCGTATGGGGTGCTCATGTCCGAAGGGTACTCACCCATCTGGCGGTCGACGGCAAGAGTCCGAACAGTGAACCCGCCAACGCGAACAGCAGCGTGAACCACACAACGTCCTGCACGTGCAGCAGGGCGAACATCAGCACCGGGACGACGGCGCCGAAGGGGAAGTCCTGCAGGACCGCGACCAGCACGACGCCCAGCACCACCACCGCGCCTGCCGGGATGAGGAACCTGCCGAAGCCCACTCGCAGGCACAGCAACGCGCCGCCGGTGAGCAGCAGCACGGCCGCGAGCGCCTGCAGCACGAGCAGGATCAGCGGGGTCACCGCGTTGATCAGAAAACCGAACGTCCCGCCGAACTGGGCCAGCGCCCAGATCGTGCCGACCAGCATGAAGAGGCCGGCCAGCACTCCGGACAGGCCGCCGATCACGCCCGTCGCACCACTCGGGCGCGCCGGACCGGGCCTGGGACCAGGCCCTGGATGCGGGCCAGCCCCCGGCCACTGAGTGACCGGGGGCTGGTAGGGCTGCTGAGGGTTCACCAACCCTGCTGCTGTCCGCCGTAGCCCTGCTGCGGAGGCTGGCCGTAGCCACCCGGCTGCTGCTGCGGGTACCCACCGGTGCCCGGCTGCTGCTGGTAGCCACCGGTGCCGCCGCCGTAGGGAGAAGCGGTCTCCGGGGCGTTGATCACGATGGACTTCATGATCTTGTCGGCCCAGGTCTGCTTCTTCGGCTCCCACAGCGGGGCGAAGAAGCCCGCGTAGCACGGCAGTGCGTCGACGACGTGGCACAACTGGCGCACGAACGTCGTACCGCCGCCGAGCGGCTGCATGGTCTCCTCGGAGACCAGCTTGATCTTCGCGACCTTCTTGCCGATCGACTGACCGGTCTGGCCCTGCTTGATCACCGTGTTCCAGATGATGAAGCCGAAGTTGGCCAGGTACACCAGGATGCCCAGGAACATGATGCCCGGGGCGTCCGCGCCGACCGCGATCCCCACGATGATGTAGTACAGGATGATCGTGACGACCGTCGGCGCCGCGATGTCGATCAGGTAGCCGACGAAGCGCGAGCCCCACTCGGCATAGCCGGTCGGAGGCGGCGGCGCCATCCCGGGCATGCCATAGCCGGGCTGGCCGTACGGCTGCTGCGGCTGGCCGTACGGGTTCGGCTGCGGAGCACCGTAAGGCTGCTGCTGCGGCTGACCGTAGGTCTGCTGCTGCGGAGCGCCGGTACTGGGGCGGCTGCGTGAGCGGGGAACCCGCCAGAGCCGGGTCCCTGTGCCGGGAAGCCACCCGAACCGGGAGCTGCCGGCGGCACCTGCCCGGGGCTGACGACCTGGGTGGCGTCCGCGTTGTGCTGCGGTGCTGCGGGAACCTGACCAGGCGAGACGACCTGCGTCGCGTCCGGGTTCGGGTTCGCCGCTGACGGCTGCCCACCTCCCGGGACGATCTGCGTCGCGTTGGGCTGCTCCTGCTGCGGCTGACCGCCGAACTGGTTTCCTGGCGGCTGCGGAGCGTTCATCCGGTTTCCAACCCCCTTGGCTGGGCCGTGTACGAGTAAGACTGGTGATCTGGGGCGTCACGCTATCGGACGCACCCGCTCCTACGCTCAGCGACCAGCCAAGAACCCCAGAATGTCCTGTCGAGTGACCACGCCGGCGGGCTTGCCGTCCTCCAGCACGAGGGCCGCGTCCGCGTGCGAGAGCGCGTTCATGGCGATGCCGACGGGCTCACCCGCGCCGAGCGTGGGCAGCGGCGGCGACATGTGCTTGTCCAGGCGGTCCGACAGCTGCGCCTTGCCGGTGAACAGGGCGTCGAGCAGGTCGCGCTCGTTCACCGCGCCCGCGACCTCGGCGGCCATGACGGGCGGTTCGGCGTTGACGACCGGCATCTGCGACACGCCGAACTCGCGCAGGATCGCGACCGCGTCACCGACGGTCTCGTTCGGGTGCGCGTGCACGAGGTCGGGCAGCATGCCGCCCTTGCGGCGCAGCACGTCGCCAACGGTCGCTCCGGTCGAGTCCGGCGGGAGGAAGCCGTAGGAGGCCATCCAGCGGTCGTTGAAGACCTTGGAGAGGTAGCCGCGGCCACCGTCCGGCAGCAGGACGACCACGACGGCGTCCTCAGGCAGGTCCCTGGCGATGCGCAGCGCGGCGGCGGCCGCCATGCCGCAGGAGCCGCCGACCAGCAGGCCCTCCTCGCGGGCGAGGCGGCGGGTGATGTCGAACGAGTCCGCGTCGGAGACCTCGACGATCTGGTCGCAGATGGTCTTGTCGTAAGCCTCCGGCCAGAAGTCCTCGCCGACGCCCTCCACCAGGTACGGACGGCCGGTGCCGCCCGAGTACACGGAACCCTCGGGGTCCGCGCCGATGATCTGCACGGCGCCGTCCGAGACCTCCTTGAGGAAGCGGCCGGTGCCGGAGATCGTGCCGCCGGTGCCGACGCCAGCGACGAAGTGCGTGATCTTGCCCGCGGTCTGGCGCCAGATCTCGGGGCCGGTCTGGTGGTAGTGGCTCGCCGGGTTCTCCGGGTTCGAGTACTGGTCCGGCTTCCACGCGCCGGGGATCTCGCGAACCAGCCTGTCGGAGACGTTGTAGTAGGAGTCCGGGTGCTCGGGCGCGACGGCGGTCGGGCACACCACGACCTCGGCGCCGTAGGCCTTGAGGACGTTGCGCTTGTCCTCGCTGACCTTGTCCGGGCAGACGAACACGCACTTGTAGCCCTTGCGCTGGGCGACAAGGGCCAGGCCGACGCCGGTGTTGCCGGACGTGGGCTCGACGATCGTGCCGCCGGGCTGGAGCTCACCGGAGCGCTCCGCCGCCTCGACCATCCGCAGCGCGATGCGGTCCTTCACGCTGCCACCGGGGTTCAGGTACTCGACCTTGGCCAGCACGGTGGCCTTGATTCCCGTGGTCAGGGAGTTGAGCTTCACCAGCGGCGTGTTGCCGACCAGATCGACGACGTGCTCGACGTACTCCACCGCTCTACTCCCCACTCCCACTCTTCGAGATAGCGAAACGAAGCCTAGCTCTAGTGACTGCGGAGGTTAATTCGAACAGCGGTACCGACGATTCCACTGGAAAGGGGGTGTTGCGGATGATCGGACTGAGGACGTTGCGAGCGGTGGCGATGACCGCCGCGACGCTCGGAGGCCTCTCCGGCGCGCTGGTCGGGTTGCTGAACGAGCAGGGCAGACGCGCTCGGGTGGCCATCGGCGTGCTGGACCATCTCTGGCCCGCGCCCGACGGGGTGTACGCCGACGACGGCAGCGACCCGTTGCGGCTGGCCGTGCTCGGCGATTCGATGGCGGTGGGCGTCGGTGTGACGCATCCCTCGCAGATGCCGGGCGTGCTGCTGGCCCAGGCGCTGGCGGAGGAAGCCGAACGGCCGGTGCGGCTCTCGACCTACGCCGTCAGCGGCTCGACGACGCGCGACCTGGTGCCGCAGGTCGACGCGGCTGTGCTGGACGCACCCCACGTGGCGCTGATCATCATCGGTGCGAACGACGTGACGTCGCGGATGGGCGTCCGTGAATCTGCGCTCCTGCTGGGTGAACAGGTCAGGAAGTTGCGCGCTGCCGGGTGCGGTGTCGTCGTTGGGACCTGCCCCGATCTCGGGATCGTCCGGCCGATTCCGCAGCCGTTGCGGATGGTCGGGCACCGGTACAGCTTGCGGCTGGCGGCGGCGCAGACCGCTGAGGTTTCACGGGTCGGCGGTGTGCCGGTGTCGTTGGCGAACCTGCTGGCACCGGAGTTCATGGCGCGGCACGTCGACATGTTCAGCTCCGACCGCTTTCATCCCAGCGCCGTCGGCTACGAGGCGGCGGCCGGCGTGCTGCTGGCACCGTTGTGCCAGGTGGCGGGGCTGTGGCCGGGATGGGCCGCGCCGTCGTTGCCGGTGCGGTCGGCGGCGGCGCTCGCGGTACGGCCGTCGCGGGTTCCTGGGTGGCTGCAAAGACGGCACGCGTGAGTTCCGGAATTCTCGTCACTTGCGCTGGCCGGGGTGAGCGGGCGTTAACTAGGCTCGACGGCAACCTTGACTCTCAACGAGGAGTTTCGTCATGCCTGAGGCCGTGATCGTCTCCGCTGCCCGTTCCCCCATCGGCCGCGCGGGCAAGGGCTCGCTGAAGGACGTGCGGCCGGACGACCTGGCGGCGCAGATGATTCGAGCAGCACTGGACAAGGTGCCGCAGCTCGACCCCGCGCAGATCGACGACCTGATGCTCGGCTGCGGCCTGCCCGGCGGCGAGCAGGGCTTCAACATGGCGCGCGTCGTCTCCGTGCTGCTGGGCTACGACAACCTGCCCGGCACCACCGTCACCCGTTACTGCGCCTCGTCGTTGCAGACGACGCGCATGGCCCTGCACGCCATCAAGGCGGGCGAGGGCGACGTTTTCATCAGTGCCGGCGTCGAGGCCGTGTCGCGGTTCGCCAAGGGCAGCTCCGACTCGTGGCCGGACACGCACAACCCGTTGTTCGCCGACGCCGAGGCCCGTACGGCTTCTGTCGCCGCTTCGGGTGCTTCCTCGTGGGACGACCCGCGCGTCTCCGGTGTCGTACCGGACGTCTACGTCCCGATGGGACAGACCGCCGAGAACCTGGCCCTGCTCAAGGGCATCTCGCGCCAGGAGATGGACGAGTTCGGCGTCCGCTCGCAGAACCTCGCCGAGAAGGCCATCGCCGACGGCTTCTGGGCCCGCGAGATCACTCCGGTGACGCTGCCCGACGGGTCCGTCGTGTCGGCTGACGACGGCCCGCGCGCCGGCGTGACCTACGAGGCTGTTTCTTCGCTGAAGCCGGTCTTCCGCCCCGACGGCCGGATCAACGCCGGCAACTGCTGCCCGTTGAACGACGGCGCTGCGGCTCTCGTGATCATGTCCGACACGAAGGCGCGCGAGCTCGGCATCACGCCGCTCGCCCGAATCGTCTCGACCGGCGTCTCCGGCCTGTCGCCGGAGATCATGGGCCTCGGCCCGGTCGAGGCCTCGAAGCGCGCGCTGGCGCTCGCGGGCCTGTCCGTGTCGGACATCGACCTCGTCGAGATCAACGAGGCGTTCGCCGCCCAGGTGATTCCGTCGTACCAGGACCTCGGAATCGATTTGGACCGCTTGAACGTGAATGGCGGCGCCATTGCCGTCGGCCACCCGTTCGGCATGACCGGTGCGCGCATCACCACGACCTTGATCAATTCTCTGCAGTTCCACGACAAGCAGTTCGGTCTCGAGACCATGTGCGTCGGCGGTGGTCAGGGCATGGCGATGGTGATCGAGCGCCTCAGCTGAGTTTCGCTCAAGATCTGCAAATTGAATCCTGCAAGTAGCTCCGCTTCACCCGAACGGAGCTACTTGCATGCCACCGTTCTGCCGATGAGGTAATTCGTCGCGCACTGGCGTCATCCGGCGAGGGGGAGTCCGTCCCTACCGATGAGCAAGGAGGGTCGGACATGCCGTACGTGTGGTGGCAAAGCGAATACGACCTGCAGTGCCATGCTTTTCCCCTCGATCAAGCCAGCGACTCCAGAAGCTTTTACGAGGCCGTCTGCGAACACTCGGTTCCCGATGAGCGGGTGTCGCGTGCCCAGGCCGGCGCTCTCTGCACGACCTGCCTGATCAAGGTGGGCACCGAACTCCCTGACGTGCGCTGGCGCGTTTAGTTCGCCGACGTCGCGAGTTCCACTGGCGAACACGAGAAAGGCGCCCCGCCGAAGCGGAGCGCCTTCCCGAGATGCACTGCTCGGAGCGTCAGTCCGAGTTGAAGTACGACAGCAGGCGCAGGATCTCGGTGTACAGCCACACCAGGGTGACCGTGAGACCGAACGCGATCTGCCACGCGAACTTGGCAGGCACGCCGGCCCGGATCGCCTGGTCGGCGGCGTCGAAGTCGATCAGGAAGCTGAACGCCGCGAGGCCGATGCAGACGAGGCTGAAGATGATCGCGAGCGTGCCACCGCTGCGGAGGCCGAGGCCGCCGGTGGTGAAGAAGCTCATGATCAGGTTGAACAGCATCAGGACGGCGACACCGATGATCGCGCCGGTGATCCACTTGGTGAACTTCGGCGTGACGCGGATCGCACCCGTCTTGTAGACGATCAGCATGCCGGCGAACACGCCGATCGTGCCGATGATGGCCTGACCGATCACCACGACGCCCTGGCCGGGGTTGTCCGTCATGCGGTCGATCATGATGCCGACGATCCCGCTGAACGCGCCGAGGAAGACACCCTCGACGGCGGCGTACGCGATCACGAGCGGCGGGCTCGGCATGCGCTTGAACATGATGACCAGCGCGAGCACGAGACCGATGATCGCGGCCGGGAAGAGCAGGAACCAAGCCTGCATGAGGTAGGTGACGACCGCGGTGACGGCCACCACGGCCAGCGTGATGCCGGTCTTGGTGACGACGTCGTCGATCGTCATCGGCCGCTCGCTGGTCAGCGGCGGCGGAGCCTGCTGGTAGCCGGCCTCTGGCTGGCCAAAGCCTGCGTAGCCTCCGTACCCGCCGCCGGTCGGCAGGTTACGGAAAGCCGGGTTGCTGCTGGAGCGCACCTGGTCCTCCTGGGGCGTTGCTTTACGCCGTCACGGGTACAACGAGCACGCTAGGTGCCAGGTTCCCCGTCGGTAAAGGCGACTTTACTCGTACAAGCGATCACACGTGCGCCAATACTGAGCTAACTCCTCAGCGCAGTGAGACTACGGCGTGTCGCGGCGTGTCACTCGCAAACAGAGTAGACACAGTCACATTTCGATCACGTTCACACGGAGAGTAGCGACACACTTCCCCCTCGTGGCGGCTTGTCCCCGATGTGGGCTACCGCCAGGCTCGCACGCGGGATAATCACAGGTCAGAGGGGACCAAGATCCAAAATGGGCTGGAAACGTCTTGCCGCAGTGGCAATGGTCTCAGGGCTCGCGCTCCTGACCGTTCCCGCGACGGCGACAGCGGTCGGCGTCAAGGGCATCGGCCACAACGCGTCAGGGCTTCAGCCCAACGCCACACCGGGCAGCGAGTGGCACGGCTCATACGTCTGGCAAGAGAAGCACGTGTGGTGCGTGCAGTACGCACTGCCCGCGCCGGACAGCAGCGTCGGCTACAAGGAAGGCGACGCGCTGCGCACCAAGGCGGGCAAGGACCTCGCCCCTGACATCGCAGCGAACATCTCCTACCTCCTGCTGCGCTACTCCACGACCAAGTCGCCGGAGGAGGCCGCCGCTCTCGCGCACCTCCTGCACAGCTGGACCTCCGCGCCAGACGGACCGGTCCGTCTCGACACGACCGATCCGAAGTACCTCGCCTACGACGCGCCGTTCTACGCCGCGAAGCTGCCGCCGTCCGTCATGGACGCCGTCGCGCGCATGAAGGCCGACGCCGAGGCCAACCGCGGCCCGTGGACGCTCAGCGCCACCGCGCCGAAGGAGCCGCTGATCATCGGCGCCGAATCCACCTGGACGGTGTCGCTGGTCAAGGCGAACGGAAAGGGCGTGCCGAACGCGACGATCAAGTTCACGCTGACCGACGCCACGCTGGTCGACGGCAGCGTCGGAGGCAACGCCACCACGGGCGCCGACGGTGCCCCCGCCACCATCAAGATCGTTCCGACCGGACCGAAGCCCTCGATCGCTGCCACCGCGGACTCCCCCGCCGACCGGCCGGTCGTGCACCAGCCGATCCAGACGGACAACATGCAGCGCATGGTCACCACCGGTGGCGAGAAGACGCTGAACGCCGCCGCCAACGGGCAGGCCAAGACCGCGCCGGGCGCCGTGAAGATCACGAAGATCGACTCCGAGACCAAGAAGTCCATCGCGGGCGTCGCGCTGCGCGTCACGGCCAAGGATCAGACGAGCCCCGCGCTCAAGCAGGACGACACCCCTCTGGTCGGCACGGACGGCAAGCCGCTGGTGCTGCAGACCGGTTCCGACGGCACGGTGGCCGTTCCCGACCTGCGCACCCCGCAGGAGATCTGCCTCGTCGAGGTGGCCGCGCCGAAGGGGTACGAGGAGTTCTTCGACCCGAAGGCACCGCCGGCCGCGTGCGGCACGGTCGCCGCGGGCCAGACGCTCGCGCTCGAAATGGTGAACAAGCCGAACAAGCCGGTCGTACCGAGCACGATCCCGGCGGGCGCGGACGGCAAGACGCCGGTCGCGACCGCCTCGTTCGACACGCAGCTGCGTCCGGGACTGATGATCGCGGTGGGTGGCCTGGTGCTGCTCGGTGCGGCGCTGGCAGGCTTCCTGGTGTGGCGCAGGCAGTGAGTCCCAAGGCTTTTCTGACCGGCGTGCTGGTGGCCGGCGTCGCCGCCACCAGCGTGCTGGTCACCTCGTCCGACCCCGAGGTCCTGAACGGACGCGCGATCGCGGACGAGATCCCCGTGGTCGGGCCGGGGCCGGTCGCTGACAGCCTCAGCACCGGGCGCGGTGCCGACCTCACCGGACTGGTCGGCGGCGCGAACACCGCCAACGCCAGGCCCGTCGCCCCCCACGGCGCAACAACCCGCTCCGCCCAAGGCCGGTCCCGGCTCCGTGCGGCTGCCGGCGGGCG
>NZ_VSRL01000234.1 GCF_012184385.1 Lentzea indica
GGGATCGAGCCCAGTCAGCGTCAGATCGTGGCCGTTACCGGTGCCGTCAATCGACGGATCATCACCCGCGAACCACTCCGCCTCATTGCGCTTGGCACCGTCCCCGCAGTCCGTCCACGACCCCAGCACGATCCCCGACACCGGCTCGAACCACCCCGCCCGCACCAGCTGCGTCAGGATCCGGTCCAGCCGGTAGGGCTCCTCACCGATGTCCTCGAGCAACGCGATCGCACCCGGCACCGGCGGCTCCCACCGCGGCCCGCCCACAGACGCCGCCAGCAACGCCGCGTTCCCACCCGTCAGCACCCCACGAGCGGTACCGGGCACCACAGGCGTTCCAGCGGTCCACGACCGGACACCCTCGAACAACACCTCGAAAAGCCGAGACTGGGCCAGCGGGTCGTCGACGAAGTCGGACGTGCCCGGCATCGGCCCGAACACCGTCGGCAACCCGACGAGGTTCAGCTCGGCGTGCAGCACCGTCACGTCCGAGGAGCCCACGAAAACCCGGGGCGGCAGGTCCTTCCACGGCACGAGGTCGGTCATCCGCAGACACCCGTACCCGCCCCGTACGCAGAACACCGCGGCCACGTCCGAGCACCACGCCGACACGAACTCCGCTGCCCGCGCCGAGTCCGAACCCGCCAGGTACGGCAGCGACCACGGCTGCACCACGGGTGTGGTGACCTCCAGGCCCCACGACCGCAACACCGCGACACCCGCGGCGAGCTTGGAGGGCTGGGCCGGGCCGGCCGGTGACACCAGCGCAACCCGATCCCCCGCGGACAGCAAGCTATGGATCACTCGGACAGTTCCAGCACCGGCACGCCCGGCGGCTCGAACCCGAACACCTGGCCGTAGAACGACAGCTCCGCCTCCAGCGCGGTCTTGATGTTCTCGGCCTTGCGGAAGCCGTGCTGCTCGCCCTCGAACGTGATGTACGCGTGCGGGATCCCCGACCCGGCCAGATCGGCGGCGAACCGGTCGGCCTGCTCCGGCGGGCAGATCTCGTCCTCCAGGCCCTGCAACAGCAGCACCGGTCCGGACACCGACCGCGCCTTCGTCGACGGCGACCGGTCCCGGTAGCGGTCCGCGGCCTCGGGGAGCGTGCCGACCAGGCCCTCGACGTAGCGGGACTCGAAGTCGTGCGTCTCGCCACCCTCCGACGTCCACCCCGCCAGGTCCAGGATCGGGAACGCGACCATGCCGCACCGGTAGACGTCGGTGGAGGTCAGCGACGCGGCCGACGTCCAGCCACCCGCCGAACCACCGCGGATCCCCAGCCGTGCGGGATCCGCCGTACCCTCCTTCGCCAGCTGCTGGGCCACGAACGCGCAGTCCTCCACGTCCACGACACCCCACTGCTCGCGCAGCCGTTCCCGGAACGCACGGCCATACCCGGTGGAGCCGCCGTAGTTCACCGCCACCACACCGATGCCACGGCTGGTGAAGTACGCGATGTCGGTGTCCAGCTTCGGCAACGCACGCCCGGTCGGCCCGCCGTGCACGTGCACCACGTACGGCGGCAGCTCGCCCTCGGGCCCGGCGAAGTCCGGGTTCGACGGCGGGTAGACGTAGGCGGGGATCTCGCCGAACATCCGCTCCACCGGCACCGGCAGGTACGCCGTCTCCGGCGACTCGTCGCCACCGGTGAGGTAGGTCGGCTCGCCGTTCGACAGATCCAGGCGCACGACGGCGAACTCCGACGCCGGCCCGGCCGCCCCGCAGATCACCACACCGTCGCGCACCGACAGCTCCGGCGCCCACGTCGGCAGGTCGGTCTGCACGTCGTCACCTCGCGCTGCGCTCGTCGAGCACCGCCAGGTGCCCTGACCGCACGACCAGGTAGCGGCCCGGCGAAAGCGTGGCGAACCAGCGGTTGCCCAGCCTCCACATCGGCCCGCCCAGCTCCTCCTCGCACGGCGCCAGGTTCTTGCGGGTGCCGTCGGGAGCGACGCGGAACAGGTTCCACCAGCCGTCCGGGTCGGTCAGTGCCAGCAGCGAGTCGCCCTCCCACTCGAACTGGCACACCGCCTCGGTGTCCGAACCGGACACAACACGATGTTCGGACGAACCAACAGAAGCGACGCACAGTTCGGTGCCGTCCCACGGCATCTGCGGGTGGTTCCAGCCGATCCACGCGTACTTCGTGCCGTCCGGGCTGATCTTCGGGCCGGTCATGAAGTGGTGCGAGGCGCCCAGCACGCGCACCTCACCGGAAGCGGTGATCGCCACCAGGTCGCGGCGCACGTCCGTGCGGGCCTCACCGGTGATCGTCTCCCGCACGCACCACACCTCGCCGTCCGGACCCGCGGACAGGTCGGCGTAGCGCACTCCGTGGTGGCGCTGGGGTTCCGGCGTCAGCGGCGTGGGCTGCGGGCTGTCCGGGTCGAACACATACACGCGCTGGTCGTCCCAATGCGTGAACGCCACCCGGTCCTCGGAGAGCACCACGAACGGCCGGCGCCGTACTCGTGCACCCGGTTGCGGGCGTTCCACGGCGCGGGCAGCACCTCCACACCGTCGCGCACCAGCGCCACCCTGCCGCTCTCGGCGGGACGGCTCTCCGCCCACCACACCCGTTCGCCGTGCAGGTCGGCCCACTGGAACCCACCGCCCGGCTTGGAGGTGTCGCCGGCGCTGATCGGCGAGGTCCACGTACCGTACGAAGCGATCTTCACCACAACCCGACCCTATACGCGGAGTGTTTGGTGGGGGAGGACCTGCCGACGATCTCCGCGTGGCCTAGGGTCGTAGGTGCCATGGCTCGCGTCATTCATGTATTCCGCGCACCCGACCGGTTCATCGCAGGGACCGTCGGGCAGCCCGGTGACCGCACCTTCTACCTGCAGGCCTCCGAGCAGAGCAGGTTGATCAGCGTCGCGCTCGAGAAGCAGCAGGTACAGGTTCTCGCCGAACGCATCGGCTCGCTGCTCGAGGAGGTGCACCGCCGCTTCGGCACCGACGTGCCCGACGACGCACCACCGGACGACCTCGACACCGAACCCCTCGACGTGCCCGTCGAGGAGGAGTTCCGCGTCGGCACCATGGGACTCGGCTGGGACGCCGAGTCCAAGGCCGTCGTGATCGAGCTCCTGGCGATCTCCGAGGAGGAGGTCGACGAGGCCGTCGTGCTCGACGACACCGAGGAAGGCCCCGACGCCGTGCGGGTCTTCCTGTCCCCGTCCGCCGCCCGCGCCTTCGCCGAACGTGCCGACCGCGTTGTCAACGCCGGCCGCAAGCCCTGCCCCCTGTGCGCGGAACCGCTCGACCCCGACGGTCACATCTGCCCGCGGCAGAACGGCTACCGCCGCACAGAAGAAGACTGAGATGGACACCTCCGCGGCCCTGGAGTTGCTGAACCACGGCCGCATCGAGGTCGAAGGCCGCCTGGTCGACGCCTCCAACGCCACCTTGTTCTGCAAGATCGCGCTCGACGGCGTCGACGCCCAGTGCGTCTACAAACCCGTGCGCGGCGAACGGCCGTTGTGGGACTTCCCCGACGGCACGCTCGCCGGCCGCGAGGTCGCCACCTACCTGATCTCCGCGGCCGGGGGACTGGACATCGTGCCGCCGACCGTGCTGCGCCCCGGCCCGTTCGGCTCCGGCATGGTCCAGCTCTGGGTCGACACCCGCGAGGAAGACGAGCTCGTCGACATCATCGGCGTCGACGAGGTCCAACCGGGCTGGATCCCCGTCTTCCACGCCCACGACCGCTTCGGCGAGCCCGCCGTCCTCGTCCACGCCGACCACCCGCGCATCGCCCTGATGTCCGCCTTCGACGTCGTCGTCAACAACGCCGACCGCAAAGGCGGCCACGTCCTGCACGCGCTGGACGGCGCGATCTACGGCGTCGACCACGGCATCTGCCTGCACACCGAACCCAAACTCCGCACCGTCCTGTGGGGCTGGGCCCGCGAGCCCCTGCCCGCCGAGGTCCTGGAGTCGTTGCGCCGGCTCAGATCGGAGCTCGACGGAGCACTGGGGGAGTCGCTGCACGACCACCTCACGCGCGCCGAGATCAGGGCCGTGGGGGAGCGCACCGACAAGCTGCTGGCCGCGGGCGTCTACCCCGAACCCTCCGGCGACTGGCCGGCAATTCCCTGGCCCGCGTTCTGAACCATGCGTGACCCAGCATGATCCACCCGCGCATGATCTACCCGCCCAAGCCCGGTCCCGGTGACCGGGTCGCGATCGTCTCCCCGGCCTCGGGCCTGCCCGGCCTCTTCCCGCTGCCCCACGAACTGGGCCTGAAGCGGCTGCGCGAGGACTTCGGCCTGGAGCCCGTCGAGTACCCGGCCACCCGCAAGCCGGGCTCCAGCCCGCAGGAACGCGCCGCCGACCTGCACGCCGCGTTCGCCGACCCCACGATCACAGCGGTGATCGCGACCATCGGCGGCGACGACCAGATCACCGTGCTGCCGCACCTCGACGCCGGGCTCATCACGGCGAACCCCAAGCCGTTCTTCGGCCACAGCGACAACACGAACCTGCTGGTGTGGCTGGCCAACCGCGGCATCGTCGGCTACTACGGCGGCAGCGTCATGGTCCAGTTCGGCCGGCCAGGCGCCATGCACCCCACCACCGCAGGCTCGCTCAAGGCCGCCCTGTTCACCTCCGGCGAGTACCGGCTGACCGAGAGCACCGCCTACGGCGACAAGGACAGCCCCTGGGACGACCCGGCTGCCTTCGCCGCCGAACCCGTGCTCGAGCCGAGCGGCGGATGGATCTGGCACCAGCCCGGCCGGACGGTGCGGGGCCGGTCGTGGGGCGGCAACCTCGAGATCCTGTCCTGGCTCATGATGGCCGACCGGGAGATCAACGCCCCCGAGCACTACGACGGCGGGGTGCTGTTCTTCGAGACCTCCGAGGAGATCCCGTCCGCGACCGAGGTGTACCGGATCCTGCGCAACATGGGCGAACGCGGTCTGCTGCGGCGGTTCGCGGCCGTGCTCGTCGGCCGGGCCAAGTCCTGGTTCTTCACCAACCAGGACACCGACCGCGCCACGCACACCACCGCGCAGCGCGAAGCGGTCCTGAAGGCCTTCGCCGAGTACGCGCCGGACACGATGATCGTGTTCGACGTCGACCTCGGCCACACCGACCCCCAGGTCGTCATCCCCGTCGGCGGCACCATCGAGGTCAACGGCCCGGAACGCACGATCACCGTCACCTACTGAACAAACCGCACCATTGTTCGCCCATTGATACAGCCCAAATGAGATGCGCTGGCATTGACGTGCGGATCATCGTGCCCCTATCTTCATGTGGGCGTTCTGACCTGCGGAAACGCATGAATTGTGAATGCGGGACACGGGTGACATGAGCAATTTCGAACGGATCGTCGTGGTCGGCGCGGCCGATCTCGGCGCGAGAGCGGCCGCCTGTCTGGCCAGAAGGTTCGGGCCGGTTCACCTGATCGGACCAGGCGCCGACGCGCTCGCCGGCATCGGCGTGCGGTGCTACCCGCTCGCCATCGTCCGCGACTTCGACCTCGACACCCCCGCGGTGATCGTCGACAACGACGGCGGCCGCCTGCAGCGCCTGGTCTGCGACCGGCTCGTCGTGGCCGGCTGGCCGATCCCGCTGCTGCCGGTCAACAGGTGGGTCGTCGGCGGCAAGGTCGCCGTCGCCGGTGACGGCGCCGACCTGCGGCTGCTCTCCACGTGCTTCGACGCCAACGGCCTGTGGCGCCCGGCGCTCGCCGACTACCAGTTCCGGCGCCAGGCGCGAGCCGCGTGATCGGCGAGGACGCCCGAACCCGGCTGACCCGCCGTTTCGGCGACGACGTGACCGGGTGGATCGAAGCGCTGCCCGACCTTCTCGCAACTCTCACCGCCCGCTGGGACCTCACCGTCGTCGAGCTCATGCCCGGCAGCACCGGCACCACCTTCCTGTGCACGAACGCAGTGCTGAAGCTGTGCCCGGACCACGAGGTCGCCGCTCTCGAAGCCAGAGCGCTCACCGCGTGGGCCGGCACCCCGGCGATGGTCGACCTGCTGGACACCGACCTCGCCCACGGCGCGCTGCTGCTCGAAACGATCAGCCCCGGCACACTCGCCCCGGACCCCGCGAAGGTCGTCCCGCAACTGCACGAGGCGAACCCGGCCGGCTTCCCGCCGCTGACAACCCGCGTCGACTTCCTCTTCGAGACCCTGCTGACCCGCCGCACCGGCACCTACTACGCCGCCGAACACCGCCGGGCCCGCGCACTCGCCGAGGACAACGTCAAACCCGTCCTGCTGCACGGCGACATGCACCCCGGCAACGTCCTGCAAGGCCCGCGCGGACCGGTCGCCATCGACCCCAGAGCACACGCCGGCGACCCCGCGTTCGACTGGATGGACTTCGTGCACGGCAACCACGACCTGCACGGTGCCGACGTGGACCTCGACCGTGTCCACGAGTGGTTCACCGCCTTCAAACCCTTCTACAGCTAGGGTTCCCAACCGTGCGTTCCCACGACTACGGCCGCGACATCCTGTCGACCCCGAAACGCAAGAAGGTCCCCGAGATCCCGGCCGAACCGGGCCTGGTCGTCGAGGACCCCGCCAGCGGCTTCTGCGGCGCCGTCGTGAAGTTCGAGCACGGCCACGTCGTCCTGGAGGACCGCCACGGCCGCCACCGGCTGTTCCCGCTACACCCCGCCGGCTTCCTCGTCGACGGCCAGCCGGTCACCCTCGTCAAACCCCCGCCACCGCAGCAACAACCCCGCATCAGCGCCTCGGGCTCGGTCAAGGTCGAAGGGCTGCGCGCCAAGACGGCCAAGGCCAGCCGCATCTGGGTCGAGGGCAAACACGACGCCGAGCTCGTCGAACGCGTCTGGGGCCACGACCTGCGCGTCGAAGGCATCGTCGTCGAACCGCTCAACGGCGTCGACGAGCTCCCGCAGCGCATCGCGGAGTTCGGCACGGCCCCGAACCGCCGCCTGGGCGTCCTCGTCGACCACCTCGTCGCGCGCTCCAAGGAGCAGCGCGTCGTCGACCAGATCCGCGACGAGAACGTCCTGGTCACCGGCCACCCGTACGTCGACATCTGGCAGGCCGTCAAACCCCGGGCCGTGAAGATCGAGGCCTGGCCCGTCGTCCCGCGCACCGTCGGATGGAAAGAAGGCGTGTGCGCCGAGCTCGGCTGGGGCGAGACCTGGCAGGGCTGGCAGCGGGTCCTGGGCGCCGTCAGCAGCTACCGCGACATCGAGTCCGACCTGCTGGGCGCCGTCGAGCGGCTGATCGACTTCGTCACCGTCCCCCGGGACTGACCCGCGTGTAGTGGGCGACGATCACGCCCTTGGTGGTCGTGACGCTGCCGGTCAGGGAGAACTCCGTCAGCGGGGCAGGCCCCTCGAACAGCCGCGCGCCGCTGCCCAGGGTCAGCGGATGGTTCACCAGCGTGTAGCGGTCGACCAGGCCGGCCGCGTGCAGCGAACGCACCAGCGACGCGCTACCGATGACCGACAGATCACCGCCGAGCCGCGAGACGGCCTCGATATCGCGCAGCAGCACCGAGTTCTGCCACGCGTCCGCGTCCAGCAGCGTCCGCGACACCACGTACTTGCGCGCCGCGTTCATGTGCGCGGTGAACGGGTTGCCGTCGGTCGCCCCCGCCCACACCGTGACGAAGTCCTGCCAGGTCCGCCGGCCGAACAACATGTCGCCGGGCCGCGCCATGCCCTTGCCCATCTCGGCGGCCAGGACGTCGTCGTTGTACCGGGCACCCCACCCGCCGTGCACGAAGCCGCCGCGGGTGTCCTCGTCGGGCCGCCCCAGCCCCTGCACCACCCCGTCGAGGGTCATGAACATCGTGGCGGAGATCGAACTCATCGCCGTACCCCTTTCCCGCGAGAAACCCTGTCACCGGCCACACGAACGGCCGGGCGCGGTTTCGACACCGCCGGTTGATCGATTTCGTCACGGTCGAGGGCCCAGCACGGTGAATCTCGGAGCCGCGCGGTCCCCGTTGGTGTATGTATGGGCCATGGCCGCGCTGATCTGGCTGATCGTCGGGATCCTGCTCGTCGTCGCCGAGGTTCTCTCCGGTGACTTCGTGCTGGTCATGCTCGGCGCCGCCGCGCTGGCCGCGGCCGGAGTGTCCGCACTGGGCGCCGGCGACCTGGTGAGCATGCTCGTCTTCGCGGTGTCGTCGGTCGGCCTGATCGTCGGAGCCCGGCCCTTCGTCAAGAAGCGGCTGCAGCTCGGTTCCGGGATCAGAATGCACCACGAGGCACTGCTCGGAAGCAGGGCCATCGCGTTGTCCCAGGTGGACGAGCACGGCGGGCAGGTGAAGATCGGCGGCGAGACCTGGAGCGCGCGCACCCTGGACGGGTCCGTGGTCGAAGCAGGCGAAGCCGTCACCGTTGTCGAGATCTCGGGCGCGATGGCCGTGGTGATCGCCGCGGTATGAGCGCTCCCAGGAGGGTGTGAACCGAGTTGGACCCGATCACCGCTGTGGTCGTGGCCGTCATCGCGATCTTCGTGCTGACCATCGCCGTCAAGTCGGTGCTGGTCATCCCGCAGGCGCAGGCCGCTGTCATCGAACGCCTCGGCCGCTACCGCAACACCGCGGCACCCGGCCTGAACATCATCGTGCCGTTCATCGACAAGGTGCGGGCCCGCATCGACCTGCGCGAGCAGGTCGTGTCGTTCCCCCCGCAGCCGGTGATCACCCAGGACAACCTCACGGTGTCCATCGACACGGTCGTCTACTTCCAGGTCACCGAACCGCGCAGCGCGGTCTACGAGATCTCGAACTACATCGTCGGTGTCGAGCAGCTCACCATCACGACGCTGCGCAACCTCGTCGGTGGCATGAGCCTGGAGGAGACGCTCACCTCGCGCGACCACATCAACGGTCAGCTGCGCGGTGTGCTCGACGAGGCCACCGGCCGCTGGGGTCTGCGCGTGGCCCGCGTGGAGCTGAAGTCCATCGACCCTCCACCGTCCATTCAGGACTCGATGGAGAAGCAGATGCGCGCCGACCGCGAGAAGCGCGCGATGATCCTCACCGCCGAGGGCCAGCGGGAGTCCTCGATCAAGACCGCGGAGGGCCAGAAGCAGTCGCAGATCCTCGCCGCAGAGGGCGCCAAGCAGGCCGCGATCCTCACCGCCGAGGCCGAACGCCAGTCCTCCATCCTGCGGGCGCAGGGTGAACGTGCCGCCCGCTACCTGCAGGCACAGGGCCAGGCCAAGGCGATCGAGAAGGTGTTCGCCGCGATCAAGGACGGCAAGCCGACGCCGGAGGTGCTGGCCTACCAGTACCTGCAGACGCTGCCGCAGATGGCGCAGGGTGACGCGAACAAGGTCTGGATGATCCCGTCCGACTACGGCAAGGCCCTCGAAGGGTTCGCCCGCATGCTCGGCGCACCCGGCGACGACGGCGTGTTCCGCTACGAGCCACCCGCCGACACCGGCGAGCGGCCCAAACCGGAGCAGGACGACCCGTCGGTCGCCGACTGGTTCGACACCGCCCCTGACCCCAAGGTCGCCGCCGCCGTCGCCGCCGCGGAGGCCGTGGCGCGCAAGGAGGTGCCCGGCCCGCTGAGCACGACACCGCGATCGGTCGGCGCCGCCTCCCCGGTACCGGAGCTGGAGACGGAGCAACCGCGCTCACTGCACCAGCCCGACGAACAGCTCTGAGCACGACACCTTCAGCGGCCCGTCCCGGACACACCGGGGCGGGCCGCTCAGTCGCGTGACCAGCGGAAACAGAAAGTTCGAGAAAATTCCGGGCCACGTGTCGATAGAACGGCGTGCCCGTTCGACCTGAGCGTGAAAGGGTCCACAACGGACCCGACGATCCCACTGGGGAGTGACCACACATGAAGTTCATGCTGATCTGGCGCGTGACCTCCGACGAGGCCTGGGGCAACCTCGGCGAGATCGACTTCGACCAGATGCTCGAGACCGTCGGCAAGTTCAACGAGGAGCTGATCGAGGCCGGCGTCCTGATCGCCGCCGAGGGGCTCGCCCCCGCAGAGGAAGGTGTGGTCGTCGACTTCTCCTCCGAACCGCCCGTCGTCACCGACGGCCCGTACGGGGAGACCAAGGAGCTGTTCAACGGCTTCTACCTGATCAACGTCCCCACCATCCAGGACGCGATCGAGTGGGCCAAGCGCACTCCGATGACCGCCGCCGGCTTCAAGACCGAGATCCGCCGCGTCCCCACGATCGACGAGTTCCCCCAGGACAACGAGTGGATCAAGAAGGAACGAGCCTGGCGCGAGGCGAACAACCAGCTCTGATCTGATAGGCCCATGAGCGACCCCACGGGCCGCAAGGCCGTAGCCGCGGTGTGGCGCATCGACTCCGCGAGGATCATCGGTGCGCTGACCCGCTACACCGGCGACTTCGCGCTGGCGGAGGACCTCGCCCAGGAAGCACTCGCCGAGGCGCTGGTGACCTGGCCGCGCGAGGGCGTGCCGAACAACCCGGCCGGGTGGTTGCTCACGGTCGGGCGGCGCCGCGCGATCGACGCGTTCCGCCGCCGCAGCACCCGTGACGAGAAGTACGCCGCCCTGGCCCACAACCTCGCCGAGGGCGGCGCTCTCACCGGCGCCACCGACCCCGGACCCGCACCGGACGACGTGCTGTGGGACCCCGACCAGATCGACGACGACACCCTCGCCCTGATCTTCACCTCGTGCCACCCCGTGCTGTCACGCGAAGCGGGGGTCGCGCTGACGTTGCGCGTGATCGGCGGTCTGACCAGCGACGAGATCGCGCGGGCGTTCCTCGTGCCGACCGCGACCGTGCAGGCTCGCATCACCAGGGCCAAGAAGACCCTCGGCGCGGCGAACGTGCCGTTCGAGGTCCCGCCGGTCAACGAACGCCCGGCACGCCTCGCGCAGGTCCTCAGCGTCCTCTACCTGATCTTCACCGAGGGCTCCTCTGCCAGCTCCGGCGACGAGGTCATGCGCCTGGACCTCGCCGGGGAGGCCCAGCGCCTCGCCAGGATCCTGTCGCGGCTGATGCCGGAGGAACCCGAAGTCCACAGCCTGCTCGCCCTGCTGGAACTGACCGCCGCCCGTTTCCCGGCCCGGCGAGGTCCCGACGGCGAGACGATCCTGCTGGAGGACCAGGACCGGCGCCGCTGGGACCGCTCCGCCATCGCCCGCGGCCGCGCCGCGCTGGCCGCCCGGCCGGCGCTCGCCGACCCGGCAACGGCAACGGCAACGGCAACGGCAACGGCAACGGGTAATGGTGACGCTCAGGTGCGGGCATGTCCATCCGGCCGGGGTGACGTCGAACCTGTGTGCCGGGTGGCGGCGAGTTGCGTCGTGACAGCCCGATGGAAACCCGAGTAAGACCCACACCTGTGGGCGCGGGTACTGCCACGGGAAGACCGCGCCGACCAGGTGCGGCCAACGTCGGTGTCGCAAGGTGCCGGCTGCTTGAACGCGGCGGATGTACATCTGTGCTCACGCTTCAGGCAACGGAACGGGATCACGAACATCCTGCGGGTCCTCATGGGACCGTCCACTCCGGACACGTTCGCGCCGCAACCGCTGTCGACGACCAAGCGCAGCGGCAACGGGGCGAACGTGTCCGCACGAAACGGCGTGCAGCCTCATCCAGTCGAGACCACGGGCGTCTGTCGTCAGGGCAACGAATCGGCTCGCGACCTGCGAGCGACGGCGAGCTGGGTCATGTACCGCTTGACGACCCGGCCGCCGTAGCGCGTGTCGATGAGCTGCCGGATGTCCGCGATCAGCTGGTCGCGGGCAGGCAGCGCGATGTGGTTCGAGTACGTGAGGAGCAGGTCTGCGTACGCCTCGGTGTCGTAGGCCTGCTCCCACTCGTATCTGTGGAACTCCGGTTCGTCGAAGAGATCGCTCTCGTCGAACTCGCACGGGATCTCGGAGGCGGGGGAGAGCCGCAGGCCGGGCGGGGTGGCGGGATCCCAGCGCTCGTAGCACTCCTGCACGTCGACGAAGAACTGCGACGTGCCACCCGCGATGTGGTGCGTGGAGATCACCGCCAGTGCGCCGTCAGGCCGCAGAACCGCGGCACATCGAGCCATGCGAGTAGCGGGGTCGAGCCAGTGGAACGCCGTCGCGGACACCACGAGATCGAACGGTTCCGCCGGCAGCGGCCATTCGTCGAAGTTCGCGACGACCACGTGGGCCGCAGGTGCGTGCGAGCGCGCGACAGCGGCCAGCTCCGGGCTCAACTCGACGGCGGTCACGTCACCGAGCGCGGTGAGCGGCAGCGTGGCCTGGCCGGTACCGGCTCCGATCTCCAGGATCCGTGAGCCGGAGAGACGGGAGAACAGCTCCGGCGGATAGGTGGGACGTGCCCGGTGGTAGCGGGCCGCGTCCTCTCCGAACGTGGTGCGCAAACGCTCGCGGTCGGTCACCCGCCGAATTCAAGCGACCGCGATGGCAGCGCGTCCATCCCGTTTCGTGCGAAACCCGCCCACAGGCTCCGCACGGTCTTCGCCAGCGAAGGGTCCGGCTCCTGCCCGGCCAGCATGCCCGCGCCAGACCAGGCAGCCGGGTCGAACAGGAACGGCAGCTCCATGCAGTGGCACGCACCCAAAGGTGCTCCGGAAGGCGTCCACTTGAAGTTGAAGGTGGCGGCCTGCCCACCTGCCTTCATCCAGTCCTCGGCCAGCTGACGGGCAGGACCGGCGAAGACGAGCTCGGTCGCGATCGCCCAGGCATCAGGCTGTTCAGCCACGTACGGGCTGGCGTCGTCCTGTGTGTGCCCGACGAGCAGCTCGATCCTGGAAGCCGGCGCGGCGAGATTGATCTCGTCCAGGACCGGGCCGAACGGCATGCCGCCGGCCGGGCCGAACCGCGCCGCCATCGCCGGGACTTCCTTCTGCACGGCCAGCACGTCGTCCACCGACGTGGAGGCGTCGACGGTGACGAACTCGCGCAGGCCGACGTCATGTCGGCGCGCTCGGGGCCGCGGGCGCCCAGCGGCGCGCTCTGCAGGATCGCGCGGTGGAACAGGACTTCGTCGGTGGCGACCATCAGCGCGTACACCGAGTCCGCGCCCGCCGACTGACCGAACGCCGTCACGTTCGCGGGATCGCCGCCGAACGCGGCGATGTTGTCCCGCACCCACCGCAGTGCGACGAGCTGGTCCAGCAGTCCGAGGTTGTCCCGCAGGTAACCGAAGACGCCGAGGCGGTAGCTCACGCTGACCACGACGACGCCCTCGGACGCCAGCAACGAAGCGTCGTACTTGGTGGACTCCCCGCTGCCCGTGACGTAGGCGCCGCCGTGGAACCAGACCATCACGGGCAGGTCTGCCGCGCCGACCGGCGCGGTGACCGAAAGAACCTGGCAGTGCTCGTCGAACACCAGGCCCTCGACCGAGCTGCCGACCACCGAGACGAGCGACGACGGCGGCTGCGGGCAGGCAGGGCCGCGCCGGGTGGCGTCGAGCACGCCGTGCCACGTGTACGGCTCGGGCTCGGCGAACCGGGAAGCCGTCGCATAACGGACACCGCGTGCCCGCACGAGGCCTTCGGAGACCTCTGGCTCGAGCGTGCCCGCAGTGGTGTTGATCAGCATGAACACGACTCTAGTGCGCGACCTGGACCTGGTAACCAATTCCACAGCGTCTCGATTCGGCGGGAAGACCGAGACAGGAGCACCATGTGACGGTTGAGAAACGAGACCGAGGAGGCGCCCGGTGCGGGCTACGACGATCTACGGCACCCGTGACATCCGCGTTGAGGAGGTGCCGGACGCGGCCGTCAAGGAGGCCACCGACGTCGTCGTCCGGGTCGAGCTGGCCTGCATCTGCGGCAGTGACATGTGGGCGTACCGCGGTGTGGCCAAGCGTGAGGGCGGGCAGCGGATCGGGCACGAGTTCCTCGGCATCGTCGACGAGGTCGGCAGCGACGTGCACAGCGTCAACGTCGGCGACCGGGTCATCGCACCGTTCGTGTGGAGCGACGGCACGTGTGCGTACTGCCAGGCCGGGCTGCAGACCTCGTGCCGCAGCGGTGGGTTCTGGGGCACCAGGGGCCAGCGACGGTCGTGAGGTGAGGCCGTGCGGCCGTGCCGCTCGGCCGACGGCACGCTGTCAGGGTCCCCGCGGACGTGGCCGGCCGACTGCTGCCCGCATTCTGAGGCCTGAGGCGTCGGTGATGG
>NZ_VSRL01000235.1 GCF_012184385.1 Lentzea indica
CGCAGCCGGGGGCCGTGGTGCCGGGGACGTCGACGCCGGGTTCTTCGAGCGAGAGCGTGGAGCCGCCGGCCGAGGAGCCGACCAGGCCCAGCAAGAGTCGCGACAAGGATCGCAAGAAGTCCTCAGTGGTACCGACGCCGTCGTCGTCGGTTCCCCAGCCCTAAGCGTTCCCGGCCCTAAGCGCGCGCACCACACACACGACTCTGGCCGGGTACCCCCAATTTCGATTCTAGGGAGCCGGACCGACAGTCCTCAGGCCTCGCGGGCCGACGGTCCTCAGGCCTCGGGCTCGGCCAGTTCCGCGAACGGCAGGTCCGCCAGCTCGGCCCGCAACGAGTCGAGGTCCGAGTACACGGCCGACGCGCCGCTGTCGACCAGTTCCTCCTCGCCGAACCCGCCGGTCAGCAGTCCGATCGACGGCAGCCCGGCGTGCACAGCGGCCTCGCAGTCCCACACCGAGTCACCCACGACGACCGCTCGTGTGCTCTTCACCTCGCGCAACGCTACCTTGATCAGGTCCGGCGCCGGCTTGCTGTCCTCGACGTCGTCGGAGGACGTCGACGCGACGTCACCCGGATCGATGAGCTTCAGGTAGTGCTCGACGTGCTTGCGCTTGCCCGAGCTGGCGAGCACCACGGCCAGCCCGAGGTCGGTCGCGGCACGGACCAGCCGGTGCGCGCCCTCCAACGGCTGGATCTCGTCCAGCATCTCGTCGAAGTGCCTCTCCCATGCGGCTCGCACCGCGTCGCCGTGGTCCCGTTCCACCTTGTCACCGGCGACGGCGGCCACCAGCCTGTCGCCGCCCATGCCGATCGCGCGGTGCACGCGCCACGCGGGCACGGTGACGTCGACGCCGCGGAACGCGCGCAGCCACGCCACCGTGTGGTGGTAGTTGGTGTCGACCAGCGTGCCGTCCACGTCCAGGACCACGGTGTTGCTCATGCCGCCAGGTTTGCCCGTGCCTCTACCTCGGCAAACCCACCAGCTCGCGCGCGTGGTGAAGGGCCGCCAGCTCGCGCCGGAGCACGCCGTCGAGCCACTGCGCGTCCGACATCCACGACTGGTTGGTGTTCAGGCAGACGTGCACGGAGGACCGGTACACCGAGAGCGCGATGCCCACCGCGTGACCAGGGGCGACCGGGGCCACCGGATACATCTCGCACAGCGCGGCGCCGTCCAGCGACAACGGCACGGACGGCAGCGGCACCGAGGTGACCAGCGTGTCGAACAGCAGCGGGGCACAGCGGCCCATGACGGGCGCGGCGAGTCGGTGCACCAGTGGTGGCACCTTGTCCGCGAGCAGGGGCAGTGCCCCGGCGCCGCGGTCCGGTCCCGCCGCCTTCGCCGACTCCATCTGCTGCCGGATGTTCCGCAGCCGTTCCAGCGGGTCCGGCTCGCCGACCGGCAGCGCGACCAGGTAGCCGGAGATCTGGTTGCCCGATGCCGCGTCGCCGGAGCGTGAGCGCTGGTTAACCGGGATCAGCGCCCGCACGACCGACTCGGGTCCTGCGCTGTCGTGCGCGGAAAGCCAGTGCCGCAACGCGCCGGTGACGAGAGCGAGCAGCACGTCGTTCACCGTGCCGCCATGCGCGCGTCGAATCCGGTGCACGTCCGCGAGATCCAGTCGCGACATCACCACGCGGCGCGGCCGGGTGGACGCGGTGAGCACCGGCGAGTTCAGCGTCGGCGGCCGGGTGTTCATCAACACCGACGAGGCGATGTCGAGCGTGTCCTTGATCCCGCGCAGCGACGGGATCGAGGGGATGATCGACTTCGCGGGCTGCTCCGGAGCGTCCGGAATGGACAGCCGCGAGGCGTCGAACAGCTGAAGTCCCAGGCCAACGGCCTTCATGCCGTCGCACAACGAGTGGTGCAGCTTGGCGACGACGGCGAACCGCCCGCCCGCGAGCCCGGTGATCACGTGCAGCTCCCACGGCGGCCGCGCCAGATCCAGCGGCTGCGCCATGAGGTGGGAGACCAAGGTGGCGAACCGATCCCGGCCGCGCACGTGGTGCGTGAAGACGTGATCCTCAGGCGCGAAGCCGGGATCCTCCACCCAGCGCGCGCCGCCCAGCAACGAGGTGCGGGCGCGCTGGCGCAGGCGTGGAATCTCCTGCGCGCGTTCGCACAGCACGGCGGCGATGCGCGCCGGATGCACCGGAGTGGACGGTGCGAAGGTCGCGACCGCGCCGAGGTGCAACGGATTGCTGCTGCCCTCCATGGCGAGGAAAGCGATGTCGAGGGGGGAGAGGTGCTCTGTCATAGGTGTGCTAGGCAACCAGGTTCGCGTGTCGTGCGCATTGCGGTGAGATGGCGGCGACTCTCTACCGCCCCAAGTACACCCGAACGGTGGTACCCGTGTGACTCGTGTGGGTGCGAACCAGGTCACACAACAGGTTCACCATCACGATGCCGAAGCCGGACAGGCCGGTGAACGAGGGTGGGAAACCCTTGCCGGAGTCGCTCACCTCGCACACGACGGCGTCGCCCTCGCGCCACATCCGCAGCACCCCTCGGCCGGACGCGTGCAGGATGCTGTTCGTCGCGAGCTCGTTCACCGCGAGCACCAGATCCTCGACCTGCTCGCGGCGCAGCCAGTTCGCGTAGGCCGACACGACCTTGCGCATGTGTGCGAGCGTGCCGACGGAGAACGTGTGCTCCTCGGCCGAGGCGGGCGGCGGCGGCAACGGCACGTTGTAGATGTCGGCGAGCCCGGACGGATCCGTGTAGCACTCGCTGGCGACCCGTTTGGTCCCCTCGATGACGACGGGGTGGGTGCGTCGCGCGTCCTCCAGCACGTGGCCGGGCAGCGCCGCCGCGTCGTACGTGCACATCATGACGCCCTGCCTGCCCTCGAACGCCGTGTTGATCAACGCCTCGTGCTGGACGCACGCCGGGTACTCGAGGTCGGTGCGGCCCGGCCACATCGGTTCGCCGACCATGCGGAAGCGGCCCTGCGTGCTCGCGCTGAACGCCATCAGCACGCCGGGGATGATCCGGCCCGGGTTGCGGCCGGCCTCGGTCATGTCGATGAAGTGGACCTCGTCGGCCTTGCCGTCCAGTCGCTCGCGGAGCAGGGCGATCCTCGCCTCAGACACCGCCACCAGCACGGGCTCGCCCTTGTTCACGCCGTCCGCGACGAAACTGGCCGTACCGTCGAGAAAGTCGTCCTCGTCCCGGTAGAACAGGGCCTCGTGCGCGAACGGAGCAACGGAGTTCATGGGCTTCCCGGTGGGTCGGTGGCTCGGGCAAACCATCATTCTGCTACTCGTAACAGTGTTTCGGCGGGGGCCAGGCCGGTGGTTGTTGCCGGACGTGAAGCGGTCAACGGGTGAACGAGCGAGCCAGCCGGACCGCGTTTCCGGCGTCTCGTTTCCGGACTCCGGCCTTTCGCAACGCTCCGTCACGCTTCCGGCCTAGCGGCTCCGGTGCCTCTTCGAGGTGGATTCGGGGTGCGTGCGGGGAAAACCCCAGGCAGACTCGCGGGTTGTCGGGGTCTTGCGAGGAGGTGACACCGTGATCGGGCACTACACGCTGACTGGACCGGAGGACGCTCCGGTACTGGTGCTCGGCAACGCGCTCGGCACGACCACCGAACTGTGGCGCGACTTCTCGCTGCCTTTCCGGTTGCTGCGCTTCGACCACCGCGGTCACGGTGGCAGCGCGCCCGTCGAGGGCCCGTGCACGATCGAAGACCTGGCGTGCGACGTGGTGGACCTGTTGGATCACCTGGAGCTTCGTCAGGTGTACTACTGCGGCGTGTCCCTCGGCGGGATGATCGGGATGTGGCTGGCCGCGCACACCGATCGGATCTCGCGGCTGGCGTTGATGTGCACCACGGCGTGGTACCCGGACAAGTCCGTCTGGGACGAGCGGATCGAGGTGCTGCGCTCGTACGGGATGGAGCCTCTCGCGGACACGATCGTCTCGCGGTGGTTCACGCCCGCGTTCTCGCCGGCCGTGGTCGCGCACTTCCGCGCGGAGCTGCTGAAGGTCGACGTGCCGTCGTACATCGCCTGCGCGGAGGCGATCAGGGACATGGACCTGCGGCCGGACCTCGCGAAGATCGACGTGCCGACCGTGGTGATCGCGGCGGCACAGGACCACGCGACACCGCCGGAGTTCGCGCGGCACATCGCGGACGAGCTACCGGCCTCGGAGCTCTACATCGTCGGTGACGCGGCGCATCTGGCCATCGTCGAGGCACCGAGAACGATCTCGGTGATCCTCGACGGCCACTTCGGGAACGATTAGTGCCGTGGTTCGAAACCTTGCCGGCCATTTCGCGGTCAGGCGGGCGCATCGTGGCGCCGCCCACACGTCCTCATACCGGAGTCGTATGGGGGCGTGGGGGCGGTGCCGCGAGGCGTCCTACTGAGCGTGAAATTGCACGCCAAGGTTTCGGGCCACGGCACTAAACCTTCTCGAGCGGCCTGTGCGGCCCTGGAGGCAGCTCGACTCCGATCTCGTCACCGGGACGCACGACGCCACCGACGAGCACGACCGACATGATCCCCGCGCGCCGGATCAGCTCACCGCCGGGACCCTTGCCCACGACCTCCTTGAGCAGCCCCTTCGAGAACCCGTCGATCTGCAGGCACGGGTTGCGCAACCCGGTCACCTCGATCACGGCCTCGGAACCCAGGTGCAGCAACGTTCCCGTGGGCAGGCCGAGCAGGTCGATCCCGCGCGTCGTGACGTTCTCGCCGATCTCGCCCGGTTCGACCGCGAAACCCTTGTCGCGCAGCTCGTCGAAGAGCTCGGAATGCATCAGGTGCACCTGCCGCAGGTTCGGCTGGGTCGGGTCCTGGGCGACCCGCGACCGGTGCTTCACCGTGACGCCCTGGTGGACGTCGCCCTCGACACCGAGACCGGCGAGCAACGTGATGCTCGGCTGCACCGGTTTGGTGAACGTGTACTCCTTGCTGCGGCTGACCGCTGTCACAACCCCCATGCCACTGATTGTGCACGATGATCGACCGCCCGCCGGGTGCTCCGTTCGGCCCAGCCGCACAAGGAGGCTGGTATCGATCAAGGTGTCTCAATTGCGCTCACCCGATCGGCCCCGACCTGCGGTGATGGGCGACGCCGTGGAAACGCTCCCACGAAGTTCCGACAAGAGTCTTGACTAATCCTCACGTCAGGCTGTTGACTCCGTCACACCTCGTCGGAACCGGTTACGGAACCGGTTCCGGAGGCGGCGGAAAGGAAGTTCGGCATGCGTGTCACGATCGCAGAGGTCGCCCAACGCGCCCAGGTGTCCAAAGCGACCGTGTCACGTGTGCTGAACGGTAAGCCGGACGTCGACGCCTCCACCGCGCAGCGAGTGCGGAAGGTCATCGACGAGATCGGGTACGTGCCCAGTGCGCGTGCCGTGGGTCTGGCGCGGGGTCGTACCCGCACCGTCGCCATGCTCGCACCGTCGCTCACGTGGCCGTGGATGGGCGAGGTCCTTCAGGGCATCGTCGACACGCTCGAGGCCGACGGCTACGGGTTGCTGCTCTACACGCTCAACCGCGGGCCGGAGTCGCTCAACCAGTTCGCGAACCACGTGTCCGCCAACGCTTTCGACGGGTTGCTGGTGGTCGAGCCACCGGACGCCCTGCACTACATCTCCACGCTCTACCGGGCGGGACTGCCGGTCGTCATGATCGACGATCGCGGCTCGCACCCGGAGTTCCCCTCGGTGACGACGACGAACCGGCAGGGAGGCGCGGACGTCGCACGGCATCTCGTCGCGGCCGGTCGCCGCAGGTTCGCCGTCGTCACCGGACCACCGCACTTCGGGTGCACTCAGGCCAGGCTGGACGGGTTCCGGCTCGCTTTGGCGGAAGCGGGCCTGACGCTGCACCCGGACCTCGTGGTCGACGGCGACTTCACCACGGAAGGTGGTGAGGTCGCCGTCGACAAGCTCGTCGCCAGCGGCATCCCGTTCGACGCCGTGTTCGCGCAGAACGACCTCTCGGCGGTCGGGGTGCTGCGGGCGCTGCGTGAAGCAGGCAGGACCGTCCCCGGCGACGTGTCCGTGGTCGGCTTCGACGACGTCCCGGTCGCCGGCCACACCGAACCCAGGCTGACGACGATCCGCCAGCCGTTGCAGGAGATGGGCGCCGCCGCCGCGCGGATGCTGCTCTCCACGCTCGAGGGACAGCCGATGCCCGACCATCCGCTGGTGCTGCCCACCTCGTTGATCGTGCGCGAATCCGCGCCCTGACCCACCACAACTGAACGAACGCGCCAGACCGTTGCTCGTGGTCTGGCGAGTTCGCCGTACGCGTGAGAGAGCGCTCTCATGCGCCGTCGTATCGGGAGATTCCCCCATGCGCAGAACAATCATCGTCGCGTTGGCACTGGCGCTCGCGGCGACCGGTTGCTCCTCTGGTGGCGCCACCAAGGCTTCCGGCGTGCTGACCGTGGGCATGCCCAACGGGCCGCTGACCGAGAACCACAACCCGTTCCTGCCCACGTCGGCGGCGGGTTCGCTCGGCTACCGCTACGTGATCTACGAGCCGCTCGCGTTCGTGAACAACACGCGGCCCGCCCAGGAGCCCGTGCCGTGGCTCGCGACGAAGTGGGACTGGGCGGACAACTACAAGAAGGTCACCTTCACGATCCGGGAGAACGTGAAGTGGTCCGACGGCAAGCCGCTGACAGCGGCCGACGTCGCGTTCTCGTACGAGATCCTCAAGAAGTGGCCCGCGCTCAACAACCGCGACTCGCTCAAGGTCGAGACCGCGACGGCGACGCAGGACGGCAAGGTCGAGGTCACGTTCGCGTCCCCGCAGTTCGTGAACCGCAACAAGGTCATCAGCGCGATGGTGGTGCCCCAGCACGTCTGGAGCACCGTGCCGGACCCGACGACCTACACCAACCCGAGCCCGGTGGGCACCGGCCCGTACCAGCTGAAGTCGTTCACCTCGCAGACCGTCACGGTGGCGCGGCGCGCGGAGTACTGGCAGGAACTGCCGAAGGTGCCGGAGATCCAGTACACCTCCTACAACGACAACACAGCGCAGACCACCGCGCTGGCGTCGGGCGCGAGCCAGTGGTCGTACGTCTTCATCCCCGACTACCAGAAGCTCTACGTCGACAAGGACCCGAAGAACCACAAGCTGTGGTTCCCCGCCGGTCTCGGCATCCACGGCCTGTGGCTGAACACGACCGTGGCGCCGTTCGACAACGCGGCACTGCGTTCGGCGATGAGCGACGTGATCGACCGCGAGGCGATCTTCGTCCGCGGTGAGGCTCGCCTGTTCCCGAAGCTCGAGTCGCCGACCGGCATGCCGTTGCCCGCCGGTGAGTCGTTCCTCGCGCCGGAGTACAAGTCCGCGCGGTTCGCGGTCGACGTCGACAAGGCGAAGCAGAAGCTGACCGCGGCTGGGTTCACTGTGGACGGTGGCGTGCTCAAGGCGCCCGGCGGCAAGCCGGTGACGATCGAGCTGACCAACCCGTCCGGCTGGTCCGACTACCTGACGGTGCTCGACATCATCAAGAGCGACCTGAAGAAGATCGGCATCGAGGCGACCGTGCGCACGCAGACCGCGGACGCGTGGACGACCGACTTCGCGAACGGCGCCTTCCAGGGCTCGCTGCGGTGGACCAACACCGGTGCCACGCCGTACGAGATGTACCAGAACATCATGGACGGCGCGGAGATCAAACCGGTCGGGCAGACCGCGGCGGTGAACTTCGGCCGCTACAACAACCCGGACGCCACGGCGGCGCTGACGGAGTACGCGAACGCCGCTGACGACGCGACGCGGGCCAAGAGCCTCGCGGTGCTGCAGAAGATCATGGTCGAGCAGGTGCCGATGATCCCGACCTCCGCGGGTCCGATCGGCGCCGAGTACAGCACGAAGAGCTGGGTCGGCTGGCCCACCGAGGAGGACCCGTACGGTCCGCCGCAGGCCACGCTGCCCAACGCCCTGCAGATCGTCATGAAGTTGAAGCCGGCGTCATGACAGCTGAACCCTTTGGCGTGGCGCTGGAAGCAAAGGGTCTGGTCAAGACCTACAAGCGCGTGCGCGCGGTGCAGGACGTCTCCCTCGTCCTGCGCCGCGGGCGCGTGACCGCCCTCGTCGGCGAATCGGGATCGGGCAAGTCGACGGTGGCGAAGCTGCTGGCGCGGCTGGTGGAGCCCACCGCGGGGGAGATCCTGCTGGACGGCAGGAAGGTGCGACGGGTCCGGGAGTACCGGCGCAAGGTCCAGATGGTGTTCCAGGACCCGTTCGCCTCGCTCAACCCCGTCCACACGGTCCGCTACCACCTGACCAGGCCGCTGAAGATCCACAAGCGGCCGGAGACGCCGGAGGAGCTCCTCGAGCGGGTGCACCTGCCGGCGGACTTCGTCTCGCGGTACCCACACGAGTTGTCGGGTGGCCAGCGGCAGCGCGTGGCGATCGCACGAGCGCTCGCGGCCAACCCCGAGGTGCTGCTCGCCGACGAGCCGGTGTCCATGTTGGACGTCTCCATCCGGCTCGGTGTGCTGAACCTGTTGCTGGACCTGAAGGAACGGCTGAAGCTCGCGGTCCTCTACATCACGCACGACATCGCGTCGGCGCGCTACTTCGCCGACGAGACGTTCGTGATGTACGGCGGCCAGATCGTCGAGGGCGGCGACAGCGAGTCCGTGACGCAGCGGCCGGCGCACCCGTACACGCAGCTGCTGATCGAGTCCGCGCCTGATCCGGAACGGTCCGTCGTCGCGCTGGACGCCCCGTCGGAGGAGACCGCCGCGGTCTCGGCGGGCTGCCAGTTCGCGCCGCGCTGCCCGAAGGTGCAGTCCCGCTGCTGGACCGAGGCGCCGCCGCGCACCGAGGTCGACTCCCACGGGCACTGGGCGGCGTGCTGGCTGTACGTGGAGGCGGCGGCATGACGTTCCTGCTGCGCCGCGCGCTGTTCTACCTGGTCACGTTGTGGGCGGCGATCACGGCGAACTTCCTGCTGCCGCGCCTGCTTCCGGGCGACCCGGTGCAGGCGATGATCACCAAGCTCGGCGGGCGGCTGAACAGCGACGCGATGGCCTCGCTGTACATCCTGTTCGGGCTCGATGCGAAGAAGTCGATCTGGGAGCAGTACGTCGACTACTGGGGTGCGCTGCTGCGCGGTGACCTCGGGCTGTCGTTCACGTTCTTCCCGACGCCGGTCGCCGACGTGCTCTCGCAGTCGCTTCCGTGGACGCTCGGGCTGGTCGGCGTGACCACGGTCATCGCGTTCCTGCTGGGCACGCTCATGGGCGTCTACGCGGGCTGGAAGCGCGGTTCGTGGATGGACTCGCTCATCCCGGTGACGACGTTCCTGTCGTCGATCCCGTACTTCTGGCTCGGGCTGATCGCGATCTCCGTGTTCTCCGTGACGTGGCCGCTGTTCCCGGCGTCCGGCGGTTACGCCGCCGGGCTGGTGCCGGAGTTCTCCGGTGAGTTCATCGGCAGCGTCCTGGAGCACGCCGTGCTGCCCGGCATCACGATCGTCGTGAGCTCGGTGGCCGGCTGGATCCTGGGCATGCGCAACATGATGGTGACCGTCACGGCCGAGGACTATGTGCTGGTCGCGCGGGCCAAGGGCCTGTCGCAGCGGCGGATCATGTTCGCCTACGCCGCACGCAACGCCGTGCTGCCGTCCATCTCCGGTTTCGCGCTGTCGCTGGGCTTCATCGTCGGCGGCGCGCTGCTGGTGGAGATGGTGTTCTCCTATCCGGGCCTTGGTTACGTGCTGTTCCAGGGCATCGGCGCGAAGGACTACCCGTTGATGCAGGGCGTGTTCCTGGTGATCACACTGGCGGTGCTGGTGGCGAACCTGCTCGCGGACGTCGGCTACCTGCTGCTCGACCCGCGCACGCGGCGGGAGGGGTGACACGGTGAACTTCAAGACGAAACTGGGCCTGGGGATTCTGGCCTTCTTCGCGCTGATCGCCGTGATCGGCGAGTGGATCGCGCCGTACGACCCGTCCGAGATGGGTGACGAGATCCTGTCGCCGCCGTCGGGCGCTCACTGGTTCGGCACGACCATGACCGGGCAGGACATCTTCTCGCAGGTGCTCGTCGGCACCAGGGGAGTGATGGTCGTCGGGCTCGTCTGCGGTGTGCTGGCGACCTTTCTGTCCATTCTGGTCGGTGTGACCGCGGGATTCCTCGGCGGTGCGGCCGACGAGGCGTTGTCGATGCTGTCCAACGTCTTCCTGGTGATCCCGGCGCTGCCGCTGATCATCATCGTGGCCTCGATGCTGCCGTC
Organism: Lentzea indica; assembly: GCF_012184385.1. GTDB lineage: Bacteria > Actinomycetota > Actinomycetes > Mycobacteriales > Pseudonocardiaceae > Lentzea > Lentzea indica. Next base: position 10,231 of record NZ_VSRL01000235.1, read on the forward strand.
GGCGGACACCGTGCTCATCGCGGCGGTGATCAGCCTGACCGCGTGGGCGTGGGGCGCTCGCGTCCTGCGCGCGCAAACGATGTCGTTGCGGCGCCGCGACTTCGTCGAGGCGGCACGGGCATCCGGTGAACGGACCTGGCGGATCATCGTCTTCGAGGTGCTGCCGAACCTGATGGCGGTCATCGCCTCGGGGTTCGTCGGCACGGTGATCTTCGCGGTCATGCTGCAGATCACGCTGTCGTTCGTCGGCGTCGTGTCGCTGTCGACCTGGAACTGGGGAACGATCCTGTTCTGGGCGCAGAGCAACCAGGCGCTCGGTCAGGGCGCGTGGTGGTGGTTCGTCCCCGCCGGCCTGTGCATCGCGTTGCTCGGCACGGCGCTGGCGCTGATCAACTTCGGGATCGACGAGTACGCGAATCCCCGGCTGCGGAAGGTGCGCGCATGAGCCCGGTGCTGGAGATCCGTGATCTCTCGGTGGACTACGGCTCGTTGCGAGCCGTGCACGACGTCTCGCTCTCGCTGAACGCGGGCGAGGTGCTCGGCCTCGCGGGGGAGAGCGGCAGCGGCAAGTCCACTTTGGCCTACGCCGCGACCCGCCTGCTGCAGGCGCCGGGACGCGTGCCGTCCGGCGAGGTGCTGTTCAAGGGCCAGGACCTGCTGTCGCTGACCGACCGGCAGCTGCAGGTGCTGCGCTGGAACGAGATCGCGATCGTGTTCCAGGGCGCGATGAACGCGCTGAACCCGGTGATCTCGGTCGGCGCGCAGATCGACGACGTGCTGCGGACCCACCGTCCTTCGATGACCCGTGCGGAGAGGGCCGATCGCGGTCGCCAGCTCTTGTCGCTGGTCGGGATCCCGGTCGACCGGCTGTCGTCGTACCCGCACCAGCTGTCCGGCGGCATGCGGCAGCGCGTAGTGATCGCGATGGCCCTCGCGCTGGAACCGGAGATCGTCATCATGGACGAGCCCACCACCGCGCTGGACGTGGTGGTGCAGCGGCAGATCCTCGGCCAGATGATGAGGCTGCGCGAGACGCTCGGCTTCTCGGTCATCTTCATCACCCACGACATCTCGCTGCTGGTCGAGTTCTCGGACCGCATCGCGATCATGTACGGCGGCCGGATCGTGGAGGAGGCGCCGGCGTCGGAGATCTACCGTGCCGCCAAGCACCCGTACAGCCAGGGACTGCTGGCGTCGTTCCCGGCGCTGCGCGGCCCGCGCCGTGAGCTTCGCGGCATCCCCGGTTCGCCGCCGGACCTGCGCTCGATGCCGACGGGCTGCCCCTTCCACCCGCGTTGCCCTCAGGCTCTCGACGTCTGCGCCGAGCGGACGCCGTCGCTGGAATCCGTCGAGGAACGCCGTCGCGTGGCGTGCTGGTTGGAGGAAGTGCATGTCTGAGATGACCGCGGGTCTGTCGGCCGACTTCTTCTGGGGCGTCGCGACGTCGGCCTACCAGATCGAGGGCGCGTACGACGAGGACGGCAGGACTCCGTCCATCTGGGACACCTTCTCCCGCCGTCCCGGCGCCGTCGCGAACGGCGAGAACGGTGACGTGGCCTGCGATCACTACCACCGCATGCCTTCCGACGTCGCGATGATCGCGCGGCTGGGTGTGGACAAGTACCGCTTCTCGGTGTCCTGGCCGCGCGTCCAGCCGGGCGGCCGCGGCCCGGTCAACGCCAAGGGCGTGGACTTCTACTCCCGCCTCGTCGACGAGCTGCTGGAGAAGGGCGTCGATCCCTGGTTGACGTTGTACCACTGGGATCTGCCGCAGGAGCTGGAAGACGCGGGCGGCTGGCCGCACCGCGACACGGCCTACCGCTTCGCCGAGTACGCCGGGCTGGTGCACGACGCTTTGGGTGACCGCGTGCCGACGTGGACGACGCTGAACGAGCCGTGGTGCTCGGCGATGCTCGGCTACGACACCGGGCGTCATGCGCCTGGGCGCAAGAACTTCGGCGAGGCCATGCGGGCTGTTCACCACCTGCTGCTGGCCCACGGGCTGGCTGCGCAGGAGCTGCGGTCGCGTGAGGTTTCGTCTCTGGGCATCACGTTGAACATGGGCGTTTCCACGCCTGCGTCCGACGACCCGCGTGACGTGGATGCGGCCCGTCGTGCTGACGGGCTGGGTATCCGGATCTACCTGGATCCGTTGGTGCACGGGCGGTATCCGGAGGACGTGCTCGTCGACATCGCTGCTCGCGGAGCTGAGATTCCGGTCAGGACCGGTGACCTGGAGATCATTTCTACGCCCTTGGACGTTCTCGGCGTCAACTACTACACGTCGCACGTGTTCAAGGCGACGGATGATCCTGCTGCGCCTGAGGTGGTGCCACAGGGGTTGCCGGTCACCGCCATGGGCTGGGAGATCGTGCCTTCAGGGTTCACGTCGTTGCTGGTGCGGTTGCAGCAGGACTACGGGGTGCCGATGGTGATCACCGAGAACGGGGCCGCGTTCGACGATCTGTCCGTTGAGGACGGATACGTGGCTGATGCTGACCGGGTTGAGTACCTGGCCTCGCACATCTCTGCCGTGGCTGCCGCTGTACGGGCTGGGGCGGATGTGCGGGGGTATCTGGCCTGGTCGCTCATGGACAACTTCGAGTGGGGGTACGGGTATGCCAAGAGGTTCGGCATCGTCCGGGTTGATTACGGGACTCAGGCCCGGACTTTGAAGCAGAGTGCACAGTGGTACCGGGATCTGATCACTCGGTCTCGGCGCTAACGCAGGTAGTCACCAGCCTCGGCTCCCAGCACGTTCAGAAGAGCCAGAGCCTCGGCGTCAGGGGATCCCGGCGGCGCGCTGTAGAGCACGAGGTGCTGGTCGCGTTCCGTGAGCGTGAGCGTGTCGCAGTCAACGGTGATCTCCCCGACGACCGGGTGGCGGAAGGTCTTCGTGAGCATCGGCGCCGCCTGCACGTCGTGCCGCTCCCAGAGCCGGGCGAAGTCGGGGCTGGCGTCGCGGAGCTCGTCGACGAGACCGGTCACCGCGGGATCCGCCGGGTAGCGGGCGACCGTGGTGCGGAGTTCCATGACGACGTGGTGCCGGAACTCGGCGGCGTCGGAGATCCCGTAGAGCGTCGTGTCAGCTTGCGCCGGCCAGAGGAACGCCCGGCGCGCGAGATTGCGGTCCTGCGGGGCGAGCGCGGCGAAGTCCTCCATGAGCGCGGCCGCGAGGTCGTTCCACGCGAGCACCTCGAACGCGGCGGATATCACGAAACCCGCCGTGTGCGGCAACCGTTCGAGGAGCGCGAGGATGCTCGGGCGGACGTCACGCCGATGCAGCCCCGTACGACTCGGCGCGGTGCCCGCGAGGACGTGGAGGTGATCGGACTCTGCGTCGGTGAGCCGCAGCGCGCCCGCGATCCCGGCGAGGACCTCACCCGACGGCCGCGGTGCCCTGCCCTGCTCAAGCCGGACGTAGTACTCCGTGGAGATGTGCGCGAGTACCGCGACCTCCTCGCGGCGCAGACCCGGCGTCCGGCGTCGCGGTCCGGAGGGGAGTCCGACGTCCTCCGGCCGAAGCCGCTCACGGCGGCTGCGGAGAAACGCCCCCAGCTCGTGCCTGTCCATACCCCGAGTCTGCACCCCGCGCGGCGACGGATCCTGGTACTGCCTGTGCCTGTATCCGACCTGGAAGCCCGCCGAACACTGTCGTCATGACCAACAACATCGACAGCGCACCCATCGGCCTGCTCACCGGCAAGGTCGTGTTCATCACCGGCGCCAGCCGCGGCATCGGGGCGGCCGCGGCCCGCTCTTCGTCGCGGGAGGACGCGG
>NZ_VSRL01000236.1 GCF_012184385.1 Lentzea indica
GGCCCGCGCGCTCGGCCTGCCGACGCGCGGCACGACCAACCCGAACCGCCTGCGCCGGGTCGACCGGTGGATGACGGGGACGCTGTCCGGCTTTCTGAGGGACGCGGCTGATCCGCTCGTAGTGGATCTCGGGTACGGCTCGTCGCCGATCACCACCGTCGAGATGGCGTTGCGGCTCCGGACGGTTCGACCTGATGTGCGTGTGCTCGGGCTCGAGATCGACCAGGAACGGGTCGATGCCGGCAAGGCCGTGGCCGACCCGCCGTGGCTGGATTTCCGGCGCGGTGGCTTCGAGCTGGCCGGCGCGCGGCCGGTGTTGTTGCGCGCGTTCAACGTGCTGCGGCAGTACACCGAGGAGCAGGCGTTCGAGGCGTGGGACACGATGCTGTCCCGGATGGCGCCCGGCGGGTTGGTCATCGAGGGCACCTGCGACGAGATCGGCCGCCGGTGCACGTGGGTGACTTTGGACGCGGACGGGCCACAGACGTTCACGCTCGCCTGCAAGCCGTCCGGGATCGAGGTGCCTTCCGACCTCGCCGAGCGGCTGCCCAAGGCGCTGATCCACAAGAACGTGCCGGGCGAACGCGTGCACGCGTTGCTGGCCGAACTGGACGCGTGCTGGGCCACCGCGGCTCCCTTCGCGCCGTTCGGGCCTCGTGCACGGTGGGTGGAGTCGGCTCGGTTGCTGGCCTCGCGCGGCTGGCCGGTGGTGGACGACCGTCGTCGTTGGCGGCTCGGTGAAATCTCGCTCGAATGGGCCGCCGTGGCGCCGTAAGGTCGGTTCCGTGGACTTCGTCGCGCAGGATAGAGACCCAGGCCTCGTCGATGCGTTCGGCCGCGGTCAAGGCGGGCCCGGCCGCCGCGGTTCCGTCCTGTCCTGAGTGGACAGTACTGGACCTGGTGCGGCATCAGGCGGCCGTGCACTCGTGGGCGGCGCAGGCCATCGTCACCGCACCCGACGCGGGCCCGCCGGAGTGGTCGAAGCCGCCGAAGGAGTGGGACGAGGCGCTCGCCTGGTGGGACAGCCAGGTGCGCGTGTTGCTCGCGCGGCTGCGCGAGACGCCGCCGGACCGTCCAGCCTGGACGTTCGACGGCACCAACCGCGCGGGCTGGTGGGCACGCAGGCAGGCGCACGAGACGTCGATCCACCGCCTGGACGCGGAGCTCGCGACCGGCCACGACGTGCCGACGCTGCTGTTCGACTCGGAGTTCGCCGCGGACGGCATCGACGAGTTCCTCACCGTGATGGTCCCCCGCCAGCTGCAGAAGGGGCGTGCCGTCGAGGGCACCGGCCGGCTCCTGGTCCACGCCGCCGACGCCGGCCGCACGTGGGACACCCGGCTGACCGCCGGCGAGCCGATGGTCGTCACCGCCGTGCACGACTCGGCCGTCGACTCCGACGCCACCCTCGCAGGCACCGCCGACGCGGTCTACCGCAGGCTGTGGGGCCGCCCGAGCCACGCGATCGTGTCGGGCGACGAGTCGCTGTTGGCGGCGATCCCGAGGCCGTGAATACTTCTGCGGCGTGTCATCGCCTGAACGTCGCTATGTGATCACCTTCGGCTGCCCTGACCGCACCGGCATCATCGCGAGGATCTCGTCGTTCCTCGCGGAGAACGGCGGCTGGATCGTCGAGGCCGCGTACCACACCGACCCCGAGACGAGCTGGTTCTTCACGCGCCAGGAGGTCCGCGCGGACTCCCTGCCGTTCAGCGCGGACGAGCTGCGCGCCCGCTTCGCCGACGTGGCAGCGTCCCTGGGTGCGCAGTCGACGTGGACGGTGACCGACACAGGCTCCCGCAAGCGCGTGGTGATCCTGGTGTCGAAGGAAGGCCACTGCCTCTACGACCTGCTGGCCCGCGTCGCGACCGGCGAGCTCGACGTCGAGGTGTCCGCCGTCATCGGCAACCACCCGGAACTCGGCGACATCACTCGCGCCCACGGCATCCCGTTCCACCACGTGCCGTTTCCTTCGAATGATCCGGAAGGCAAGCAGGCCGCGTTCGCGCAGCTGCGCCAGCTGGTGGAGAAGCACGACCCGCACGCCGTGGTGCTGGCCCGCTTCATGCAGATCCTGCCGCCGGAGCTGTGCGCGGCCTGGACCGGCCGTACGATCAACATCCACCACAGCTTCCTGCCGTCGTTCATCGGCGCCCGGCCGTACCACCAGGCACACCGGCGCGGCGTGAAGCTGGTCGGTGCCACGTGCCACTACGTGACGGCGGACCTGGACGCCGGCCCGATCATCGAGCAGGACGTGATGCGCGTGCACCACGGCGACTCGGTCGCGGACATGGTCCGCAAGGGCCGCGACATCGAGAAGGTCGTGCTGGCGCGCGGGCTGCGGTGGCACCTGGAGGACCGCGTTCTGGTGCACGGCAACCAGACGGTGATCTTCTGAGCGTCTACCAGCTTTCCTTGCGGTAGACCGTCTTCTCGCTGAAGTCCTCTTCGGGCTGCGCGGCCTTCTTCTGCTGCTCTGGTGCCGGTGGCGTGGGGACCGAGACGTCTGTGTCCAGCTCGTTGGCGTGGCTGCCGGCGACCTGGCGGAACTCGTCGAGCACGTTCGTCGCGGCCTGCTCGCGGGCGGACCTGGTGAGGGCGAGGATCTTGGTCGCCAGCTCGGTGTTGCCCTCGATCTTCAGGTCGAGCAGGGCGCCGTTCGGGGCGACCGTGACGGTGACGGACTTGTCCTCGGTCGTCACGGTCGTGCCCGATGATTCGAGGTTGCGACGGAAAGCGGCGGCGTTGCGCTGGAGCTCGGCCGTTTTGGTTTCGAAGTCGGCGAGCCATTCGTCGGGAGTCATCATGGTGCTCATTTCTTCTTCGGGCGAGGGCCGTACTTCTTCTCCAGCTCGGCCGCATCATCGAACTCGATCTGCTTGTCGTGGACGATCTTGTCGAGATTGGATTGGCCCTGCACCGGAGGGTTGGCATCGGAGTAGATCCTGACGTACAGCGTCACGTCCAACGAGGTGCCTCGCCAGTAGTCACGCCGAGCGATCTCCTCCAGTTGCACGGCAACAGACGTGACAGATGCCGCTGGTACGGTCGCGTATGCGAAGAGCAGCTGTCCCTGATCCAGCCCGTGCCGGTATTCATAACTGGCGTCCTTGACCTCCGGCAGTTCCCGCCAGTCGGCCACGATCTGCTTGCCGACCGCTTCGACTTCCTCGTAGTACTGGTTGGTGACGTTGCACCCGGCCAGCAGGAAGATGAGGGAAACAACAGCCAAAACCTTACGGATGATCATTCACGCCCTTCCTCGCGACGTGATAGTTCTGCGTCACAGAGTTGGTGTCATCGCCGTTGAAGAACGCGCCCGCGCTTTCCTTGAACCGGTTGACCGAGGGATTGGAGCCGTTGTCGAGTTGTTCGGCCACCCCGGTGTAGTTGCCTTCGATCTTGTGATTCCCGCCGACCGTGCCCGTCTGATTGTCGAATGTTACGGTCGTGCGGTTCGGGCTGTCCGGATTGTCGCTGGCATCGAGGTGCGGAACGATGTCGTTGCGGTTCTCCAGCGACAGCACCTGAACGTTGGACGGAACGTCAATACGGCCGACCGGCGAGCCCGCGGTGACCACGTGCGTCACGTTGTACCCGTTGGAAATGAGGTCGCTCGTCGACTGTGCCGCAACGATCCCACCCTGGCTGTGGCCGACAAGCATCACCGGAGCGCCGGTGTCATGCGCACCCGCCTTGCGCAACGCATCCTGGATACCTTGCTGCAGCACGGTGTTGTTGCCCGCCATCGCGTCCACGTTGACGCCCGAGTCGTTTGCGCTCTGCGGCTCCCAAGGCGCGTTCCAGTTTTTGGTGCCGGGGATGTCCACGACATAGCCCGTCACATCGCCGTTGGCGTTCTTGATGATCTTGACGTCGATGTTGCTCGGTCCGGTGTCGCCTGCATCCATCCCGGTGTTTCGCTTCGCGAGGCCCTCCATCAGGTCCTCCAGGTTGTCGGGCGCGCCGTAGTGGTGCGGATCGCCGACTCTCGTGGTCACCGCCTCGCCGTCCGCATAGGTCGCACCCAGCAGGTCCAGCGTGGTGGCGAGGTCGACCGGGATGCCGAGAGCGCTGAGCATGCCCGGCGACATGCCGATCAGGGTGTCGACCATTCCAGGGTGGTCGACCAGCCACTTCTCCCAGTTGCCGTCGTAGTTCAGGTACACGTCAGTGGCAATCGCGCCACCTCCGACCAGGGCGGCACCAATCGGGTTGGTCGCCACCGCGAGACCCGCGAACCACCGGCCGGCGTCCAGGCCCTTCGCGGCCAGCTCGTCGGCCATCTCGTAGGCGATCCGGGTGGCCTTCAACGCCTCGCCGCGCAGCCCGATACCGGCGGATGTGGCCGTGAGACCGTTCGGCCCGTCGAGCGCGACCGCCATCGCCGCCTCGAACTTGACCACTCCGCCGGGGTTGAGCAGCGACGAGGCCAGCACGTCCGGCTCGACCAGGAACTTGTGCCCGGCGGCCGCGGTCTTGAGGGTGTCTCCGGCGATGTCGCTGGTGAGGTCGCCCATGGCCGCCAGGTCGTCGTACTTGGCCTCTGTCCCGCCCGCGCCGCCTTCGACCTGGATGTTCGAGATGGTCATGCCAGCGCTCCCGCCACCGCCGGCGCCACCCAGGTGCCGAGCTCTTCACGTTGTGCCGGCTCGATCCGCACCATGCGGCGACTAGACCCGTCCGGTTCCGGGTCGAGGACGCTCCAGCCGCCCGCTGTGTGCACCCAGTTGACCTGAGACGTCCCGTTGGCCCAGATGACCAGGCAGCGCAGGGCGCCGTCGGTCCGTTCGGCCACGTTCCGCGCCAGCGATGCTTCGTCACCGGAGAGGTTCAGCGCGGCCACCACGGCGGCGGGGGCGTCCGGGTCGGCGGCACGGAAGAGCCTGGCCGCGCCCATCTCCTGCAACGCGGCCAACGGCAGCCGACCGCGGAGGGGTTCCGCGTCCTCGGCACCGCCCAGCCGTGACTCCAGGCTCGTGCCCACGGGGTCCGCCTGCGGCACAGCACGGATCAGTTCCTTGCCGAGGTCCACCGACGCGAACATGGAGAGCTCGACCGCGCCGTCGCCGAGTGCGAAGAGCGAGGCGCCCAACGGCCCGTTGACCGCGTGGACGCTGTGCGAACTCTTGGCGCCGATCGACGCGATGGTGTCCAGCAGAACCATGGGCCCGGCGAGGATCTGGAGGTTGCGCTCCACCGACGGGTGCACCTCGGCCTCGTGACCAATGCCGGTCACGACGCGCTTCTTGGTGAGACCGGCCTCCGCGGGGCCGATCTGGACGTCACCGGTCGGCATCCAGTCCGGAGGGAGGTCGACGCCGGTCTTCTCGACCAGGTAGGCGAACTCGCCCGCGGACAGCACGAGGCGGTGCGGTGCCGGGGTCACGTGGGCACTCCCTGGCCGCGCATGTACTCGCCGACCTCGAGCCACGCCTTGTCGCCGTGCGGCGGCAGGTTGTCCGGGCCCCACTTCCAGCCGTTCCACGGCGGCTGCGGCGGTTGCGGCGGCTGACCTCCACCGAAGCCGAGTGCGTCGGCAACGCCGTTCGCGATGTCCTTCACGGCGTTGTTGAACGCGTCGACGGCCCGGTTGAAGGTGTCGATCGCGCTCTTGAACCAGCCGGTGACGGCCTCCGCGATCCGCTTGATCGCGGCGATCATCTCGCGGACTTCCTGAGCGTGCCGGCGCAGCACCGCCGCCGCACCGTCCAGGCCGTCCGCCGCCTGGAACAGCTTGCGCTTGTCACCTTCGACGGTCTCGCGGCACCGGTCGGCAGCCACCGACTGCCACTGCATGGTCCGCGCACGGTCGTTCATGTCAGTGCCGCGCGTGCGGACCGACTCGGCACGCTTCTCGATCTCGCCCGCGATGCGGTCCAGCTCGTCCGGATTCCCGTACACCCCTTGCCCCCGTTCACTCGCAGTGAGCAAACCATGACGGGGAGAGAACTCGCACGCCGTACCGGGAAAGTTGAGCGGAACTACTCAGCGGCCGGGTTCGAGCTCGCCCGCTTCCGAACGCGGGCCGTACCGGCGTTCCATCTCCACGACGTCACCGAGCTTGAACTTGACGTCGTTGCTGGTCAGAACCTCGGATCCGGCCTGCGAGGTGAACCGGACCCGGAAGTCGACCCGGCGGCCGATGCCGGTCCAGTAGTCGCGCCGGATGATCTCCATGGCCTCGTCGGCCTTCGCGCGGTCCGGCACGGTCGCTGTGACGTTGAGGTACTGCTGGTGGTCCATGCCGGTCGTGTACTTCACCTCGACCGCGGAGACGCCGTCGTGCGCCTTCAGGTCGGCCTCGATGCGGTCGCCCAGGTCCTCGACGGTGCCGTCGGAGGTGCCGCACGCGGTGAGCATCAGCAGCGCCAGGAGCGCGAGGCGCCTCATTTGCTCGGCTGCGTCGGTCGAGGGCCGTAGCTGGCCGCGGGGTCGCCGTCGAACTCGATCTTGCCCTGGGCGATCGGTTCGGCCTCTCCCGGCTTGTCCGCGTAGGGCGGGTCGTCGGTGGAGTAGACGAGGTAGCTGGTCCCGACGTCACGCCACGTACCGCGCCAGTAGTCGCGTTTCGCGATCTCCACCAGGTCGTCGACGGTCGTCTCGGTGATCTTGTCTGCGTGCACCATGACCTCGACGGTCATGTGTTCGCCGAGGTCGAGGCCGTGCCGGTACTCGAACTGCGCGGCGGCGACGTCCGGGCGTTCCTTCCAGTCCGCGACGATCTGCCTGCCGATCGCGTTGATGTCCGCGTTGAAGTTCTCCAGCACGCCGCACCCGGCCACCAGACCGGTCAGCGCAACTACGACGAAAAGACGCACCGCTCACCCCCGCCATGGATCTTGGCAGGGGTGAGCGGTGCGTGCCGGGCGAACTCAGATCCTGGCCGCGGCCCTCCCGACGGCCTCGATCAACCACCCGGCGTCCGCGGCCGTCATGACAGCGGGCGGGGTGAAGCTCACCGTCCTGCCGCGGAAGTCGGCGAGCACCCGCGCCCGCAGGAGCTCGCCGGTGAACACGTCGGCTGCCCGCCTGTCCGGCAGTTCGACGCCGAGCAGCAGGCCTCGGCCGGACGCGTGGGCCTTGCCCGCGACGGCTGCCCTCAGTCCCAGCAGCAGTTCGTCGCCCAGCACCGCGGCCCGCTCGATCAGGCCATCGGCGGCGGTGACGCGCAGGCAGGCGTTGACGGCGGCGGAGGCCAGTGGCGACACGGTTTCGGGGCCTCGCCACAGTGGCACCTCGACCTCGGCGGAGGCGACGACGGCGGCGATCGGGAGCACGCCGCCGGAGAGGCCCTCGCCGACCAGCAGGATGTCCGGGGTCACGCCGTCGAGGTCGACGCCCCACCACACGCCGAGTCGGCCCAGGCCGGACCGCGTTTCGTCCACGACCAGCAGCGCGCCCTGGTCCCGGCACACCTCGGCGATCGCACTCAGGTGGCCGGGCGGCGGGAACGAGATGCCTCGGACCGGTTCGACCAGCACGCAGGCTGGTGGCCCGGAAGCCAGAACGGCACGCAACGAGTCGACGCCGCCGTACGGAACGTCGCCGGTGGTCAGCACGCGGGGACGGCCGTTGGCCTGGGCCAGGGCGACGGCGAACTGGGCGGCCTCGGAGGCCGACGGGAAGGTGTGGATGTGGTCGAGGCCGTTGGGCGTGACCAGGTCGAGCATCAGGCGGTCCAGCAGTGACGGCCGGCGCACCTGGCCGACCACGGCCTGCACCACCGCCGGGTGGGCGTGGCCGAGCAGAGGAACTCCGTACCCGCCGCAGTCCAGGTACTCGACGCGGTGGGGATCTACCACTCGGGCGCCACGGGCGGCGCATCCGGTCAGCTGTTCGGTAGCCATGGCGGGGGAACCTTTCCTGGGCAGCGCGGCCCGCGGCCGCTCGTCGGGATGGCGAGCGGACCTCAGTTCCCACTACTCATTCGGATTCCGCGGCACGGTGGTTCGCCCGAGGCATAGGCTTTTTCTCGTGCGGATCGAAATCACCGACCTCGACCAGCTGCGGGCAGAGTCTGACCTGCGCAAAGCCGTCATCATCGGGCTGGACCTGACTCGCGAGGACGTGCGGGTGCCGTTGGACGGAGCACTGCTGCTCGGCTGCACCCTCAGCGAGACCATGCAACGACGGGCGGAGGCCGCCGGGGCGTTGATCTTCCCGGTGATCCCCGACCTGCCGTACGAGGTGTACCGGTCCTCGCTCTACACGCCAGAGGAGCTGTTCGCGGGCTTCGACCCGGCCAACCCGAAGTCGTACGCGGACACACCGGACGCGGTGATCTACAAGCACAGCAAGCAGCAGGGTCACCATCCGGACCCGCTGCACGCGCTGGCGGAACGCCTGCACGACCACTCGATCACCGAGGCGCTCGACGAGACGCTGACGGGCTCACCGGTCGCGGTCATGGGCGGCCACGCGCTGGCCCGCGGCTCCGACGGCTACCGCAACGCCGTCGAGCTCGGTGCGGCGCTCGGCCAGGCAGGCTTCACGGTGCTGACCGGTGGCGGACCTGGCGCTATGGAGGCCGTTCCGCTGGGAGTCCGGCTCGGGGAGGCGGACAAGGACGTCCTCGACGCCATTGCGCAGGCACCTTCGTTCGGCCACGACGACGAGTCGATCGGCCGCTGGCTGGCGGCGTTCCCCGAGATCCGCAGCTTCCCCACGCCGCGCACGATCGGCATCCCGACCTGGTTCTACGGCCACGAGCCGCCCAACCCGGCCTGCGAGCTGCACGCGAAGTACTTCGCGAACTCGGTGCGCGAGGAAGGCCTGCTGACCGTCGCGACCGGCGGCATCGTCTACACACCGGGCAAGGCGGGCACGGTCCAGGAGGTCTTCCAGGACTTCACGCAGAACTACTACGCCAGCGTCGGCCCCGCCGCGCCCATGGTGTTCCTGGGCAAGGCGTTCTGGACCGACGAGGTCCCGGCCGCGCCGCTGGTGCAGAAGCTCGCGGCGGGCCGGGAGGCAGAGCAGTGGATCCTCGTCACCGACGACGTCGACGAGGCGATCGAGCTGCTGGTGAAGTACCAGGTCTAGTGCCGTGGCCGTCAGCCTTTGGCGGTCACGGCACTAGATCACTGGAAGCCCCACACCTGCTCGTAGAACACGGGCTCGGCGCCAGAGCTCCGGTCCCAGGCGCCCTGGATGCCGTTCAGCTTGCTGGTCTCGGCGTAGTCCTTGTCGCAGTACGCCCACGTGCTCGCGCCGTGGCTGTTGATGCACCGGCCGCGGCGGTACAGCGAGCCGTCGCGGTAGTTCCACCACTGGACCAGGGCGGACATGCCGTCCTGCGCGTTGTCCCGCACCCACCAACGATCGGCGTCCCGCTCGTAGCAGACCCAGGCCTTGTCCATCTGGTTGGCACACACGACATCCGACGGCCGGGTGCCCTCGACGCCGTAGTTGATCTCCCAGTCGGGCGCGGCGGAAGCCGTGCCCGACGTCAAGAAGCCGGCGACGGCAACGGATGCCAACGCGACGGCCAACATTCTCTTGCGCATGCCTGTGGTTCCCCCATGGTTGTTGTCGAACGAATCAGGTGATCAGCGGGCCATGTCCTCGAGGATCTCGGCGCCGGGCAGCTTCATCAGCACGTCGCCGGGGATGAGGATCTTGCTGCCGCGGATGCCGCTGCCCACGACCAGTTCGGGGGCGGCGGCCACCTCCGGCGACACCAGGATCGGCCAGCCTGCGGGCACGCCGATGGGCGTGATGCCGCCGTACTCCATGCCGGTCAACGCCACGGCCTCGTCCATCGGCGCGAACGACGCCTTGCGCGCGTCGAGCCGTTTGCGGATGACACCGTTCACGTCCGCGCGCATGGTCGCCAGCACCATGCAGGCCGCATAACGGATCTCGCCGCCGCGCTTGCCCGCGACGACCACGCAGTTCGCCGAGGCTTCGAGGGGCGAGCCGTAGTGCGCGCAGAACTCGGCGGTGTCGGCCAGTGAGGCGTCGATCGGTGAGACGGCGACGCGGTCAGCGCCGTCCAGGGTCTTCAGCGCGGCCGCGACCGGTTCCGGCACCAAATCGAGGCGCGAGAGGACGGGGACGGGTTCCAACGATCCAGCGATGGTCCACACGGTGTTCATTGTCGCTGCTCCGCAGACTCCGGCGAATTCGCCTGGTAGCCGGCCATCCGGCCACCGCTTCGCCGCGATTGGGCTCCGCCGAATCGCGGCGAAGGGGCGACCGGACGACCGGCGCGAATTCGCAACCATCCTGCCAAACTCCGTTTGACCTTGACGTTACGTCAACCTCTACCGTCAAAACCAAGCGCGAAGGGGGAATCGAAATGGCCTGGTCGATCGCCCAGGTGGCCAGGATGTCGAAGGTGACGTCCAGGACGCTGCGGCACTACGACTCGATCGGGCTACTGCCACCGGCCTGGATCGGTGACAACGGCTACCGCTACTACGAGAAGGAACAGGTGCACCGCCTGCAGCAGATCCTGCTGCTGCGCGACCTGGGCCTGGGCCTCGACGTGGTCGCGGACATGTTGAACGGCACGGACCAGCTGACGATCCTGCGCAACCACCACCGGTGGCTGCAGGACGAACGGCAGCGGCTGGACCGGCTCGCCAACACCGTCGCGCGGACGATCGAAGAACTGGAAGGAGGGGACGAGGTGAAGATGGAAGAGCTGTTCGACGGCTTCGACGCCGCCAAGCAGAAGGAGTACGAGGCGCAGCTGGTCGACCGCTTCGGCGACGGCGTCAAGGAGCACATCGCCAGCGGCAAGAAGCGCTGGCAGGGCGCCACGAAGGCGGACGCCGACAGTTTCATGCAGGAGTGGCAGGACGTCGTCACGCGCGCCACGGAGCTGTTCACCGCGAACACGCCGGTGGACGCGCCCGAGGCGGTCGAGCTGGTCGAGCGCCACCACCGGTGGATCTGCCTGAGCTGGACGCCGAACAAGGACTCCTACGCGGGCCTGGCAGGCCTCTACCTGGAGGACGAGTTCAAGCCGCAGCTGGACGTCCACGCCGAGGGCACGGCTCAGTGGATGCACGACGCGATGACGCACTACGCGCAGACGCGGCTCTAAACGAGCACCGGGAGCTGCAGATCCCGGTACTCAGTCCAGCCCGAACGCCTTCAACGCTTCACGGTTGAACGCCGGCAGGTCATCGGGGTTGCGAGACGTCACGAGCGTCCACCCGTTCATGTCACACACCCGGACCTCCTCGTCGGCCCAGTCGCCGCCCGCGTTGCGGATGTCGGTCTGCAGGCTCGGGAACGAGGTCAGCATCTTGCCGCGCACCACGTTGGCCTCGACCAGCAACCACGGCCCGTGGCAGATCGCCGCGATCGGCTTGCCCGCCGCCACCAGCGTTTTCACCAGCTGAACGGCATCGGGGTCCATGCGCAGGAAGTCCGCGTTGGCCACGCCACCTGGGACGACAGCACCGTCGTAGTCGTCTGCCACCGCATCGGCGTACGTCGTGTCGACCGGGAACGCGTCGGCAGGCGTCAGGTGGTTGAAGCCACGAACCTCACCGAGCTTCGGCGCGAGCAGGCGCGGCACCCCGCCGGCCTTCTCGACGTGCGTCCACGGGTCGGTGAGCTCGACCTGCTCGATGCCCTCCGTGTCGACCAGGAATGCGATCTTCTTCTGTTCAACCATGCACTTCGGCTACCCGGCGAAGAAGGAGACCAATCTGTGCCGCACCTCGGCGCGGTGCGTGATCATTGGCGTGGGCGAGTCGATCAGCCACAGCTCGCCGTTGGGGAACGCCGCGGCCGTCGCCTTCGCCGCGTCCTCGGGGTGCAGCGGGTCGCCCACAGCCCCGATGACCAGCACCGGAGCCGTCACGGCCGCCAGCACCGAGGCATCGGCAACGGCGACCTGGCCCGGCAACTGCTCGGCGGCGGCTTCCAGGCGGGTCAGAGCAGCCCGCCGCTCGGCGACGTAGATGGGCGGACCCACGGTCAGGTCGGAGAGCTGCTGCAGCGTGATCGGCTGCCGCGGCTGGTCCAGAACCGCGGGCAGCAGGAGCGCCACGCGGTGGAAACGATCAGGTTCGAGGGACAGCAGGCGAACCAACGCGCCAGCGCCCAGAGAGACGCCAACGGCGTGATCAGCGGGAACCGAAGCAAGATCGGCCGCGATCCGGCCGTAGTCCCAGTACCCCGGCGGCGCGTCCGGGGCGTCACCGTGCGACGGCAGCGTCACGACGACGCGGGTACCCGGCAGCCCGGAGGCGGGGATCCGCGCCTCACCGGGGGTGGCGCCGAGCCCGTGGGCGACCAGGGTCACCGGTGAGCCGGAGCCGTGTTCGTGAGTGATCACCAACGGGGGCCGCGCTGGACCTCGATCAGCTTGGGACGTACGTCCACCATGTACACGAGCACCGCGACGAGACCGGCCAGCCAGAAGATCGAGCCGAAGCTGAACGGCTGGAACAGCAGAATCGCCGCCGCTCCACCGCCGGTGATGCCGAGCCACGCGGGTTTGGTCATGCGCTCGGCCGCCGTGTACGCATCCACGCGCTGCGCGAGCGCGTGGAAGAACGCGAACAGCCCGACGACGCTGAACCCCAGGTCGGCGAAGAAGTACACGATCCCGTCGAGGTTCCAGAGGCTGAAGATCGGCACGTAGAACACGCACCCAGACTACGTGCCGGTACGAAAAGAGGGGAGCAGGCCATCGGCCTGCTCCCCTCTTCAGAGATTTTCAGCGACTCACTTGGTGGTGTTCGTCGTGGTCGTCGTCGTCTTCTTGGCCGCAGCGGTGGTGCCGGTGCTGCGGGTCGTCGTCGCCGGCTTGCGCGGCGCGGTGCGGTTCGCGGCCTTGCGGGTCGTGCTGCGGACCTCGTGCGCGGCGTCGCCACCGGCCTCGACGATCTCATCGGCCAGCTTCTCGGCGCCGTCCTCGACCTGGTTGGCGACCTTCTCGCCGACCGAACGGGTGCGGCGGGTCACCTTGCCGAGCACGTCGTCGGCGAGCTCGCGGGCGTCGGAGGCTGCGGACTCGGCGCGCTTCTGCGCGGCCTCGACAGCGTGCTCGACCTGCTCCACGGCCTGCTTGACCTGCGGCTGGGCCTTGATCTGCTCGAGCGTCTGCTCGCCCTGCTCAGCGAGGTAGGTGTACAGGTTCACCGCGGAGGCGGTGTAGGCGTCGACCAGCTTCTTGAGCTCGGCCGGCTGCAGCTTGTCGCGCAGGTCCTTGAGCTCGGTCGGGAGGTCCTGGGCCTGGGTGCGGGCTTCCTCGGCGCGCTCCTTGGCCTTGTTCAGGGCCTCGACGACCGCCTTGGCGGCGAGGTCACCGGCACCGAGCGCGGCGAGCAGCGCCTGGCGTGCGGCGTGGGCGCCCTGCTCGGCGGCCTTGCGGACGTCGTCCTGGGTGAGCTTCGGCATGGGGATCATTCCTCCTTGTTCTTGGCGGAGTTCTCCCGCCTGAAAGATTCGTAAACGTCGAGCAGCACCTGCTTCTGCCGCTCGGTCAGATCGGTCGCGGCGACGATGGCGTCCGCCAACGCACCGCCTTCGCGCTGCTGGAGGATCCCGGCCTCGACGTACAGCACCTCGGCCGAGATGCGCAGCCCCTTGGCGATCTGCTGAAGGATCTCCGCGGACGGCTTGCGCAGTCCTCGCTCGATCTGGCTCAAGTAGGGGTTGGAGACACCCGCCTGCTTCGCCAGCTCCCGCAAGGAGATCTTGGCGGTGTTGCGTTGCTCGCGGATGTACTCACCGATGTTGCGGCCGAGGTCCGCGACTGCTTTGTCGATGGACTTGTCCACTGTTCCCGCTCCCGTTCCTCGTGCCACCAACTACGTTAGCGACGAGTGCTAGCTATTGCAAGCACCCTGCTAGCAAGTCTCTGCGTGTGCTCCGCCACAGGGATACCGTTGTGGATGACATGGACGATGCCTGGGCCAGGTGGCGGAGGTAGGCGGTCGCCTTGGACTTCAGGTCGTACATGAATGCGCGTTCTCCTGCTTCGACCCGCATGGGGAGGTGGTTACCGGGAGGTG
>NZ_VSRL01000237.1 GCF_012184385.1 Lentzea indica
GACCCGGTCGCGGGCTCTGGCCGACGCCGGGCCTTGGCCGGTCACCACGCGTGAGGCGGTCGCTCGCGAGACGCCTGCCGCCCGTGCCACGTCGTCCAGAGTCGCGGTGTGTGTACCCGTCATCTCACCAGTATTGCGGTGGAAGCGCTTCCACGGATGAGCTACTACTTTGACGGGTGACGAAGGGGGAACCGGATGACGACCACGCTGCCGCGCAGCCAGATCCGCGCCGCCGCGGCCGGTGTGGCGGTCACGTTCGGGCTCAACGGAGTCGCGGTGGCGACCTGGTTCGCCCGCGTGCCCGCCGCCCGCGACGCGCTGGGCCTGACCGCGGGTGCGCTCGGGATGTTGCTGCTGGCGATGTCGGTCGGCGCCTGCCTCGCGATGCTGACCGCGGGAGAGGTCACGCACCGGCTAGGGCCACGGCGTGCCGTGTGCGTGTCGGCGGTGATGGTCGCGGCGGGGCTCGCGGTGGCCGGTGCCGGTATCGGCGCCTGGCCGTCGGTGCCGCTGACGGCGGTGGGGATCTTCGTGCTCGGGTACGGGTCCGGCACGTGCGACGTGGCGATGAACGTGGAGGCCGCGGAGGTGGAGCGCGCGCTCGGGCGGGCGGTCATGCCGCGGTTCCACGCGATGTGGAGCCTGGGCACCGTGCTCGCCGCCGGGCTGGCGTCCTTGGTGGCGTGGGCGGCCCTGCCGGTGACGTGGCATCTGGCCGTTGTGGCGGTGGTGGTCGCGGGCGGCACCTTGGTGGCCGCGCGGGAGTACCGGTTCGGCGGTGGCGAGACACACGGCCGTGGCAGTGGAGTCATGGCCGCGTGGCGGGAACCGCGCACGCTGCTGATCGGGTTGCTCGTGCTGGTGCTGGCGTTCACCGAGGGCACCGCGAACGACTGGGTGGCGGTGGCGTTCGTCGACGGTCATGCGTTCGATCCCGCGGCGGGCGCGGTCGTCTTCGCCGTGTTCGTCACGACGATGACGGTGGGGCGCCTGACCGGAACCGTGGCGCTGGACCGGTGGGGACGCGTGCCGGTGTTGATCGTCAGCATGCTGCTGGCCGCCGCCGGAGCCACGGTGGCGGTGCTGGCCGGATCATCGGCGGTGGCGGTCGCCGGTGTCGCGTTGTGGGGGCTCGGGGCGGCTCTGGGGTTCCCGATGGGGATGAGTGCGGCTGCGGACGACCCCGCGTACGCGGCCGCGCGGGTCAGCGTGGTGGCGGTCATCGGCTACACCGCGTTCCTCGCCGGGCCGCCGCTCGTCGGCCTGATCGGTGACGAGGTGGGTGTCCTGCGGGCACTGCTGGTGGTGCCGCTGCTGTTGTTGCCCGCGTTGGCACTCGTGCCTGCGATGCGGCCACCTCGGGCCGGTTCGGAACAATAGAGGGCGTGCCGGCCGCCCGAACCCCTGAGACGTCGCCGTCATCGGGTTCGGCGACCGGCCGCCGGCGGCTCGAGCCGGCCACCACAGACCGCCGTGCGCCGACCTGTCCGCGAGATGGGTGCCCCCGGCGCGCAAGCCCTGCCCGGCTCACCTCGGCGGCACCCGTTCCGCGCCCCGGCCACATGACACGACGTGGCCTGCCGTGCCGATCGGATCAGAAGATGATCTCGCAGTTGGACAGCGACTCGAAGCGCGAGTCGCAGCGGTCGGCCTGGCCGGCGCCGCCGTCACCGACGTCCTGCCCAGCCGGGTCGGTCAGCGTGTCGTTGCCCGCATCGCCGTTGACGATGTCGTTTCCGGCGCCTCCGTCGAGATCGTCGACGCCCGCGCCACCGTTGAGACGGTCGTTGCCGTTGCCGCCGCTCATGCGGTCGGCGCCGTTCTGCCCGTTGAGCGTGTCGCTGCCGTCGCCACCGCTCACGGAGTCCGCGCCCGGTCCGGCGTTGACAGTGTCGTCACCCATACCCGACTCGATGATGTCGGCGCCGGCACCGCCGATAAGCCGATCGTGGCCCGCTCCGCCGTCGAGGCGGTCCGGGCCGTCACCACCGAGGAGCGTGTCGTTGCCCGCCTCGCCGTTGAGCGTGTCCGCACCCGCTTCTCCTGTGGCCCAGTCATTTCCGTTGCCGCCGAAGAACTCGTCGCGCCCGCACCCAGGCAGGCCGTGTCGTTGCCGTTGAGACCGAACACCACGTCGTCGCCGCCCAGCGTGACGAAGACGTCCGGTCCGTTCGTGCCGAACAGGACGTCGTTGCCGTTCGTCCCGACTTGCGTGGCGTTCAGGCCGTTGCACGTCTGCTGGGGCTGCGCCCCTGCGACACCGGTCGGCCAGAGCACCAGACCCGCCGCCACGAGAACGGCGGGCAAAACTGATCTTCGACATTCGCTCATGACAGCAGTCTCTTGCCGTGCGGGGCGCTGATCCAAGGGGCCAAATCTCGGTGGCCCAACGGTTCTCTCCACTACCTGAGCTCATAGGCGCGCATTATCGTCTGCTGCACCGAGTTGTCGCCGGCGTCGGTCGCGGTCGTGCGCAACGACACCGTGCGGGCGCCCGGCGGATGGTGCAGGACCGCGTCCCACCCGGTCGCGGTGGGGATGAGCTGTACGGGATACCACGTGCCGCCATCGTCGTAGGAGGCGAACACCGAGATCCCCATGATCGTGGACGGTGGCGCGCCGGCGACGCGCTGCACAGTGACCGGCACGCGGAGTTCCTGCCCTGCCGGTGCGGTGTTGCGTTCGTCGACGGGTGGCGCGAACCGAACTACCTGAAGTGGCAACGAGATCTGCGTGGTGTCGTCGGCGTAGCCGGAGTGGAACGTCCACTCGGCACTGATCCGCCGCGACAACGGCGTACCTGGCGCCGACTGCTCCGCGTCCACAACGAGCCGGTACCGCCCTGGTTCTGCGGGGACCTGGGCCCACGCGCTGACGTTGCCGAACGGAAGGGAACCCGGTCCGATGAGGTCGTGATCGCGGAACAACGACACGGTGCCCGTCATGCCGGGCAGGTAGCCGGAGTGGTCCGGCGACTGGTCGCCGTACAGCGGGATCTGGAACAGGACGGTGTTGCCGAAACGGTAGGCGGTGCTGTCGACCGGGGCGAGACTCGGACCGAACACCGCGGCGTTCCACCGCTCGGCGACCCGCCCGGCCGCCGGGTAGGTGGTGTTGGCGATCTGTTGCGACAAAAAGGTTTCACCGTCGTCGGTGTAGGTGTTGAAGTAGGTGTACCAGATCCACGGTCCTGGCGAACGGTATTCGGTGCGCACGCCGGGCAGCGGCACCTTGAGGGAGTTCCACGGGACGACGAACCACCCGTCCGAGATCGGCGAGACGGTCTTGACGGCGTGCTGCCGCACGGAACCCTGGGCTGCGCTTCTGGCTTCGACGACCGCGAGCTGGTCGTCGCGCACCGTCCACATCGGTGTGGGGATGTCGCCGACCGACGGGAAGACGAGGTGGTAGGAGTCCTTTTCGGACACCAGGACCGTGCCGAACGTGCTGCGGCAGCTCGAACCGCTCTCGTCCTTCGCCGGCGCGACGCGCAGGTCGCTCAGACGTGCCGCCGCGGCGCTGAACATCGCCTTGCCCGCCGGGGTGTCGCAGGCGACGGTCAGCATCGCGCCGAGGTCCGTGCTCCCCGGCCGGTCCACGGTGACCTCGGACCGGCGTGCGGTTCTCGCGTCGAGCACGAACGTGCTGTCCTGGCGGATCGAGACAGGGCGGACGATCGCGGAGACCTGCCAGGTGTCCGGCTTCTGCCCCTGCTCGAAGACGTTGGTGGCCACCAGATGGCGGCCTGCCGGAACCCGTGCCGACACCCTGCCGTCCTCGCGCTGCACGAACCGGCAGCGCTCACCGGTTTCGAGACCGACGCAGATCGGGTAGCCGGTGGCGGCCTTCCCCGCGCTGTCCAGCGTGACCAGGTCGATGTCGTGGTGCGGCACAGCCTCCTTGGTCAATGCGATCGGCACCCGGACCACGGTGTGGTCGTCCGCCGAGGAGCCGACCAGCCAGCCGCTGTAGTTGCCCGGTGGCGCGGAGGTGCGCGCGCCTGCCCGCACGGTGACCTCCGCGGTGCCCGCGGCCGGTACGACCACGGTGTCCGCGCCAGTGCCGAACATGCCGGCCGGAGCGGGTTTTCCGTTGCTGTCGCGCACATCCACCGCGAGCCGGAGGGCGACCGCCGCCGTTGCGGTGTTGTGGACCGTCACGACCTGGCTCAGCTCGTCGTCGTAGACCTGGCCGAAACTCACCCCGCCCGGACTCGCGTGAACGGTCTGGCGCAGGATCCTCGCCACGTCGACCCGCCCGGCGCCCTGCGCGTACACGGTCTCTCCGGGTAGTGCCTTGGAAGTGCTCATCAGCGCTGCCTTGAGCTCCGGTGCCTTCCATCCCGGCCGGCTCTCGGCCAGCACCGCGGCCGCCGCGGCGACGTGCGGCGCCGCCATCGACGTTCCGGACGCCGTCGTGTGACGGTCGTCCACCGGCGTGCCCATCTCTGTGCCGTTGGCCCGTGCCGCGGTGATGTCGACGCCCGGCGCGGCGATCTCGGGCTTGAGCAAGCTGTCGAAGGCACGCGGACCGCGCGAGGAGAACCCGGCGACCACGTCCTGCTTGGTCACCGCGCCCACGGTGAGCGCTTCCCGTGCGGCGGCGGGCGAGCCCATGACTGAAGGATTGTTTCCGGCCGCGACGACGAACAAGGCTCCCGTCTGCTTCGTGAGCCGGTCGACGGCGACCGACATGACGTCGTCACCCGCGCTGGGCACGCTGGTGCCCAGACTGAGGTTCACGACCTGGGCACCGTTCCCCGCCGCCCACTCCATGCCCGCGACGACCCACGACACGTACCCGGAGCCCCAGTCGTCCAGCACCTTGCCGGACAGCAGCGACGTCGCGGGCGCACCACCGCGGAAGTGGCCGCCGGACGCGGCTCCCGTTCCCCGGATGATCGAGGACACGTGGGTGCCGTGACCGTACCTGTCGGCAGTGCCGCTGGGGCTGCCGGTGAAGTCGCGCTGCGCCACGACAGCGCCGGTGATGTCGGGATGGTCCGCGTCCACGCCGGTGTCCAGCACCGCGACCTTGACACCCTTGCCGGTGTACCCGGCCGACCACGCCGCGGGCATGCCGATCTGCGGCATGCTGTCCCGCAGCGAGACCTGCACCTTGTGGTCGAGCCACACTCTGCTCACGCCAGGACCGGTGAGCGCTGACCAGGTCGACGCCGCCCGCGCCGCCGGCACGCGCACGGCGGAACCCGGCAGGCTCTCCAGCCTCCGTGCTGTGCCAAGTGATGCGGCTTGCTCGTCGTGCTGCACCACCAGCCGCAGTTCGGCGCCGTCGCCCTCCGCCAGGAGCCGTGGCACGTCGAAGAGCTGCTCGTCGAGCTTCCCGGCCGCGACCAGCCTGGCCGCATCGGCGGGAATGACGTAATGGTGGCCGGAGATCCCGTACTGCAGGAACTGGACTTCACCACGCCCGTTCCCGGCCCGCGGCAGGTAGACGGCGGGTCCGCCGGGAACTCTGCGCTCCACCACCTGGTCACCGGTGACCAGCGTGACGGTTCTGTCCTTTTCGGACGGTGGGGCAGGGGCGGCCGGGGAAGGTGGTACGACGGCGAGTGACACGAACAACCCGCACCCGGCCACCACCACACGTAGTCGTCGCATGTCGTTGTGCTCCAGAAGGTTCGGCATTCACAAGTGACAGCGACCGGTCTACGTGACCCGGTGCGGGCGGGGAGGGGCCAGCGCGGACTGGCCCCTTCCCTCAGGCCGAGTTATTGGTGTAGACCAATTCAGTGACCACGGTGGAGGTGGCGGACATGCCGAAATTCGCTCGGTTCAGCCTGGACGGAGTCCGGAGGTTGAGCTCTGTCGCGGAGTTCCACTGGACGGACCCGTCGGTCACGCTCGTTCGCGTCGATGCGAAGGGAGTCGTCCGGCAGGCGAAGTCACTGGCCGAGAAGCGCGCCATGCTCGGCGTCGCGTCGGAGCACGACCTGGTGCTGGCCGGAGGGCGCGAGGTCGTGGCGGTCGACGACATCTCCGCGGCGCGTGCGGCTCTGGTTCGCCCCGAGCGCGGACCGAGGACCTGACCTGCGCGCGGTGCTGGTCACCGTGCGGCGACGACGCGGACCGTCTCCAGGTCGGAATCGGTGGGGTCGGGCAGGTACATGCCCGCGGCCTTGCCGCTGCGCAGGTAGTCGACGACCGGCCGGGTGATCACCTCACCCGGCAGCGCGGCGGGCACACCGGGCGGATAGGGGCTGATGGTCTCCGCGCAGATCCGGCCCACGGCGTCTTTGATCGAGACGTGTTCGGCATTGGCGAAGAACGCGTCCCTGGGCGGCATGACCTGGTCCAGTTCGAGCTCTCCCGGATCGGGGATCTCGACCGGCTTCGCGGCCGGGAGGCCGGCGCCGAGCATGGCCTTGAGCGCGTCGACGAGCCGCCCGGTGGTGCCGGTGTCGTCGCCGACGGTGATCTGCGCGGCGATCCGCCGGTGGTCGGACAGCCCGACGTCGACGTGGCAGTGCGCCCGCAGCCACTCCGCCGCGGAGTAACCGGAGATGCCGAGGTCCCGCAGGTCGATCACGATCTTCAACGGATCGTGATCGAACGCCTTGCCCGTGCCGACGACGTCGTCGGCCGACACGATGCGCAGGCCGAGCGCCGCGAGCCGTTGCCGGGTGCTCGCACACAGGTCGAGCGCGCGGTCGAGCAGCTGCTCACCGTGCAGAGCCATCTGCCTGCGCCACCCGTCCAGGCATCCGTAGATCAGCGACGACGGGCTCGTGGTGTCGAGCAGGTCGGCCCGCATGGCCAGCACGCCGGGGTCGACGCGGTCGCCGCGCAGGTGGTAGACGGAGCTCTGCTCCAGCCCGGCGCCCATCTTGTGCACGGACGTGACGCACAGGTCCGCGCCCGCGTCCATCGCCCACGCGGGCAGGCCGGGATGGAAGGGCAGGTGAGCGCCCCAGGCCTCGTCCACGATCAGCGTCTTGTCGTGAGCGTGACAGACGTCGGCGACTCCCCGGATGTCCGCGCAGGTGCCGTAGTCCGTGGGCGTGATCAGCAGCATGCCCTTGGTGTCCGGTGCCTTGCGGCAGGCCTCCTCGACCTCGTCCGGCCCCGGCGGGTACGCCCACTCCCACGCCGGATCCCACCGAGGATGCACCCACACCGGGTCAACGCCACTGATGATCAGACCGGCCACGACGGACTTGTGCGCGTTGCGCGACACCAGCAACCGCTCACCCGGCGCGGCGACCGTGATGATGCACGTCTTCACCGACAACGAGCTGCCGCACGTGGAGAAGTAGGCGCGGTTGGCGCCGACGGCGTCCGCCATCAGGTCCTCGGCGTCGGCGATGACGTTGCCGCTCATCTCCCTGTCGTCGAGTCCGTTGAGCTTGATGAGGTCCGCGCTGAACACGTCGGGCCCGAGCACCTGCAGGACCTGGGGATCCACTCCGCGACCCTGCTTGTGGCCGGGCGGGATGAACCCGATGTGGTCTTCGCGGCGATAACGCTCGATCGCCTCGAGCACCGGCGCACTGCTGTGGTCCATCGGCCGCACCCTCCCGCTCGGATGATCGCCGTGTACCCGGGTCGTTGCGGGACTAGTCGGATGTCGCCGATTCAGGTGACGGGAAGCGCGCCTGCCTGGTCTCCCGTTGGAACCGGCGGTAGAAGTCCGTCATCACCGCGGCGACCGGGGCGTGGCGGGTGAGGATCGCGGCGACCTGCGGCGGAACTCCCGCTGGCTGCTCCCCTCGGGCACACGCGCGAACGAACGCGGTGAAGTCGTCCCCCTTGTAGCCGTACAGCTCGGCGATGAGCCACATCACCAGGTGTGTGACGGTGTAGCAACGGTCATAGGTCTGGTGGTCGGCGAAGAAGCGGACCTCGTCTTCGGACAGGGTGAAGCTGGAGGAGATCGCGAGGCCGTAGTCCGCGAAGTACAGACGCTCGCCGTCGGTGAGGATGTTCTGGAAGTGGGCATCGAAGTGCAGCAGACCACGGGCGTTCATGAACGAGGTCCCAGCCTGCAGTTGCCTCTCCGCCATCGCGCAGGCACTCTCGTCGCCGGCTTTGACCTGAGCGCGCAGCCAGTCGTGCAGGTTGTGCGGGATGTACTCCAGGAACAGCGCGATGCTCGCCGAGGACTCTCGCAGAGCCTCGATCCGGCGGCGTACCTCCGATCCGCCTCCCCAGTAGGCGACAGCGGACTCCACGTCGGCCAGTTCCTCGGGAAGCGACTGCCCGGGGTGTGGCAGCACGCGCCAGTGGTACATCAACGGGAAGCCCTCGTAGTCCTGTGAGAGCACCCAGTTCGTCGTCATGGTGTGCACGGCCAGCTCCCGCCAGGCCCCGAAGCCCGGCCCACCGATGATCCCGACGCCGTAGTGGCAGAAGGCAGGCAGGCCGAAGAGGTTCGCCGTGGACAGGACGTTCTCCGGCTGCCTTTCCAGATCGGTCAGCGGCACCCGCTTGACGAAGACCGGCGTCCCACCGACGTCCAGCAGCGCCGACGTCCCGCCGATACCGGACCCCATCGGCTCAGCCCCGTCCACGAGGTCGCGCAGTTCACGATCACTGCACAGCGTCAGCGCCTTGGAGACGGCTCCGTGAGCGGCCAGCCGTGCACCGTGCGACATGTCCAGTGTCGAGTTCACGCGTTGGCCAACTCGTCGAGCACCTCGGCGTGGCACGGCAGCGGTACGCACCAGCAGCCGAGCCGGCGGCCGCGCAGTTCGGGAAGGCGTGCGAGCAGGTCGGGTCGGTCGAGCAGCCACGCGCGGTACTCCCGCATGACCTCTTCGCGCGTGCCGTCCTTGCCTGGCCGGAACGGGTTCGCGAACGGTGAGGCGTCGAGGTGCCATCCGCCGCGATGCATCGCCCTGCCGACGTACACGACGTCCGCGTAGTCCGGGTCGTCGCGGTGTCCCTTGAGGTTGACCACGGTCATCGGTCCATCATCGGGCAGATCGCCGTGCCCGCACTGGTCGTGCACGGCGATCTCGACCCGGTACCCGCCTGATCAGGGCAGGGTGACGAACGGGCGCAGGAAGTCCCTCGCGCCAGGGGTGTCCAGCCGGTAGACGACGTTCGTCGCGTAGCACGGCGAGTCACCGGTGATCGTCGTGGCCGCGAGGGTCCGCTTGCCGTTGATCGTGGCGAAGTTCGGGCCACCGGAGTCGCCGTAGCAGGCACCACCGTTGCCCTGCGGCGCGGTCATGGCGAGCCGCACCCAGGCGTTGTTCAGCGCGTTGAAGGTCACCGGCGCCTTCATCCGGACGCCACCACCGGGATGGGTGTGCCCACCGGGACCGCGGCGGGCCTCCTGCGTGCCGTATCCGGCGACGATCCAGGACGTGTCGTCGAGGCCCTGCGGACCGAGCTCGCCCAGCCGGTTCGCGGTGGGCAGCGTCGCCGGGGTGAACGACCACCGTGCCTTCATCTGCTGCGCGGACACCTGCACGACGGCGATGTCGTGCGTGTCCTCCGCGGAGCCGGGGTAGGCGGGATGGTTGTGCGCCGTGCCTGGCACCGCGACCGCGGCGGCGATCTGCGCCGGAGTGCCCGTGGCGGTGTCGAGTGCGGTCTGTACGTCCTGGTGCAGCGACACGTAGAACTTCACGTTCGCCGGCCAGTCACTCGTGCAGTGCGCGGCGGTGAGGAACGTGTCGGCGTCGATCATGGTTCCGCTGCAGACCCAGTCGACGCGGTCCGGGGTCGCCGGGTTGTCGTCGTTGTCCCACGTCGCGACGAGCGCACCGACCTCGGTGCGCTCTGGCGCGGGCGTGGCGTTGTAGGAGTTGATCGCGGACGCGGGCAGAGCGGACACCACGAGGAACGCGGCGGTCACCGCGGTCGTTCTCATCAAACGCATGCTGAAGCCCTTTCGACGGCGTGCGCGGATTCAACCTCCGCGCACGCTGCGGCAACAGCTTTCACAGATGACGTGACCCGCCAAGACGCAGAGCCGAGACCAGGAAGAAGACGCCACCGATCGCCGCGTAGCCGGCGAGGTTGCTCAGCGTCGCGCCCTCGCTGGTCGCCTGCAGGATGAACGACGTTCCCGCGACCGTGGAGATCGCGCCGCTGATGATCATCGGCCACTGTCCGCCGAGGCTCCTGCGGGTGACACCCGCTGCGAGCTGTGCCAGGCCGGACACGATCGCCCAAGCGCCCCACACCCGCAGAAACCGCCGGGATGCCGGACAGCACGGCGAACGTCAGGCCTGCTGCCGCCAGGGAACTGACGGCGATGTTGGCGTAGAGGGCAGCGGACGCTCGTCCAGCTCGTGACGTGCGGCTGTCGACCACGACGGCGGCCGCGTCGAAGAGCGGGTAGAGCACCAGCAGCGTGCCGCTGACCGGCCCGATCTCGGTCGCGGTGAGGAACAGCACGACCGCCCACGTGACGGCGAAGCCGAAGCGGACGAGGTACAGCGTGCGGAGGGCGGGGGCGAGGCTTGCGGGTGACGCAGCGCCGATGCTCACGAGGTGTCCTTGAGGTAGGGAGAACGTTCTTTCTACTTCGAGGTTGTCAGCGCGCGGTCGCAGTTGTCAAGACCGAACGTTCTCTCTGCTAGCGTGGCCGGGGTGACTCGCACCGTGTCCGATGCCCGGTCTCGCCTGCTCGGGACCGCCAGCCGGCTGTTCTACGCGGAGGGACTGCACTCCGTCGGAGTGGACCGCATCCTCGCCGAGGCGAAGGTGACCCGCGCGACGATGTACCGGCACTTCGCCGGCAAGGAAGACCTGGTCGTCGCGTACCTCGGGGAGGCGGACCGGGCAATGCGCCAGCACGTCGAGGCCGCTGTGGCCGGGGCGTCAAGCGACTCGGACGCCGTTCGCCGTGTCGCGCGGGCAATCGCCGAGCACATCCGCACCGAGGGGTTTCGCGGCTGCGCTTTCCTCAACGCCGTGGCCGAGTACCCCGACCCCGCTCATCCCGTGCATGTGGCGGTGCTGGAACACCGCCGGTGGTTCCTCAACACCGTCACGGCCTTGCTCGCGCGCGTCGGGGACACCCCCGCCGAGCTCCACGGCAGGCACTTCGTCATGCTGCGCGACGGTGCGATGGCGTCAGGGTGCCTCTCGGACCCCGGCCCGATCGGCGACACCTTCCTCGACGCGGTCGAGGGCATTCTCGCGGCGCGCAGCACCTGAGGCGCCTCACGCGTTCGCGACGCGGCGTCCGGGGACCGAGACCAGTCCGCGCCCGGTGGTCAGCGGCAGGTCGAGTG
Source organism: Lentzea indica (assembly GCF_012184385.1). GTDB lineage: Bacteria > Actinomycetota > Actinomycetes > Mycobacteriales > Pseudonocardiaceae > Lentzea > Lentzea indica. The sequence continues at coordinate 11,213 of NZ_VSRL01000237.1, forward strand.
CGGTGAGCAGGCCGGGCGGGGCGTCGACGACCGCGGGAACGGCGTTGACCAGACGCATGGCGGTGGACGCCACGCCCGCGGTGTTGTGGTCGCCGTCGCCACCGATCAGTCGCAGGTCCAGCACGTAGTTGGGTTCACCGGTGATCTCCACGCGGTAGCAGCCGGTGCCTGCCGGCTGCGGCCAGTCCGGCGCGAGGTCAGGGCGCAGTCTGGTGACGTGTTCGAGCACGAGCACCGGTTGATCCGCGATCATGCCGCTGACGGTGAACCGCAGTGCCGCCATGGTGCCCTCGGCGATCGTGCGGCCTCCGGCCGTGAACGGTTCCGGCGCCGGGAACCGCTCGTGGTGTTCGACGACCGAGTCCAGCGGAACGTCCAGGGCGGCGGCCAGCTGGCGGACCACGCTGCCCCAGGCGAGCGACAGCACGCCGGGTTGCAGCAGCAGGGGAGTGTGGTCGAGCGGTGTGCCGAAGCCCATGATGTCGAACAGCACCAACGGGTTGTCGTAGGTGGAGTAGTCCGTGATCTCCGAGCAGCGGATCATGTCGATGCGCTGACAGGTGCCGGACAACAGCAGCGGCAGCCAGTCGTTGGCCCAGCCGGGGTCGATTCCGTTGACCCACAACGAACTTCCGCCCTCGATGGCGGCCTGTCGAACGGGCTCGATCAGCTCGGGTGGCACGGTGCCCTCGGGGTAGGACAGGAACACCGGACCACTGGCCACCACGTTGATGCCTGCCCGCAGCAACAGACACAGGTCGTCGATCGCCTCGTTCAACCGGTTGTCGGCCATCGCCGTGTAGACCACGCAGTCGGGCTTGGCCGCGATCAGTTGGTCGGCGTCCGTGGTCGCGTGGATCCCGAGTGGACGGTCCGCGCCGGCCAGTTCTCCCGCGTCACGGCCGTTCTTGGCGGGGTTGGACACCCACACGCCCGCCAGCTCGAGGTCGGGGTGGTCGATGATGCCGCGCAACGCCCACTTGCCGACGTTGCCGGTGCTCCACTGCACCACGCGATACGTCACGTGTGTCTCCTAGGGTTGCCGGCCGCAGAGATCAGGGCTCAGAGATCGGGAAGGTTGAAGTCGAGGTTGGGCGCGCCGATGCCGCCGTCGACCCGCAGCACCGATCCCGTGGTGTAGCCGGATGCCCGTGACGCCAGGAACAGCACCGCGGCCGCGACCTCGTCGGGGTGTCCCAGCCGGCGCAGCGGCGTCGCCTGTTCCATCGAGGTCCTGATCTTCTCGTCGCGTGCGACCACGTCCAGCGCCGAGGTGTGGACCGAGCCCACGTCGATCGCGTTCACCCTGATCCGCGGCGCGAGGTCGGTGGCGGCCAGGCGCGTGTAGTGGGTCAGGGCCGCCTTCGCCGTGCCGTAGGCCAGGAACCCGCGACCGGCGAGCCTGCCCATCACGGAGGCGATGTTGACCACCGACCCGCCACCGCTGTCGAGCATGAGCGGTACCGCCGCGCTGGTCAGTGCGTGCGCGGTGGTGACGTTGAAGTGGAAGGCGTCTTCCAGGTAGTCCGGTGTCGTCGTCAGGAACGTGTTCGGCATGGTGCCGCCCACGTTGTTCACCACCACGTCCAGCCGCCCGAACCGCTCGGCGGCCATGTGCGCCAGCGCGGCCACGGCGTCCACATCGGACAGATCTGCCGGAACGACGACGGCTCTCCGCCCCAATGCCTCGATCTTGCCGGCGACCTCCGCCAACTGCTCCGCGGTGCGCGAGCTGATCACCACGTCCGCGCCCGCCTCTGCCAGCGCTATCGCCGATGCCGCGCCGATGCCGCGGCCCGCGCCGGTCACCACGGCCACCGCATCGGGCAACCCGAACATGTCTGTCACCACCCGGCCACTGTTAAGCGCTGACGCTTAAAAGTCAAGATGCGCGTGTTAACGTGGTGCCGTGGGCAGCGCGGACGCCAGGGAACGGATCATCGTCGCCGCAGAGCGGTTGATCGCCGAGCACGGCACCGAGGTGCCGTTGCGCGACATCGCGACGGCCGCGGGCCAGCGCAACAACTCCGCGGTGCAGTACCACTTCGGCAGCAGGGACGGGCTGATCGACGCCGTCGCCGAGTACCGCATCGCCGACCTGGAGCAGCGTCGCCTCGAGTTGCTCACCGAGAGCGAGGCGCGCGGCGAACCGCAGGACGTCCGTGCCCTGGTTTCGGCACTGGTCGTGCCGATGCTGACCATCCCGTACGAACACGGCGCCACCCACTACGCGCGGTTCCTCGAACAGGTCCGCACTCACCCCGCACTGGCTGCGGACACCAACCTCGACCGGGCGGGGCGGGCCGCGGTCCGGCTGATCATCATGCGCCTCGACCGCGCGCTGCGAGACCTGTCGCCCGCGTTGCGGCGCCGACGGCTCCGCGTCCTTCCCACCGTGCTGTTCGCCCTGCTCGCCGACCGCGAGCGGGCCGTGTGCGCTGGCGATCTGCCGCCGGACGACCCGCACTCGGCCTCGGAGCTGGTCGACCTGATCATCGGCATGCTCGCCGCACCGGCGTCCGCCGCCGCGTCGCCGTAATGGTGTTTCACCCCAACGGTTCCGGCGGCAGCCAGGCGCTTTCCGGGGGCAGCGGAAGACGTTGGCGCCCGGCGTCGGTGATCGCGGTGCGGAACGCGGCCGCGGCCGGTGACAGCGGCCGGT
>NZ_VSRL01000238.1 GCF_012184385.1 Lentzea indica
GCCGCACTGCCCAAGGCCCGATGCCGGCGGGCGCGAAGATGCGCAACGTCCAGCGCGCGATGCGCCGCCGCTGACCCGGCTCCCACCAGCCGCAGAGGCCCGCCGCACGAGATGTGCGGCGGGCCTCCGTGCAATTACAGGACGTGCTCGAACTATCTGACCTTGATGACGACGGTGCCTGCCGCCTTGTCGTGCAGGCATCGTCCGTCCGAGTCCCAGACCAGCGCCGGGATCAGCGGGAAGATGAGGACCGTGCGCAGCAGCGCGCGGGGCAGGTGCACGAACGCCTTGCCGTCGATCCGCGCCACCCGCAGCCCGAACAGCGCGTGGCCCGGTGTGAACCCGAAGAACGCCACCGCGACCACGGTGATGACGAACCAGGCCAGCAGGCTCCAGTTGCGCGGCAGTTCCGGCCGCGTGAACAGGGCCGCGACGCCCGCGGAAAGAAGGAAGTCGGTCAGGATGGCGACCGTGCGCCGTCCGATCGAGGCGATGGAGCCCGGCCCCTTCTCGGGGAAGCCGTGACGCTCACCACGCCAACGCTGCTGGGTGCCGTCGTTCGACTCCTCGCCCGGCTCCAGCACGGAACGGGGTCCTGACAGCCACGAACCGGTCCACTTGCTCACCCCACCAGAGTAAAGCCGTGCTCAACGGGTGAGCACCGGCAGGTCGCCTTGCCTGCTTGGGCGGCCCCGTTAACACTGGCGAAACATCGGAGTGACGGACGGGCAACACCACCGACATACGGTCGCTCGCGATGACCAGCCGTTGTCCATAGTCAAGGAGTCGACGAGGGTGTTCAAAAATTCCGACGAGGTGCTGAAGTTCATCTCCGACGAGGGCGTCAAGTTCGTCGACGTGCGGTTCAGCGACCTGCCCGGCGTGATGCAGCACTTCACTCTGCCCGCCAAGGCGTTCGATGCCGACGCGATCGAAGAGGGTCTCGCCTTCGACGGCTCCTCCGTCCGCGGCTTCCAGTCCATCCACGAGTCGGACATGCTGCTGCTGCCCGACCTGTACACCGCGCGCCTGGACCCGTTCCGCATCGAGAAGACGCTGATCGTCAACTTCTTCGTGCACGACCCGTTCACGCGTGAGGCGTACAGCCGCGACCCGCGCAACATCGCGCGCAAGGCGGAGCAGTACATCACCGACTCCGGCATCGCCGACACCGCGTACTTCGGTGCCGAGGCCGAGTTCTACATCTTCGACTCGATCCAGTTCGACACCACCGCGAACGGGTCCTTCCACAAGATCGACTCGGAATCCGGCTGGTGGAACACCGGCCGCGAGGAAGAGGGCGGCAACCTCGGCTACAAGGTGAAGTACAAGGGCGGCTACTTCCCCGTCACGCCGACGGACCACTACGCGGACCTCCGCGACCAGATGGTCCTCAACATGCAGGCCCAGGGCTTCACGGTCGAGCGCGCCCACCACGAGGTCGGCACCGCGGGCCAGGCGGAGATCAACTACAAGTTCAACACCCTGCTGCACGCCGCAGACGACCTGATGCTGTTCAAGTACATCATCAAGAACACGGCGTGGCAGGCCGGCAAGACCGTGACGTTCATGCCGAAGCCCCTCTTCGGCGACAACGGCTCTGGCATGCACACCCACCAGTCGCTGTGGAAGGACGGCGCGCCGCTGTTCCACGACGAGAGCGGCTACGCGGGCCTGTCCGACACCGCACGCCACTACATCGGCGGCATCCTGCACCACGCGCCGTCGCTGCTGGCCTTCACCAACCCGACGGTGAACTCCTACCACCGCCTGGTCCCCGGCTACGAGGCCCCGGTCTCGCTGGTCTACTCCCAGCGCAACCGCTCGGCGTGCGTCCGCATCCCGATCACGGGCAACAACCCGAAGGCCAAGCGCATCGAGTTCCGCTGCCCCGACTCGTCCGGCAACCCGTACCTCGCCTTCTCGGCGATGGTCATGGCCGGCCTCGACGGCGTGAAGAACAAGATCGAGCCGCCGGCCCCGATCGACAAGGACCTCTACGAGCTCCCGCCGGAGGAGGCTCGCGACGTCAAGCAGGTCCCCGCGACCCTCGACGCCGTGCTGGACAACCTGGAGGCCGACCACGAGTTCCTGCTCGAGGGCGGCGTGTTCACCCCGGACGTGATCGACACCTGGATCTCGTTCAAGCGTGAGCAGGAGATCGACCCGCTGCGTCTGCGCCCGAACCCCTACGAGTTCGCGCTGTACTACGACGTGTGATCGACAAGCTCTAGCTGCTGAGGGCCGGGCGACTGCTTCAGTCGCCCGGCCCTCAGCTCGTCTGAACTCCGAACAACGTCGCACTGCACGACACGCCTCTCGCGCCGGTGATCACGCGGACGTTGGAGACCACGACATCGGCCTCGGTTCCGGTCGGCAGTCTGATCAGGGCGTCGCCACCGATGAGAGGTTCCGTGGACGTTCCAGCACCGGACCACTGCCAGAGGCGACCGGTCACCGTCTCGATCAGATTCACCCGGTCCAGCTCGACCGTTCTGCCATCCACGTAGACAAGCCGGGCCGGTCCTGAATAGCTGAACATCGTTTCTCCCGCCTTCCCCAACGCATAGACACACGCGCGGCGCGAGCGCGAGGTTCACGTGGTACTGCTTGGCCGTGACGCAGTGGACGGTGCACGGCACCCGCAGGATCTACGAGTCGGAGTGGATGAGCGTCGACCTCGACGACGTCGAGGTGCCGCAGGGCGCGCGGTTCGAGCACCACGTGGTGCGCCTGCCACATCCGTCGACAGCGGTGGTGGTCGTCGACAACGACAACGTTCTGCTGATGTGGCGCCACCGGTTCACCACCGACGCGTGGGGCTGGGAGATCCCGGCCGGCCGGGCGGAAGCGAACGAGACGGTGGAGACCGCGGCGATCCGTGAAACCGAGGAAGAAACCGGTTACAAGGTGAGCGTGGAGCCGCTGGTCACCATCAACCCGTTGAACGGGCTCAGTTCCCACACGACGCACATCTTCGTCGGCACAGAAGCCGTCAAGACCGGCGAGCCCGATCCGGCAGAGGCGGCCAGGATCGAGTGGGTGCCGCTCAACGAGATCCCCGCGTACATCCGAAAAGGACTGGTTCCGTGCGGGATCACGTTGGCGGCGTTGACGACCTACCTCACGCTGCGGACAACCTCGAGCGGACCTCCATCAGGGCCTCGCCGAGCAGGTTGAGCCCCAGCCACGACGACGGGTCGGACGCGCGCGGATCGGACGCGACCAAACCGATGCCCCACACGCGGTCCTGCGGGCTGGCCTCGACCAGCACGCGAGAACCCGTGCTCAGCAGGTAGGAACGCAAGGCAGGATCCTGGCCGAACTTCGCCAGGTTGCCCTCGACGACGATCTCCAGGCGCGACGAGACCCACACGTCGTCGACAAACCCGGAAGCCTCACGCCCCAAAGCCTTCGCCTCGGCGGGGGACGAAGCGGCGAGCACTCGCGTGGCGACGGAGTCATCGCCGAACAGCAAGGCCTTGCGCCACATCATGTAGTGCTCGGCGGACGCGAACCGTTGCCCGTCGACGACGAAGGAGCACGGCCACCACTGCGACAGGCAGCCCTTGCCGATGCTGCCGTCGTGTTCGGGCTGGTGGCCCCAGAAGAACAAGAACTTCACGCGGCCACAGTAGGTGGCCTACGGTCGTTCGCTCTCATCGATTTCGTCCGCGGTGGGCAGTTCGGGCTCGCGCCACTCCTCGGAGCGCGTCGGACCGCCGGCACGCAGCTCGTTCTCGACCTCCTTCTTGAGGTGGTCGTCCTTCGCGAAGCCGTGTTGATCACTTCCGCGTTGAGTCATGCACGAGGCGTACCCACAGCGGCGGGCCGAATCACTTCGGGACGGGGATCCCCGCCACGGTGATCGAGGCGCCGGTCGGCGCGAACTGGCCGGAGATCGACGAGAACGTCAGAGTGAGCGAGTTCACACCCGTGCCGAGCTTCTCGTCGAGGACGACGGTGCCCGATGTCGTGGTGCCCTGGGTGACCAAGCCGTCCCACTTGCTGCTCGATGCCGCGTAGGTGCGGTTCAGATCGTCCAGAACGGCGATGCCGTCCACGGGGAGGGTCATCCTGGCCCGGGAGGCGTTCGTGGCCGTTACGAAGAGCTTCACACGGCCGTTCGCGGCTTCTACGCGCGTCACCTCGATGGTGAGCATGCCGCGCTGCTGTTTGAAGGAGCCCGTCTGGACCTTCACGTCGGCAGAGGGCTCGGTGGTTTCCAGTGCGCCGTCAGGGGTTTCGACGCCATTCGACGTGGTGGTGGTCGCTGTCGCGTTGGGCTGGGCGGCGGAGTTCTCACCGCTCAGTACAAACTGAATCACACCCAGTAACGCGAGCACCCCGACCGCAACACCCGCGATGGCGATCACGGTCTTACCTCGGCGCGTGACCCGACGATGCTGCATGACTTCCTCTGTTCGACCCCCGTGACAAACAACAGCTCCCCCACTGAGCGCAGCTAGTCTCATCTCGATTGCGTGAAACGTCAATGCGCTAGGGTCCGCGCGTGTCCCAAGAAGTCGCCGAATTCACGGCTCCGCAGCTGCTCACCACCCACATCGTCGACTCGGCAGCCGAGGCGCTCGAAGCGGTTCAGGCCGCTGACGTGCTCGACCTCGGTGTCCGCGTCTACAACCGCCTCGTTCCCGACGCCGACGACGCAGAGTCGTTGGAGGAGGAGTGGGTGGTCGAGGTTTACACCAGCGCTCCCGCTGTCGACCCCGACGAGGACGAGGACTGAGCAGCCCAGAAGTGGGGGCACCCCGCCAGGAGTGCCCCCAAACCTGAAGATATACATGAAGATTTCAGACTGTTAGTACGACTTTCCCGCGCACGTGCCCACCTTCGAGCAGCTTGTGCGCCTTCACGGCCTCTGCCAACGGAAACGTCTGCTGCACCTCGACGCGCAACTTTCCCGCCGCGACAAGATCGACGAGCCACTGCGTCTGCTCGGCGTTCGGCCGCGCCCACGTGTTGATCACGCCGTTCTCCAGCGCGCGAGGCCCGTCCACAATGGATGTCATCCTCGCCCGGTCCCTCACCAGCTGCAACGACTGGTCGAACGCGAGCCCGCCGACGTTGTCGATCACCACGTCGACCCGGCCGTCCCCACCGATCAGCTCGGCGACGGTGTCGACCAGCGCATCGCCGTACGCCACCGGTTCGGCTCCGAGCGACCGGACGAAGTCGTGGTTGCGCGGCGACGCCGTACCGATGACCCGCGCGGCACCCAACTCACGCGCGATCTGCACCTGCAGATGCCCGACACCGCCCGCGGCCGCGTGCACCAGCACGACGTCCCCCGCCCCGGTGCCGACCGCCTTCAACGACTGCAACGCCGTCAGCCCGGTCAGCGGCAGGGCGGCCGCCGTCACGAAGTCCACGGTGGACGGTTTGCGCGCGATCATCCGATCCGGCACCGAGATCAGCTCGGCGTAGGCACCGAACTGAACGTGGTCCTTGCGCGCATAGGCGAGCACCTCGTCGCCCGGCTTCCAGTCCTGCACGCCGATCCCGACCGCCCGCACCACCCCCGCCACGTCCCAGCCCGGGATCAACGGCATGTGGTGCGGCATCAGACCCTGCAGGTACCCGGCTCTGATCTTGAAGTCCACCGGGTTCACCCCGGCCGCCTTGACCTCCACCAGGACCTGGTCGGGCCCGAGCAGCGGATCGGGCAGCTCCTGCCACGACATGACCTCGGCGTCGCCGAAGTGGGTAAACGCGATGGCTTTCACAGTCCCTCACCGTAGAAGACTCGTTCGGCTACCGCACGTGCACGGCGGGTGGTGCGGCGATATTCCTCCAGGAACTCTCCCGGATCGCCATCGGGCTGATACCCCATCACCGAAGCGACAGCGACGAGGTCGCGCCCGGACGTCGGCAGCTGGTCGGACGCCTTGCCCCGCACCAACGTCACCGCGTTGCGCGCGTGCGTCGCGAGGTTCCACGCCGCGGTCAAGGCAGCGGCGTCGTCGGAGGCCAGCAAACCGGCCTCGACCGCAGCGGCCATCGCGGCCATTGTGGACGGTGTGCGCAGGTCAGGTACGGCACCGGAGTGCTGCAGCTGCAACAGCTGCACGGTCCACTCGACGTCCGCGAGCCCACCGCGCCCGAGCTTGGTGTGCGTGCTCGGGTCGGCACCGCGCGGCAGCCGTTCCGCGTCGACCCGCGCCTTGATCCGCCGGATCTCCCGCACCGACGCCGCGTCCAGACCGTCGGCCGGATACCGCAGCGGCTCGATCAACGCCTCGAACTCGGCGCCCAGGGAAGCATCGCCCGCGATGAACCGCGCCCGCAGCAGCGCCTGCTTCTCCCAGAGCTCAGCCCACTGCCGGTAGTACGCGCGGTACGAGTCCAGGGTCCTGACCAGCGGCCCCTGCCGGCCCTCAGGCCGCAGATCCGCGTCCACCTGCAGCGGCGGGTCCTGCGACGACGCGCCGAGCAGCCGCCGGATGTTCTCCACGACGCCGCCCGCCCACTTCGCCGCCTGGGCATCGGTCACGCCCTCGAGCGGCCGGCACACGAACATCACGTCCGCGTCCGACCCGTACCCGAGCTCGTGCCCGCCCAGCCGTCCCATGCCGATCACGGCCAGCGTCGCGACGGGCTCACCTGCCGCACGCACCGCCGCGTCCAACGCGCTCTGCAGCACCGCGCCCCACACCTCGGACAGCGAGATGCACACCGTCTCCAACGGCATGAACCCCAACAGGTCCGCGGCAGCGATCCGCAACATCTCGTGCCGCCGCAACGACCTCGCCGCGGCAACGGCTCTGGTCAGGTCGTCGTACCGGGAAACCGCGCTGCGCAAAGGGTTTCCGATCGAGTGCGGATCACGGCCGACCAACGCCTCGGTGTCCGCGAGCAGCCGCAACACCTCCGGCGCCCGCACCAGCAGATCGGGAACGAAACGCGAGGTGCCGAGAAGCACCGCGAGCCGTTCGACGACAGCACCCTCGTCGCGCAGAAGACGCAGGTACCAGGGGGTTTCCGCGAGCGCCTCGGAGACCTTCCGATACGCGAGCAGCCCGCCGTCCGGATCGGGCGTGCCGGCGAAGAGGTCCAGCAGCACCGGCAGCAAGGCACCCTGGATGCGAGCGCGCCGGGACACGCCGCGCGTCAACGCCTGGATGTGCCGCAACGCGCCGTCGGGCGAGGCGTAGCCCAAAGCGGCGAGCCGGGCCACGGCCTCCTTGGTCGTGAGCCGCAACGCCTCGGTGGGCACGCCCGCCACGGATTGCAGCAGCGGCCGGTAGAAGAGCTTCTCGTGCAGTCGCCGGACCTGGTTGGCGTGCTTGCGGAACTCCGCGAGCAGCACCTGCCCCTCCGACTTCCGCCCGTCAGCCGCCAGACCGACAGAGCGTGCGAGCCAGCGCAACGACGTGATGTCGTCATCCGCGGGAAAGAGGTGCGTGCGCAGTAAACGCTGCAGCTGCAGCCGGTGCTCCAACGTGCGCAGGAACCGGTACGAGCGCCCGAAGTCCGCCGCGTCGTTGCGCCCGATGTACCCGCCCCTGCCCAACGCGGCCAGCGCGGCGGTCGTCGCCTGGATGCGCAGCTCTTCGTCGGAACGACCGTGCACGAGCTGCAGCAGCTGCACCGCGAACTCGACGTCGCGCAGACCGCCGCGGCCGAGCTTGAGCTCGCGGTCGGCGAGCCCAGTCGGCACGTGGTCCTCGACGCGGCGGCGCATCGCCTGCACGTCCTCGACGAAGTTCTCCCGCTCGGCCGCCGTCCACACGTACGGCCGCACGACGTCGAGGTAGGCCTGCCCCAGCTCGGCGTCGCCCGCGACCGGCCGCGCCTTGAGCAGCGCCTGGAACTCCCAGGTCCGCGCCCACTTCTTGTAGTAGGAGGCGTGCCCGTCGAGCGTGCGGACCAGTGCGCCCGCCTTGCCCTCCGGCCGCAGCGCCGCGTCGACCTCGAAGCACGACTGGCCCGCGATCTGCATCATCGTGCTGGCCAGCCGGGTCGCCGCGCTCAGATCGCCCTCGGCGACGAACACGACGTCGACGTCGCTCACGTAGTTCAGCTCGTTCGCGCCGCACTTGCCCATCGCGATCACCGCGAGCCGGCAGCGGTCGGCGCCGTTCACGCGTTCCGAAGCGAGCTTCAGCGACGCCCGCAACGCCGACACCGCGAGGTCGGACAGCTGCGCGGCCACCGTGTCGTACGGGACGAACGGCAGCGTGGGCTCGACGACGTGCGCCAGGTCGTTGGCCGCCACGAGCAGCAGCTTCGCGCGGTACTCGGTGCGCAGCACGCCGCCGTCCGGCAGCTCCAGCGACACGTCGACCCCGTTGGTGAGCGAACGCCACCGGTCCGGGTTCACGACGAGGAAGTCCGACAGTGCCGTCGAGGAGCCGAGCACGGCGAGCAGACGGCCCCGCACGAGCACGTCTTCGTGCAGCGCGGCCGACAGGGCGTCCCACTCGGCGACCGAGTGCAGCCGCTCCAGTCCGCGCAACGCCAGATCGGGGTCGGGGCAACGGGAGAGGGCGGACAGCACCGGCTCCGAGCCGTCCGCGGGACGGCGGTCAGCCCACAGGCCGAGGCCGCGCAGCACTTCTTCGCTGCGGGGCTCGGTGAGTCCGAATCTTGCTGGTGACGCGGCGCGGACAGGTTCGCTCATCAAGAGCCAACCCTAATGCCCGCACAGCGCTAGAAGACGATCAGTGAGAGTCCGTACAGCACGACCGCCACGCAACCGGCGAAGCTCGCCACGGCGGGAACCTTCTTGTCGCTCGACAACGCACGGATGCCGAACACGAACAGCGTCACCACGAGCAACGTCACCAGCAACGTGGCCCCGAAGACCTCGAGCAGCGCCTGCCACTTGATCGTCATGCCGCCACCTTGTGCAGTTCGGCCTGAGCGGCCACCTCGTCGACGATGTGCTCGGGCCTCACCGGCTCCCGCCGCGACAGGATCCAGATCCCGATCGCCACGGCGGCGCCGATCACGGCGACCCCGATGACACCCGTGGTCCCGCTGGACGCCCACTTGCCCGCGATCGCGCCGACGACGCCGGCGGCGGGCAGCGTGAACAGCCAGCCCGCGGCCATCTTGCCCATCGTGCCCCACTTGACGCCGTGCCGGTCGCGGCCGAGACCGGAGCCCATGATGCCGCCGGACGCGACGTGCGTGGTGGACAGCGCGAACCGAGGTGCGACGACGCGAGGATCGCGGTGGCCGTCGAGGTCTGCGCCGCGAAGCCTTGCGCGGGCTCGATGGTCGTCAGGCCCCGGCCAAGGGTGTGCGTGATGCGCCAGCCGCCGAGGTACGTGCCGAGCGCGATCGCGAGACCGGCGCTCACGATCACCCAGGTGGGCGGCGCCGAGCCTGGCGCGAGCGAGCCGGACGTGATCAGCGCGAGCGTGATGATGCCCATGGTCTTCTGCGCGTCGTTCGTGCCGTGCGCGAGCGAGACCAGCGAGGCGGATGCGACCTGGCCGACCTTGAAGCCGGTGTGCGAGACCTGCGGATCAGCGGACTTCTTGAGCCGGTAGACGACGATCGTGGCCAGTGCCGCGACGATGCCGGCGACCAGCGGCGCGACCACCGCGGGCACCAGCACCTTGTCGACGACCTTGGCGAAGTGGATGGAGTCCACACCGGACGCGACCCACGCGGCACCGATCAGTCCGCCGAACAGTGCGTGCGACGAGCTCGACGGCAGGCCCACGTACCAGGTGACGAGGTTCCACATGATCGCGCCGACCAGCCCGCCGAAGATGACCGCGGGCGTGATCTGGGCGTCGTCGACGATCCCGCCGGAGATGGTCTTGGCCACCTCGACGGAGAGGAACGCGCCGACGAGGTTGAGACCCGCCGACAGCGCGACCGCCGTCCGGGGCTTCAGCGCGCCGGTGGCGATGGAGGTGGCCATGGCGTTGGCCGTGTCGTGGAACCCGTTGGTGAAGTCGAAGATGAGAGCAGTGACGACGACGATGATCACTACAAGAGCGGGATCCACACTGATCCTCCGGCTGGATCGAACAAGGTGCTCGCACGACGTTACCGGGTACTCACGAGGCTATATAACCTACGAAAGTAACGTCACACCAACGGAAGTTGTGTGCCCAAACACCCCGCGGGCGACAGTTCTCCCCGTACCAGCTTCGCGAATCTGGCCACGAACGGCTGCCACACCTCTTCGAAGTCGCGGTGGGCCTCAGCGAGGAAGTCCTGGTCGAAATGGTGTGGCCGGGCGTACGCAGCCGAATCAGGATCCTTCGCCGCCCAGTTCAAGACGATTTCCGGTGTCGTCTCGATGTGGAACTGCAGACCGTAAGCAGACGCCCCCACCCGAAACGCCTGATTCGGGTATTTCGGGGAAGCGGCCAGGTGTTCCGCGCTCGGCGGAAGCACGTGAACCTCGTCGCTGTGAAACTGCAGCACGTCGGGCGTGAACGGCAGGTCCGCGAACAGCGGGTCGGTGCCGGCCGCGTCCCGCTTCGCCACCAGCAGCACCCCGACCTCGGGCCCCTGCGGACCCTTGCGCACCTGTCCACCGGTGGCGGCCGCGAGCAGCTGCGCTCCAAGGCAGATCGCGAGGGTGGGAAGCCTTTGCGCCACCGCGTTCGAGAGCAGGCGACGGGCATCCGCGAGCCAGGGGTGCTCGACGTCGTCCAGCGCGCCCATCTCGCCGCCGAGGCAGATCACGCCCTGGTAGCCGTCGAGGTTCTCCGGCGCGGGCTCGTCCCGCAGCGACACGAGGTGAAGCTCCATGCCGTCGGCCTCCAGCCAGTCACCCAGCTTGGCCAAAGGGTCTGACTGCGAGGGCTGCAGGACGAGCAAACGCGGTGCGGTCACACATGTGAGCCTATGTCGGCTTGACTCAGCAATGACACGCGACCTTAGAAACATTCGCTCCAACGAGCTGATCCGACTCGATCGGATAGCCCGCCTCCCGCCACGCCGTGATGCCTCCGGAGAGCCGCTTCACCCGATATCCCCTGCGGGCGAGTTCCAGCGCGCCCTTCGTGGCGGCGTTGCACTGGAAGCTCTCGCAGTAGCAGATGTAGACCAGGTTCGGATCGAGGTCGAGCTGCTCGGGCAGGTCACGGTAGGGCAGGTTGATCGCACCTGGAATGCGCGCTTGTGCGAACGCCTCGGGTGCGCGCGTTTCCACCAGGACGTATCCCTGGGTGTTGCCGGCCTGGAGGTCGCGGTGGACGTCGTCGGGATCGGCCTCGAACGCGAGCTCGGCGGCGAAGAAGCCGGCGGCGATGTGCGGGTCGGCGGCGGGGAAGCGCAGTGCGTTGGTCATGCCTTTGATCCTGCTGGGACACTTCCGGCTTTGGCACGCGGAAATCCAGGCGTTCAAGGTTTTTTCCTTATGATTTCCAGGTGGAACTCGACGCCGTGGACTGGAAGATCCTGAACCTGCTGCAGCAGGACGGGCGGATGTCGTTCACCGCGCTGGGCCGCGAGGTGTCGCTGTCCGCGCCGGCCGTGACCGAACGGGTGCGGCGCCTGGAGTCGCTGGGCGTGATCACGGGCTTCGTCGCGGTGGTCTCGCCGGCCCGGCTGGGCCTCCCGATCGAGTCGATCGTGCGCGTGCGGGTGCGGTCGCTCGACACGCCGCGGTTCCGGTCCCAGGTTCTGGTGCTGCCGCAAGTCCTGGACGCCGATCACGTGACCGGAGATGACTGCTGGCTGCTGCGCGTCGTCTGCCGGTCGATGGTCGAACTCGAAGAGCTGGTCGAGGTGATGCAGCGGTACGGCGACACCACCACGTCGCTCGTGTTCTCCTCGCACGTCCGCAATCGCCCGCGCTCCCCTGAGCTCTTCGACTAGTTCCAGCGGAACTCCGTCCAGTCGGAGACGGCGCGGAAGCCGATCCCCTGGTAGACGGAGTTCGAGGTCGGGTTGGCGAGGTCCGCGGTGAGCACGACGTGGTCGGCGCCTGCCTCGTACGCCCACTGGCTGACCGCCGCGGTGACCGCGGCCGCGTAGCCGTTCCGGCGGTGCTCGGGAGGGGTGTAGACCGGGCCGACCCGCGACACCCCGCCGACCGGAGTGGTGCTCCCCGCCCAGGACACCGGCACTCCGTCGACGAGCCACAGCACGTGCCCCGCCGACATCCACCGGCTGTCCATCGCCCGCTCCTCCGCGTCCTGCCGCGTGAGCCGTCCAGCTCGGCCCAGAACGCGATCCACCAGTCGGTGATCAGGTCGTCGTCGGCGGGCGTGGCGAGCCTCGACTCCCCCGGCACCTCCGGCACCGCCAGGTCCTCCAGCCGGTACAGCCGCAGGGCGTAGAGCTCCCTGCCGCCGTCCCGCCACAGCCTGCGGAAGGCATCGACCCTGTCTCGCGTTCCGGTGACCTCGTCGATCTCCCGCTCCCGCAGAGCCTCCACGACGACAGGGGCCGCGGACGGCGGCATCGCGGCGACGTGCAGCGGACGACCCGCCATCTGGGTCACCGCGCCGACCACGGTTCCGTTGTCGTGCAACGAGATCAACGTGACGAGCTGCCGCTCGCCACGCAGGGCGGCGTCCACACCGGTCAGATGCACGCTGTGGTTCACCGGATCGGCTTCGAGGAACGCGCCGGCCGTGGCCACGAAGTCCCGGATGTCGTTGTGCACTAACGCTTCCACACATACTCCGCACAGTCGGTCAACGGCCGGTAGCCGATGCGCTGGTAGATGGAGTTGGAGATCGGGTTGGTCAGATCGGCGAAAAGGAGCACGTGCTCGGCACCCTGTCCCAGCGCCCACCGGCTCGCCACCGCGGTGACGGCCGCGCCATAACCGTGCTTGCGGTGCTCTGGCGGGGTGTAGACCGGACCGATCCTCGACATGCCGGCCTGAGGAAGGCTCGCTGAAGCCCAGGCGACCAAAGTGCCGTCCATCTCCCAGACGGCCAGCCCGTTGCCGAGTCCCAGGGAGGTGCTCACGGTCTCCTCGGCCGACAGGCCGCGCGGCGCGTGCGGAACCGCCTCCTCTGTGAACGCCTTGAGCCACAGTCCCAGCACGGGAACGTCGTCCTCGGTCGCCATGCGGCCGGAACCGGCGACGTCAGGAGGGACGAGCGTGCCCAGGAAGTACTGCCTGGTCGCCAGGGTCTCGCGGAACGGCTCGCCCCACGCCGTGGCGAACGCCACCGACCTGTCCTTCGGGCCGGTCACGCCAGGGGCGCCGGGGTCGATTTCGCGCGCGGTCCGCACCGCCAGGTCCACCGCCTCCAGCGGCAGGTCGGCAGCTTGGAACGGCCACGGCGGAGTGCGAATCAGGCAGCCGATGACCTGACCCCGGTCGTGGAACGTGATCAAAGTCGGAGGACGTTCGGGGTCGGGGAGCCGGCGTACGCGGTCGAGCGAGGTGAGCGCGATCGTGTTCCGCACCGGATCGGCCGCGAGCCGATCGTGGGTGGCGGCGTCGAACGACTCGAGGGTGGTGTGCACGACCGCGTCCATGGGTTCATGAGATCAGGGCGTGCAAGCGAAAATCAGGCTGCGAACTCCTGCACCTGGACATGCAAAAGACCCCTGCGGGGAGCACGTTGTGCTCGACCCGCAGGGGTCTTCTGAAAGATTGTCCGGCGGCGACCTACTCTCCCACACCGTAACCAGTGCAGTACCATCGGCGCAGAAGGGCTTAACTACCGGGTTCGGAATGGGACCGGGTGTTTCCCCAAC
>NZ_VSRL01000239.1 GCF_012184385.1 Lentzea indica
ACCGACACAACGGGTTCAGCCGACACCGGCGGTTCCAGCAGCAACGGAGCCGTTGGCGCGCACAGGGTCGCCCCGGTGCGAGCCGACTTCAGCCCGACCTACGGGTCGGCCTGGGCGACGGCCTGTCGTTCGCGGCGTTCAGGGAGGGCACGGCGAAGAGGCCGATGGGGCCGAGGGAGTTCGCGCCCAGGTTGAGGCCGCGCAGGCCGCTCGAGATCGAGGACAGGCGCGACTGCAGGTCTCCTGCGCTGCCTTGGAGACGGTTCATCGACGAGTCGTTCATGGAGACACCGGAGTTGCCCGTCGGGCCTGCGCTTCCCGTGGGTGGCGGCGGGGGCGGGGCAGGCTGGGACGGCGCCGGATTCGTGGAAGCGGACGGGTTGGGGTTGACGTTCCCCTTGGCCATTACCGGTTCTCCAGGAGACGACTAGCGATTCACGGTGGGACCGGACGTGTCCGGGGTGGTGGCGTTGTCGTCGGACTCGCCGAAGGTGCCGAACAACGTGCCGCCTTTGAGCGCCTCCGTGTAGCTCGTGCTCGCGTTCACCTGGCGGGCGTGTTCCAGGGGGTCGGCAGGTTTCTCCGACGCAGGCGCACCGCCGCCGGTCGCGTTCTGGGCCTCGTCTCCCGCGGACTTCGCCTCGGCAGCCTTGGCCTCCAACGTCTTGCCCGCCGCCTGCGCCTCGTTCGAGGCCTGTTCGGCCGCCTTGATGTCCGCGTCCGTGCCGGACGCGAACGCCTTGAAGTTCGCTTCAGCCGCCGCCGCGTTCTTGGCCATGAAGTCGACGTTCGCCTTCTCGTAGGCCTCGTTGGCCGCCTTGGCGGCGTCATGTTTGGCGGTCAGCGCGGGGTCTGCGGTGCCACCTGTCTTCTTCAGGTACTCCTCGTAGGCCGCCTTCGCGCCGGTGTCCGCGGGCTTGCCGGCCTGGAGCGCGTCGTAGCTCGCCTTGGCCTTGTCGCTCATCTCCCGCGACTCACGCGCCACGGTCGCCGCCGCGTCCGAGGCCTTCGTCTTGGCGGTGTCGTAGTTCTTCGTGGCGGCGTCGTACTGCGTCTTGGCGGCGTCCGACTTCGCCTTGGCCGCGTCGTACCTGTTCCTGGCGGCGTCGAAAGTGCGCTGGTCGCCGGACTTGGCCGCCTGATTGACCGCTTCGGCGGCGCGGTTCGTCTCCTCGTTCGTGCGGTTCAGTTCTCCCGCTGTGCGGTTCACGTCGCCGGCCGCGGCCTTGGTGTGGTCGCTCGCTGCTGAAAGGTCCGCGTTGGCCTTCGAGACGTCGTCGGCCTGCTTCGACTCGGCGTCCTTCGCGGCCTGGTACTTGGCGGACGCCTCCTCGCTCTTGTCGTAGGCGGCGTCGAGCTCGTCCTTCGCGGCGTCGTCGCGAACGGCTTTGTCGATCGCGTCGTCGACGCCGGTGTAGGCCTGACCGGTCGCGTAGCTGATCTCGGCGACATCGGCGGCGTTGTCGAAACGCTCCCAGCTCTTGCTGAGCTTCCCCATGACGCCGTCGAGGTCGACGACCTTGCTCATCAGCTTGGCCAGCGTGGCGATCACGCGCCTGACCTTCGAGCCGAGGGTGAGCGCCAGCTCCGCGGCTTCACGCGCGATCTGGATGCCGGCGTAGACGAGCGACCCGCCGAACGTGAAGATCGCGCCGGCCGCCCCGATGAGTCCGTTCGCCGTCGCGGAGCCGAGCAGCTGGGCGATCGCGTCACGGACGATGTCGCGCAGGACCGAGACGAGGGTGCCCATCATCGCCACGATCTTGGCCTTGCCCTCGACCGCGCTGGCCAGGCCGTCGAGCTCCTTGCCCATCGCGTCCATGCTCAACTGGTACTTCTCCGACGCGGCACCGGTCCAGCCGTCGAACGTCGCCAGCTCTCTGCGGTGGTCCTCCGCCAGCACGCGCAGCTCGGCGGCCTTCGCCTTGGTCGCTTCGACGTTGGCCTGGATGTCCTCGGGGTCGCCCATCACCTCGTCGAGCAGGTCCTTCAGGATGCCGACGTGCTCCATGACCCAGCCGAAGCCGGCGCCCAGCACCGAGCCGAACGGGTCCATGACGAGGGAGACCGTCGAGGCCACCGCGCCGATCGCGTTGAACGCGATGTCGAGCTCGCTCTGGGCCTCGCCGGTGATCGAGTCGATCAGGCTGTCGTAGGCCTCGATGAAGAGCGTGCCCTTGTACTGGTCCTTCTCGTCCATGTTGACCAGCAGCGGGTTGTCGGTCATCGCTGATATCCCTTCACCACGGCTGGTTCTCGTCGTCGTCCTCGTCATCCGCGGGACGGCGGCTCCGCGCCGGACGCGGCTGAGCGGGTGCGGAGACGGAGGCAGGCGCCGGCTTCGCCTCGGCGACCGGTTCGTCGTCCTCCTCGATCCGCTCGAGGGCGTGCGTCTCGTCCGGTTCCTCGTCCTCGTTCGCCTCGATGACGTCCGTGATCATTTTCATCATCTGGGTGCCCTCGCCGATCGGCCGGAAGGCCTCGACCACCTGCGCCGACACGTTCTTCTGGGCCTGCCGCGCCGTCTCCAGGATCAGCGCCGTCAGCCGGGGCGCGCCGAGCTCGACCGCCCGGTGCCCCAGCTGGAGGTTCGTGAGGCCGCCGTTGGGTCCGACGGTGACCGTGACCGCACCGTCCTTGCTGGACGCGGTTCCTGAGGCGGCCGCGAGGTTCTCCTGCGCCTCGGCGCTCTTGCGCTGCAACTCGGCCGCTCGGGCTTCGAAGTCGTTGACCCACGCGTACGGATCCAAGGCAGCCTCCAAGTGCGACACCGAGTGCACTGTGGAGTCCACTTGATCTCGCCAACGGCGGCCCAACGTCACGCCAACGCGGCCCGGACGAGTGGTCGCGCAACTGACGGTGAACGAAGAGTGACCAGCCTCCGTCGAATTCGAATTTCGGCGTCGAATTCGACGGAGACGGTCGAACGGCCGCTATGTGAGCGTTCACAAATCGTGGATCATCATGCCGCGTTCCCCTGTTGCGAACGCTCCGACCCTGCAAGGAGCAGCATGCGACGATCCACCCTGCTGGTCATCCCGGTCCTGCTGGCGACGCTCGTGCCGCCCACGGCCACCGCGGCCGCCGGCGGCACCTTCGAGGTGCTGACCTACAACGTGGCAGGCCTGCCTGAAGGCCTGTCGTCCGCAACCCTGCCGTGAACACCCCGTTGATCAGCCCGCGTCTGGCGCCCTACGACGTCATCAACGTCCAGGAGGACTTCAACTACCACGCGGCCCTCTACGCGGGCGACAACCACGCCCACCGCACGCCCACGAGCGGCGGAGTGCCGTTCGGCAGCGGCCTGAACACGCTGTCCCACCTGCCCTACAGCGACCTCGAACGCACGAAGTGGTCGTCCTGCAACGGCACGGACTGCCTGACGCCCAAGGGATTCACATACAACCGAATCAGGCTGGCCGAAGGGGTGCACGTCGACCTCTACAACCTGCATCCCAACGCGGGCACGGAGAACGCTGACCTTGCCGCGCGCCGGTCGAACATCACCCAGCTGTCCCGTTTCATCGCAGCGAACTCCGCCGGCAACGCGGTCATCGTCATGGGCGACACCAACACCCGCTACACCCGTGAGCCCGACAACATCCGCGAACTGGTCAGCACCAACGGTCTCACCGACGCGTGGGTGCAGCTCGAACGCGGCGGCCAGGCGCCGGCGGCGGGCAGCCCGGCGCTGGTGTGCGATCCGGCGGCGATCACCGACTCCTGCGAGGTGGTCGACAAGATCCTCTACCGGGGCAACCGGCAGATCAGGCTGACGGCACGGGACTACCGCAACGACAACACGGCATTCCTGGACGCACAAGGCAAACCGCTGTCCGACCACTACCCGATCGCCGCCAGGTTCGACTGGACGGCGGACGAGGGCATCCGGCTCAGCGCCGAGTCCGGCGGCCCGCACGGCACCCCGTTCACCGATCTCGCGGCGGTCGACTTGGGCGCCGTGCGTTCGCTGACGTTGCGCGGCGGCAACCGGGTGGACCAGGTCGCGGTCACGCTCGCGAACGGCACGACGTTCAGCCACGGCGGCAACGGTGGCACGGCCACGACCCTCACGCTCGAACCCGGTGAGCATCTCGTGTCCGCGAAACTGAGCCAGGGCAAGTACGACGGTCACACGCGGGTGTTCTCGGCCGCCTTCACCACCAACCGGGGGCGCACGCTCTCGGCAGGCCAGCCGACCGGGGAGACGCTCACCGCCACCGCGCCCGCGGGATGGCGGATCGCCGGGTTCACCGGCCGGGCGGGCAACGAGGTCGACCGCCTCGGCGCGATCTTCGTACCGGCCTAGCCTCGTGAGTGGTTCCCGTGGCCACGACGACTGCCATGGCCACGGGAACAGACCTACCTCATCGGCGCCTTGCGAACCAGGGCGCGTCGAGCATCAACTGCTCGTCGGGCCGCACCGTCACTTCGGCCGTGCGGCCCGCGTACGTCACAACCACCGTCTTCGAAGCGCCGAGACCGCGCAACGCGACCGCCTGCAACTTCCCTTCGTCCCACCACAGGTCGACCACCACGCCGCCACGCGCCCGCAGCCCTCGCACCACACCTGTCGGCCACGCCGACGGCAGCGCGGGAAGCAGCCGCAGCTCACCGGTGTGGCTCTGCAGCAGCATTTCCGCGATCGCCGCGGTGGCGCCGAAGTTGCCGTCGATCTGGAACGGCGGATGCGCGCACAGGAGGTTGCGGTAGACCCCTCCCCCGTGCGGGCTGCCCGAGGTGGCCTCTGTCAGCAACATCGACAGCAACGTGTGCGCGCGGTCGCCGTCACCGAGCCTCGCCCACAGCGCCACCTTCCAGGCCAGCGACCAGCCCGTGCCCGCGTCTCCCCTGGCGACGAGCGCACGAACGGCTGCCTCGGAGAGCTCCGGGGTGAGCTCGCGATCGATCTGGCGACCGGGGTAGAGGCCGAACAGGTGGGACACATGGCGGTGATCAGGTTCGGCATCGGGAACCTCGTCCGCCCATTCCAGCAGCCCGCCGTGCGACCCGATCGGCGGTGCGGGAAGCTCGATCTCCCGGACTCTGTCCACCACGTCGTCGCGTACGTCCAGAATCTCCGCGGCCGACAGGAGATTGGCGAACAGGTCCGCCGTCAGCGCGATGTCCATTGTGGATCCGACACCGACCGCGACCGGCGTTCCGTCCACCAGGTAGTGGTTCTCCGGTGACGTCGACGGCGCCGTGGTGAGGACACCGTCGCGCGAGATGAGCCAGTGCAGGCAGAACTCCGCCGCGCCGCGCAGCACCGGCCACGCGTGGTCGCGCAGCCAGCCGACGTCGCCGGTGAAGGCGTAGTGCTCCCAGAGGTGCTGGCAGAGCCATGCGCCGGCCATCGGCCAGTTCGCCCACGCCGGATCGTCGGTGCCTTCCCCGACGGGTGTGGTGAGGCACCACGCGTCGCTGTTGTGGTGCGCCACCCAGCCCGGTGCGCCGTAGAGCGCTTTCGCCGTCACCGCACCGAACTCGGAGAGCCGCGAGACGAACTCCAGCAGCGGCTCGTGGCATTCGGGCAACGCGGTGACCTCGGCAGGCCAGTAGTTCATCTGCAGGTTGATGTTGAGGGTGTAGTTGCCGCGCCACGGCGGATCGGTGTGCGGGTTCCAGACACCCTGCAGGTTCGCGGGCAGCGTGCCCGGACGAGAGCTCGTGATCAGCAGGTAGCGGCCGTACTGGAACAGCAGCGCCGCCAACGCGGGATCGTTGCAGGGCTCCGCGATTCGCTGGTCGGTCGGCAGGTCCGGCGACGGGCCCAGCTGGAGGCTCACCCTCTCGAACAGCGCCTGGTGGGACCGGACGGCCTGGTCGCGGAACGTCGCCCAGCCCAGCCTGCGCGCCCACTCGACCCGCGCGAGCGCCAGCCGGGAGCACTCGGCGGGGTCGTCCTCCGGTTCGGTGCCGGGTCCGCGGTAGCCCACCTCGGTGGCGACGTAGACCGTCTCGCCGTCCACCGCGGCGACGGCCGCCCACGCCATTCCGGACGGCACCCGGCCGCGCACTCCCACGACGCCATCGGACGAGGTGAAGTGCTCGCCGGGCAGCGAACCGCGCAGCAGCAGGCCGACCTGAGCACCGGTGATCCGCAGCGCCAGGACGTGCAGGCCGCCGTGACACACGGCCTCCCGCTGCACCACGGCCTCGCCGGTCCGGTAGGAGACCGAGTAGACGCCCGTGCGCAGATCCAGCTCACGCCGATACGACTCCGCTCGCGCGGGACCACCGACGAGCATGAGGTTGGCGAGCGGCTGGTACTTCGCCGTGTCCGGTCCCTGCGTGCGACGGAGAACCTCCTCCGCCGCGACGGGATCACCGGCCAGCACGTGCGAGCGGGCCTGCGCGATCAGATCAGGATCACCGGACGGCGCGGGCATCGGCGCCCCCGTCCACAGCCGGTCGTCGTTGAGCTGCACGAGCTCGGTGTCGACACCGCCGAAGCACATCGCGCCGAGCCGCCCCGTGCCCAGCGGCAACGCCTCCTCCCACTGCCCGGCCGGCGCCGTGAACCACAACCGGGTCACCGCAGGACCCGAACGCCGTAGCGGGGCAGGTCGGTCACACCGCTGACCTTCTCGCCGCTGAGCAGGTCGGTGTGCATGCCGTCCACCACGACCTCGGTGGGCTCGGGCCGGTGGTTGATCATGAACAGCAGGTCGCCGCGCCGCACCACCTCCACGCCCTCTGGCTGCGGTGACGCCGTCACGCCCGCCTGCACAGCCACGTGCGCGAGCAAGGCGCGCATCGCGGCAGGCTCCGGCTTGGTCGCCACGTACCAGGCCGTGCCCTCGCCGAACCTGTTGCGCAGCATCACCGGTGTGCCCGCGAGCTCGCCCTCGGAGACGGTGGCGACGGCCTCCGCCGTGGTGGCCCGCAGCTCGTCGGCCCAGAAATCAGCGGTGAAGTCGCCCAACAGCTCCGACGTGCATATCAGCGGGTCGCGCTGGGGCAGGAACTCGTCGATCCGCAAACCCATCAGATCGGTCAGCAACGCCGGATAGCCGCCCACCCGCACGTGGTCGTGTTCGTCCACCACCCCGGAGAAGAAGCCCATCAAGAACGTTCCTCCTTCATCCACATAGGACGTTATTCGGTCGGCATCCGAGGCCGTGAGCAGGTAGAGGTTCGGCGCGAGCACGATCCGGTACTTCGACAGGTCGTCGGAAGGCCGCACGAAGTCGG
Source organism: Lentzea indica (assembly GCF_012184385.1). Taxonomy (GTDB): domain Bacteria; phylum Actinomycetota; class Actinomycetes; order Mycobacteriales; family Pseudonocardiaceae; genus Lentzea; species Lentzea indica. The sequence goes on from NZ_VSRL01000239.1 coordinate 7,198, forward strand.
CGACGACCCCCAGTTGCCACAACGGTTCGTAGAAGTCGCGCAACCGCGCGAGCAGGTCGAGCTCGGCCGGCAGGTGCGCGCCGCTCACCGCCCACCAGTTGTCCCAGTCCATCAGGATCGCGACCTCGGCGGGAACCGGTGCGCCCACGACGTCCGGCAGCTCGGCGAGATCCCGGCCGAGTGCGGCGACCTCGCGGAAGACCCGGCTGTGCGGGCCGCGGTGCGGCACCATGCCGGAGTGGAACTTCTCCGCGCCCGCGCGGGAGGCCCGCCACTGGAAGAAGCACACCGCGTCCGAGCCGCGCGCGATCGCCTGCAGCGACTGCGTGCGCAGATGACCTGGCGGACGACGCACGCCGTGCGATCCGGTCGCGGACTGTTCCATCAGGAACCACGGCTTGCGCCCGGCCAGTCCACGCATGAGGTCGTAGCTCATGGCGGTCTGCACGTGCGCGGTCGGGTCGGTCAGGTCCGGATACCAGTCGTGGGACACGAAGTCCTGTTCCGCGGCCGCCTGCCAGTAGTCGAGCGGTGCGAACAGCCCCATGAAGTTCGACGTGATCGGAACGAACGGCGTGAAGGTGCGCAGGATCTCGCGTTCGGCCCGCAGGCACTGGAGCAACGACTCCGAGCAGAACCTCTTGAAGTCCAGCACCTGGGTGGGGTTGCGCAGGTACGGCGCGCGCGCGGCGGCAGGATCTCCGCCCACTCGCCGTAGTGCTGACTCCAGAACGCGGTCGCCCAGGCCTCGTTCAGCGCGTCGAGCGTCTCGTACTTCTCGCGCAGCCAGTGCCGGAAGTGCTGCGCGGTGCCGTCGCAATAGCAGACCTCGCAGTACTCGTTGTTGACGTGCCACAACCTCAGCGCCGGATGCCGGCCGTAGCGGCGGGCCAGTGCCGTGACGATGTTTCGCGCGTACTGGCGGTAGACCGGGGACGAGGGGCAGTAGTGGTTGCGCGAACCGTGCGACATGCGCACGCCGTCCGCCGTCACCATCAGCGTGTCCGGGTGACGCAGGCTCATCCACGGCGGCGGCGACGCCGTCGGGGTCGCGAGGCTGACGCCGATCTCGTTCTCGTGCAACAGGTCCAGCACGCGGTCGAGCCAGCCGAAGTCGTACCCGCCCGGCGACGGCTCGAGCCTGCCCCAGGAGAACACGCCGACGGTCACCAGGTTCACCCCGGCCTCCCGCATGAGCGCGGCGTCCTCGAACCACACGGCCTCCGGCCACTGCTCAGGGTTGTAGTCACCTCCGTAGACAAGACGGCCGCGCGTGACGTCGGACAGGTTCGGCATGTCTCAATTCCTTGATGGCGCCGAGAACGGCGCCCTTGGTCAACGCGGTCAGGCCCTGCGCAGGCGCGGAGCGGTGCTCGCGCGGCCGGACAGCTTCGGGGGCAACAGGGTCAGCGGTGCCGTCGGATGCCCGTTCAACCTGGCGACGAGCAACTCCATCGCCTGCCTTCCCAGTTCCTCCGCCGGCAACTGCACCGAGGTCAGCTGCATCTGTTCCGCGAGCTCGTCCGGGCAGATCGCCACGACGGCGACGTCGTCGGGAACCTTGCGCCCCAGCGCGCGGAGGCTTCCCGCGACCCAGCCGAGCGCCGCCTCGTTGTGCACGACGAGCGCGGTCATCGCCGGTTGCGTCCGCAGCAACGAGCGCACGGACGTCAGCACCGACTCGTAGTCGTCCTCGGCGGGCAGTGCCGTCGACGCGATGCCCCGCCGCATCGCCGCCGCGCCGAAGCCCGCCATCGTGCGCTGCGCGTAGCCGGTGTTGCGCTGGTACACGACGCTCGGGGCGCCGAGGAACCCGATGTAGCGGTGACCGAGGTCGGCCAGGTGATCGACGCATCGCGCACCGGCTGCCTCGAAGTCGAGGTCCACGCAGGTGAGTCCCTTGACGGCCGCCGGGCGTCCGATGAGGACGGACGGCTGTGCCACCTGCCGGAGCAGTGGCACACGGTCGTCGTCCAACTCGACGTCCATCACCAGGAAACCGTCGACCTGCGCGCTGCCCGCCACCCTGCGCAGGCCTTGCGCGCCCTGGTCCGCCGTCACCAGCAGCACGTCCATGTCGTGCCTGCGGGCCGCGGTGACCGCCGCCGTCACGAACCGCATCAGCACGGGCAGGTGCACGCCGGGGCGCAGCGGCAGCACCAGCGCCACCACGTTCGCCCTGCTCGTCGCGAGCGCCCTGGCCCCGGCGTGCGGGTGGTAGCCCAGCAGCCGGATGCTCTCCCTGACCTTGGTGCGGGTCTGCGGCGAGATCGACCGCTTGCCCGTCAGCACGTAGGAGACGGTGCTCGGCGCGACGCCGGCATGCCTCGCCACATCCGCGATGGTGACCACGTCGGCACCTCCGTGTGTTGAAGCGTTTCGACAACATTACGGCCGGGGTACGGCCATCGTTCACCACCGATGGTGGGAACGTTCACATTCACGATTGACAGCAGGACCCCAGGCCTGCAAGCCATGATCACGGGATGTTGAGCGCGGCAACCGGTCGAGCCGTGAACGTGCACAACGCTCGCCTGGGCGGTGCGGTGCGTCGCTTTCCCTCCGGAGGCCACGATTCCGGACAGGTTGTTCCCCATTGTGGTTCTCGATGCTCAAGGCGCGCCCTTCTTGCTCACCGAGGCTGTATCGAAACGATTCGACCGGACCTCGTGAACGTGGCACGGCCCACAGCGGGCCGTCAAGCAGCAGCGGGCCCGTTCGACTTGTTCGACACTTTTTCCGTCGAACGGCGCGCTCGATTCGACAGTTCGACTGGAAAACGCTTTCCACATTGCGCCACAACGCTTTCGGGCTCTTGCGTCAGGTGCTGGAACGGTTCATCGTTGCCGCCGTGGATCTGCGACGATGCGTTCTGCTCCCACTGGTCATCACAGCCGTCCTCGCCGGACAGCTGCCCGCTTCCGCGCACGCCTCGCCCGCTGAGCGCCTCGACCGCGGGCTCGTCGCGGCCACCACCGGCGGCGGAGTGCACCTGAGCTGGCGCCTGCTCGGCCATGAGGCCACCGGTACCACCGCCACAGGCCTCTCCGGGCCCGATTTCGCCGTCTACCGCAACGGAAAACGCATCGCGACCGTCACCGACAGCACCACTTACGCCGACACCGGCGCGACACCCGGTGCGCGCTATCAGGTTGCCCCCGTACGACGCGGTGTGACGCTCGGGCGAAGCAAAGCCGTGACGGCGTGGACGGCGTCTCATCACGACCTCCCGCTGCACAAGCCCGCGGACGGCGTGACGCCCGCCGGTGAGCGCTACACCTACTCGGCCAACGATGTCAGCGTCGGCGACATGGACGGCGACGGCCAGTACGAGTACGTCGTGAAGTGGGATCCCAGCAACTCCAAGGACGTCTCGCAGGTCGGCTACACCGGACCGGTGTACCTCGACACGTACCGTTTCGACGGCACGCTGCTGCACCGGATCGACCTCGGCGTGAACATCCGGGCGGGCGCGCACTACACCCAGTTCCTCGTCTACGACTTCGACGGCGACGGGCGTGCGGAGCTGATGACGAAGACCGCGCCGGGCACTCGTGACGGCCGCGAGCGGTACATCACGATGCCGCGGGAGGACGTGCGCGCCGGGTACCGGAACACCGACGACTACCGGCTCAGCCCCGAGGGGTATCGCAACCACCTCATCAGCGTGTTCCGCGGCTGGCACCAGCATCCCGAGGTAGTTGCCGGCCGATGGCCATCGACGCTGGAGCAGGCGTTCGGAATCGAGCCGCGGTACGCGTACCCGCTGTCCTCAGAGGACGCTGCCGCGCTGGTCGACCACTTCATCGACGTCTACGCGCCTTCGCGCAGCGCCAACAACAAGCTGCGTCAGTTCGCCGGCTTCATCGTCGACGGCCCTGAATACCTGACCGTGTTCGACGGTGCCACGGGACGCGAGCTGCAGACGGTCCGCTACGAACCCGGCCGCACCGACGACGGACTCCTGTGGGGCGACTACGCCATGCCCCGCATCGAACCGGGCAACCGCGTCGACAGGTTCCTGTCCGGAGTCGCCTACCTGGACGGCAAACGCCCGTCCGCGATCTTCGCCCGCGGTTACTACACCCGCTCCACCGTCGCGACCTACGACTGGGACGGCAGGCGCCTCAAGAAGCGCTGGCTCGTCGACAGCGGCTGGGTGCCCATGACGAACCCGTTCCGCGACACCCCGCACGGGCGCGACGGCACCAGCCCCAGCCACGCGAAGCTCACCACGCAGGGCTCGCACTCGCTGAGCGTCGCCGACGTGGACGGCGACGGCAGGCAAGAGATCATCTACGGTGGCGCGACGCTCGACGACGACGGTTCGCTGAAATACAGCTCCACCGGCGTGCTGCCACCGGGGAGTGTCGAACCGGGAGCCGCGGTTCGGGTCGGTCACGGTGACGCCCTGCACGTCACCGACATCGACCCGAACCGCCCCGGGCTCGAGATCTACATGGTTCACGAGGGTGCGCGCTACGCCCCGTACGGCTACGCGATGCGCGACGCCCGGACCGGTCAGACGATCTACGGCGCGTACTCGGGAATGGACACCGGCCGCGGCATGATCGGTGACGTCCGGCCGGACGTGCCCGGAATCGAGACGTGGGCGTCCATGCCGAACGGTTCGGACTCCGCCGGCCTCTGGAGCGCGGACGGACGCCGGCTCGAAACCCGTTCTCCCGGAACGAACATGAGCATCCGCTGGGCCGGCGACCTGACCACGCAGATCGTGAACGGCGCCCAAGACGTCACGCCGACCATCGACGACTGGCGGCGCGGCACGCTCCTCACCGCCGCCGGAACACGCGCCAACAACGGCACCAAGGGAAATCCGTCGCTCGTGGCCGACGTCTTCGGCGACTGGCGCGAGGAACTGATGGTGCGCACGCAGGACAGCACGGCGTTGCGCTTCTACATCAGCACCGAACCGACGAACCACAAGATGTACACGCTCATGCACGACCGTCAGTACCGCGTAGAGGTCGCCCGCCAGCAGACCACCTACAACCAGCCGTCGTACCCGAGCTTCTACCTCGCATCGGACGTCGACTGGTCGCGCGTTCCCCTGCCCTCGCGCTGAAAGGCTGGAGCATGATCAAGAAGCTTCTCGTCACGGCGGCGGTGCTGGTGAGCACCGTTGCCGTGGTCCCGGCGGCGTCCGCAGCCACCACGAGCTCGCCTGCCGATCCGAACGTCAAGTACATCGGCCGGTGGAACACGAGCTCGTCGAGCGCCTACGTCTCCGAGTGGGCCGGCGCGTACCTCGTCGTCGGTTTCACCGGCAGGACGGTGAAGCTCAAGCAGCGCCGGACGATCGACTTCTTCGTCAGCATCGACGGCGGGCCCGATGTGTCCTATGTGAACCGAAGCGGCACGGTGAACCTCACCCCGACGCCACTGGCCGCGGGCAATCACACCCTCCGCGTCTCCTACCGCCCGATCGCGGGCTCGTACAAGGGTGACGCGGTGCACCAGGGCATCGAGCTCGACACCGGTGCACGGACGTTCGCGCCCACCGTGCCGTCGAAGATCATCGAGTTCGTCGGTGACTCCATCACCGTGGGCCAGCAGTCGTCGAAGCAGGCGCTCACCGCGTACGGCTGGCTCACGGGCGAGAAGCTCAAGGTGGGCCACACGCAGATCGCGGTCGGCGGCGCGTGCCTGCACACGGCTGCTGACGGGTGCCTGAGCATGCGGGAGGGCTTCCTGCGTACAGGCCTCGCGCTGAACACGCCCGCGTGGAACTTCGGCCGCTACAAGGCGAACGCCGTCGTGATCAACCTCGGCACCAACGACGTCGGGCACAGCGTGACCAAGGAGCAGTTCCAGTCGTCCTACGTCACGCTGCTGCGGCGCGCACGCGAGAAGTACCCGACCGCGGCGATCTTCGCGCTGGGCACGTTCCGCAAGCGGTACATTCCGGAGACGCAGGCGGCGGTGAAGACGCTCACCGACGGGGGTGACCGCAACGTGCACTTCGTCAGCACCGAGGGCTGGATCAACGAGGCCACCGACACGACGGACAACGTGCACCCCAACGACCAGGGCCACCGCAAGATCGCCGACCGCCTGGCACCGATCGTCGCAGCGAGGATCTAGGAGGAGGCCGCGTGCCCGTCGTCGACATGTCAGAGGAAGACCTGCTCCGGCACCGCGTCACCACGCCGGAGCCCGCCGGCCTCGACGAGTGGTGGGCCACCCAGCTCGCCAAGACCACGGCCGACGCGGCGCCCGCCGTTCTGACGCCGCACGAGCCCAAGCTCTACCGGCCGTTGTCGGTGTACGACGTGGAGTTCTCCGGTGCGCACGGCCACCGCGTCCGCGGCTGGTACCTGCGCCCGCCCGGCGACGGCCCGCTGCCGGTGGTCGTGACGTACATCGGCTACGGCGGCGGCCGTGGCCTGCCCGC